>JAHFUS010000008.1 GCA_023264975.1 Actinomycetes bacterium | reverse complement strand
CCCGGCGGCGGCGCCGGCCAGGTGGCGGCGGCCGCAGGCGACGCCTTGACCGGGCCCCCGGGGCCCACCGGCCGCTTCACGACGGCGGCCGCCCAGGAGCCGCCGACGACGGCGCCGGCGACCACCACGACCACGGCGCCCGGCGTCGTCCTCCTGCCGCCCGGGAAACCCCTGCTGCCCCTTCCCGGCGTCCCGATCCTCCCGGTACCCACCGTGCCGCCGCTCACGACGACCACGGTGCCGCCGGCCTCGTCCGCCCCACCGACGACGGTGGCCGGGCGGGCGGCGTCCACCCGGTCCCTGTGGGCCGTGCCGGCGAGTGGCGGCACCATCGACGTGCCCGAGCGCAGCGCGCGGTACCGCGGCGTCGTGCAGACGGTGGGCGGCGGGCCCCTCCGCCTGGTGAACCACGTCGACGTGGAGCAGTACCTGCGGGGCATGGGCGAGGTGCGCAACCCGTCGTGGCCGGCGGCCTCCCTGCGGGCGCAGGCCATCGCCGCCCGCACCTACGCCCTGCGGGCGTTGGCGGGCGGGGGCGAGCTGTGCGACACCCAGCGTTGCCAGGTCTATCTCGGCGCCCAGGCCGAGTACGCAGCCATGGACAAGGCGGTCACGGCCACGCGGGGCCAGGTCCTGATGTACCGGAAATCCCTCGTATCGGCCGTGTACTCGGCCAACGGCGGCGGCTTCTCGGCCAGCACCGAGGAGGGCTTCGGCACGCCCGGCGCCGGCTACCCGTACCTGCGGCCGGCGACCTACCCGTCCCCCGACCCGGCCCCGTGGACCGTCACCGTGTCGCTGCGGGACGTGGCCGCCCGCGTCGGGCTGAGAGGGAAGGTCACCAACGTGGTTACCCGGACAGGCCCATCGGGGCGGGTCGTACAGGTGACGGTGGGGGGCACCGGCGGCGCCCGGTCCGTCAGCGGCCTCGACTTCGACCGCGCCCTCGGGCTGCGCTCCACGCTGTTCACGGTCCGCCTGGCCGAATCGGCCTCCGCCCCACCGCCGCCCCCCACGGACGGCGGCACGGTGCAGAGCCTGCCCGGCGAAGCGGCCTCAGCGACCACAGGTCCCGTCGCCGCCCCCGCCGCCGGCGTTGCTGCCGCTGCCGGCGCCCCTGCCGGCGCCACCCCCCTCACCGCCGACAGGATCGCCCCACCGCCCGCGCCGGCATCCAAGGTCGCGCTCGGAGCGCTGGCCTGGCTCCTGCTCGTCGCCACCTCCGGCGGCGTCGCCTTCTCCCGTACCCCCACCCGACGCCATCGGTAGTGAGGGCACGGTGGCACCACGGCGGCGCGAAACGGCCCTGGCCCGTGGGGGCCAGGGCCTTTCCTACAACCTGGACTGCGCCGACTTAGAAGTCGTCCATCCCGCCGCCGTGGCCGGCGCCGGCGCCGCCTCCGGCGTGGTGGGGCTCGGGCTTGTCGACGATGACCGCCTCAGTGGTGAGGAACAACGCGGCGATGGAAGCCGCGTTCTGCAGGGCCGAACGGGTGACCTTGGCGGCGTCGATGACGCCGGCCTTGAACAGGTCCTCGTACTCGCCGGTGGCGGCGTTGAGGCCGTGGCCGCCCTTGAGGTTCCGGACCTTCTCGACCACCACGCCGCCCTCGAGGCCGGCGTTGACGGCGATCTGCTTCAGCGGCTCCTCGACGGCCCGGGCCACGATGCGGGCACCGGTGGCCTCGTCACCCTCGAGCTTCTCGATGCGGTCGAGGATGGCCGCCTGCGAGCGGAGCAGGGCAACGCCGCCACCGGCGACCACGCCCTCCTCGACGGCTGCCTTGGTGGTGGAGACGGCATCTTCGATGCGGTGCTTCTTCTCCTTGAGCTCCACCTCGGTGGCGGCGCCGACCTTGATGACGGCCACGCCGCCGGAGAGCTTGGCCAGGCGCTCCTGCAGCTTCTCCTTGTCGTAGTCGGAATCGGTGCTCTCGATCTCCGCCTTGATCTGGGCGATGCGGCCCTTGATCTCGTCCTCGGAGCCGGCGCCCTCGACCACGGTGGTCTCGTCCTTGGTGACGGTGACCTTGCGGGCGGTGCCGAGCAGGGAGAGGTCGACGTTGTCGAGCTTGAGGCCGACCTCCTCGGTGATGACCTGGCCACCGGTGAGGATGGCGATGTCCTGGAGCATGGCCTTGCGGCGCTCACCGAAGCCGGGGGCCTTGACGGCGACCGACTTGAAGGTGCCACGGATCTTGTTGACGACCAGGGTGGCCAGGGCCTCGCCCTCGACGTCCTCGCAGATGATCACGAGCGGACGGGCCGACTGCATGACCTTCTCGAGCACCGGCAGCATGTCGCGCACGGCGCTGATCTTGGAGCCCACCAGCAGGATGTAGGGGTCCTCGAGGACCGCCTCCATGCGCTCGGGGTCGGTGACGAAGTAGGGCGAGATGTAGCCCTTGTCGAAGCGCATGCCCTCGACCAGGTCCATCTCCATGCCGAAGGTCTGAGACTCCTCGACGGTGATGACCCCGTCCTTGCCCACCTTGTCGATGGCCTCGGAGATCATGCCGCCGATCTCGGTGTCGGCCGCCGAGATCGATGCGACCTGGGCGATCTGGTCCTTGGACTCGACGTCCTTGGAGAGGGCCTTGAGGGAGCTGACGGCGGCCTCCACCGCGGCCTCGATGCCCTTCTTGAGGGACATCGGGTTGGCGCCGGCGGCCACGTTGCGCAGGCCCTCACGGACCATGGCCCAGGCCAGCACGGTGGCGGTGGTGGTGCCGTCACCGGCGACGTCGTCGGTCTTCTTGGCGACTTCCTTCACCAGTTCGGCGCCGATGCGCTCGTACGGGTCCTCCAGGTCGATCTCCTTGGCGATGGACACGCCGTCGTTGGTGATCGTGGGGGCACCCCACTTCTTGTCCAGCACGACGTTGCGGCCCTTGGGGCCGAGCGTGACGCGTACGGCGTCGGCGAGCTGGTTCATGCCGCTCTCAAGGGCGCGGCGGGCCTGCTCGTCGAAGGCGATCATCTTGGGCATGCAGTTCCCTCCCGGGGGATTCGGGGCGAGTTGTCGCGCGTCCGCACTTTGGAAGGCGTGAGCCCTTCGAAGGCGTTAGCACTCTCGGTATCTGAGTGCTAATGCTACGACCCGTTGGCACTCAACGCAAGCGAGTGCCAGAACACCACGTGCAGACCCCGGTCGAGGTGACGCAGGACAACGGCGCCGAGCGGGGATGGGGACCCCGCTTCGGGGAGGAGGCCGGGGTCCCTGGTCTCGCCTCCGGCTCGCTCGGGACTTCGTTGGGGGCCCCGGCCGGGGAGATCAGGACAGCGGGGTGGCCCCCGGCCGGTTGAAGGCGGATTCGAGCCGTTCGAGCAGCTCGGCCTTCTTCAGCTCCGACTCCCGGCGCTCGTTGAGCTGGGCGGGCGAGCTCTTGAGGAGCCTGAGCACGGTCACCACCAGCTCGTCGGGGTCGAAGGGCTTGGTGAGGTACTCGTCGGCGCCGAGCTCCCAGCCCCGCACGAAGTCGCGCTCGGCCGTGCGGGCGGTAAGGAGGATGACCCGGGCATCGGGCGCCAGGTTCGACTGGCGCCGCGTGCGTAGCACGCCGAACCCGTCGAAAACCGGCATCATCACATCGAGGACGAGGCAGTCCGGGGCCTTCGCCTCCAGGGCGGCCACCGCCTGGTTGCCGTCGGCCGCTTCCCGCACCTCGAACCCGGCGTCCTCCAGCGTGAACGCCAGGATCGCCCGGATGTCATCGTCGTCGTCGACGATCAGCACCTCGGCCATGATCCGCTATCGGCACGGGGGCGCCGCCGGTTGAGCGCCCAGGGGGTGGGGAGTCAGATGCCGCCCGCCACCGCCGGCACGATCGACACCGTTTGTCCCGCTGCGACCGGCGTGTCCAGCCCCTGGAGGAAGCGCACGTCCTCGTCGGCCACGAACACGTTGACGAAGCGACGCAGCTTGCGGTCGTCATCGAAGAGACGCTCGCCGAAGCCGGGATGGGCGGCGTCGAGGGCGGCGAGTAGCTCGCCCACGGTCGCCCCGTCGAGGCTCACGTCGCCGGCGCCGCCGGTGAGGGTGCGCAGCTGGGTGGGGATCCGTACGTTGACGCTCATCGACCGCTCTCCGTCTCCATGAAGGCCGCGAACGCCTCCATGCTGGGCGGAATCGTAACGGTCGGCCCGACATGGGGGCTGACGGCGTCGATCGTCTTGAGGCCGAGGCCGGTGACGTAGGCCACCACCCGCTCGTCGGGCCGCACCACGCCCGAGGCGGCCAGCTTGGCCAGCGTGGCGATGGTGACGCCGCCCGCCGTCTCGGCGAAGATCCCCTCGGTGCGGGCCAGGAGGCGGATGCCCTCCACGATCTCCTCGTCGGTCACCGACCCGACACCGCCGCCGGTGGAGCGGATGACGTCGAGCGCGTACCAGCCGTCGGCCGGGTTGCCGATGGCCAACGACTTGGCGATGGTCTTCGGCTTCTGGGGCCGGATGAGGTCGCTCTTCTCCAAGAAGGCGGTGGCGACCGGCGAGCACCCGGCCGCCTGGGCGCCCGACACCCGCACATGCGGCTCCTCATCGAGCAATCCGACCTTGTGCAGCTCGTCGAAGCCCTTGTGGACCTTGACCAGCTGACTGCCCGAGGCGACGGGCACCACGACGTGGTCCGGCACCATCCACCCGAGCTGCTCGGCCACCTCGAAGGCCAGCGTCTTGGAGCCCTCGGCGTAGTAGGTGCGGATGTTGACGTTGACGAACGCCCACGTGGGGTGCTCGCCGGCCAGTTCGGCGCAGAGGCGGTTCACGTCGTCGTAGTTGCCCTCGACCGCCACCAGCCGGCCGCCGTAGACGGCGGTGGTGACGATTTTGGCCTCCTCCAGGTCCGATGGGATGAAGACGATCGACTGCATGCCGGCGTGGGCGGCATGGGCGGCGACCGAGTTGGCCAGGTTGCCGGTGGAGGCGCACGCCGCCACCTTGAAGCCCAGCTCGCGGGCCTTAGTGAGCGCCACCGACACCACCCGGTCCTTGAACGACCCGGTCGGGTTGAGGGTGTCGTTCTTCACCCACAGCTCACCGAGGCCGAGCTCGGCCGCCAGGCGGTCTGCTCGCACGAGCGGCGTGAAGCCGGCGCCCAGGCTCACCGGATCGGTGGACTCGGCCGGCAGCAGGTCGGCGTAGCGCCACATGCTTGTGGGGCCGGCGGCGATGCGCTCCCGGCTGGTGACCGACGCGATGGCCTCGTAGTCGTAGGCCACCTCGAGCGGGCCGAAGCAGTACTCGCACACGTGCAGGGCCTCGGCCGGGTACGGACGGCCGCACTCGCGACAGGTGAGGCCCGTGACGTAGGGGCCAGGTGGGGACGGCACGACGTGATTCCTCCTCATCGTTCCGGGCATTGGCACCTGATGGGCTGAAAGCCCGCTGGTTGCCGCGGTGTCGCTGGGCCCGGTCCCTCGACCGCTCTGGATGACGGCTCCATTGTCGACCGCCGGCCGTCATCTTGGCAAACCATCGACCGGCGGCCGCGGCCGGATCGAGGAAGATGGGGGCGTGGCGACCGTCCCTCCCCTCCCCGGCCGCGGTCCGGCGACGGTGCCCGGGTCGTCGTTCGACGCCGCCGCCCTGGCGGCGGTGAAGGGCGGCCGGCGGGTTTCGGTGTGTCTCCCGGCGAGGGACGAGGAGGCGACGGTCGGCCCCATCGTGGCCGCCGTGCACAGACGCCTGTGCTTGCAGCACCGGCTGGTGGACGAGATAGTGGTGGTCGACGACGGCTCCACGGATGCCACGGCGGCGGCGGCACGGGCGGCCGGCGCCCGCGTGGTGCCGGGCGGAGGGGGCGGCAAGGGCGAGGCCATGCAGGCCGGCCTGGCCGCGTCGGACGGAGACCTCGTCGTGTACTGCGACGCCGACGTGCGCTCGTTCGCCACTGCCTTCGTGGTGGGGCTGGTCGGGCCCTTGCTGGCCGACGCCGCCGTCACCTTCGTGAAGGCCTTCTACGACCGGCCCTTCGACGGCCGCGACGGCGAGGGCGGGCGGGTCACCGAGCTGATGGCCAAGCCGGCCCTTCGGGTGCTGCTGCCGGCGCTGGCCGGCTTCACCCAGCCGCTGGCCGGTGAATGCGCCGGCCGGCGGGACGTGCTCGAACAGGTGCCGTTCGTGCGGGGCTACGGGGTCGACATCGCCCTGCTGGCGGACGTGGCCGGGCGGTACGGGCTGGGGTCGATGGTGCAGGTGGACCTGGGGCGGCGGGTGCACCGGAACCGGCCCTTGGCCGAACTCGGTCCTCAGGCTGAGGCCGTGTTGCGGACGGTCCTGTCGCGGGCCGGTGCCGGTCCCTGTGTGGCGGAGTTGGCTTCTCTTGCCTCGTCCTCCTCCGGCGGCTTGCGCACGGCGTAGGAATGGGCCGTCCCTCCCTCGCCTTCCGGGCCGCTAGGGCGGCGGCGCCGGAACTGGTGGCCGTCGGCCAGGAGGGCCCGGGCCCGACAGTGGTTGTCGGAGGGGATCGGTGGCCTGCCCGGCATTGCGATCGAGATCGACGGCGTCCTCGATGGGCCCGTCGCCCTCTGCGGCCTCCTCCTCCGCGACGGCTTGCTCGAAGGGTTCGTCGAGGATGTGGGTCCGCCAGACGTGGCCGCAGATGATCTTCAGCACGGCGGCGAGGGGCACGGCGAGGAGGAGGCCGAAGAAGCCTCCCAGTGAGCCTCCCGCGAGGAGGGCGAGGATCACCGCTGCGGGGTGGAGTTGGACTACCCGCTGCATCACCTGGGGCGTGATGAAGTGGTTGTCGATCTGCTGGGCCGTCACCATCACCACGACCACGCCGACGGCCTGGAGGGGTGTGCCGGTGGTGAGGGCGATGACGATGCCGGGCACGCCGCCGACCCACGGTCCGATGAGCGGCACGATGTTGAACAGGCCGGCGATCATCCCGACCAGGAACCAGAAGCGCAGGCCGATGATGAGCAGCCCGACGGAACACATCACGCCGACGATGGTGGCCACCACCAGCTGGCCCCGGAAGAAGCCGCCGATGGCGCGGTTGAGCCGGTGGGCCACATGGTCGACCTCGGCCTTGGCCCCCGGCGGTACAAGGGACCGAATCACCTCCCGGACACGGGGGGCGTCCACCAGCAGGTAGAAGGCGATGATCGGCGCCAGCAGGAGGATCAGCAGGATGTGGAAGATCTTCAGCCCCAGGTCGCGCGCCTGGTCGAGCTGCTGGCGGAAGGTCGTGTTCTTGTTGCCGAGGGCGTCCTCGAGGTCGGCGCGGGTGAACTCCAGGAAGGTCCCCTGCGACGTCTCGACCGCGTCGTCGATCCAGTTCTCGGCCTTCATCTTGATCACGGGCCAGTCGTCACCCAGCTCGCGTGCCTGGTCGGCGGCGATGGGGTAGACCAGGGCGCCGGCCAGCACCACGAGCCCGATGACGCCGAGGTAGGCGATGCCGGCGCCGGCCGCCCGCGGCACGCCCCGGTGCTGGAGACCGGTGACCACCGGGTTGAGGAGGAAGACGATGGCGCCGGCCAGGACCAGGGGCGGGAAGATCACCCGCACGGTCCACAGGACGATCCCGACGACGGCCAGCAGCGTGGCCACACCCACCGCCGCCCATGACACCTGGCCCGCCCGTCGGACCCGCTCTATCACCGCGTCAGGGTAACGCCCACAGGTGCGCCGAGACGGCTTCCTCGACGCAGGCGAGGGTGTCCTCGAAGGCGCGCGTGCGGCCGAAGCGCTCCACCAGGGAGACGGCGGGGACGGGGCCGGAGTCGAACGCCTCCCCCACCACAACGAGCACCGGAACGCCCGCCTCCTCGGCCAGCTCGACCACGCCGCCGACCGCCTTGCCGTCGAAGGAGTGCTCGTCGAGAAAGCCTTCGCCGGTCACGACCAGGTCGGCGCCCTCGATGCGCTCGGCCAGCTCGATGGTGTCGGCCACGAAGTCGAAACCGGGAAGGAGGGTGGCGCCCACGGCGGCCAGCCCGCCGGCCAGGCCCCCGGCCGCACCCGCGCCGGGGATGGACCGCACGTCGACGCCGTACTCGTCGAGGTAAACCTGGGCCAGCCGTTCCAGCCGGCGGCCGAGAAGCGCTACCTGCGCCGGCGTGGCGCCCTTCTGCGGCGCGAACTCGGCGGCCGCGCCGACGAAGGTCGTGGTGACGTCGTACGCCACCACCAGGTCGACGCCCGCCAGCCGGCCCCGTGGCCGGAGCGCGTTGAGGCAGCCGAGCCCGCCGTCGGTGGATGCCGAGCCGCCGACGGCCACCACCACCCGCCGGGCCTTGGCCGCCACGGCGGCCAGGATCAGGTCGCCGACGCCCTCGGTGGACGCCCGCATTGGGTCGTTCCACTCGGGCCCGCCGGCCAGGTCGAGCCCCGTCGCCCTGGCCATCTCGATCAGTGCCATGGGCCCGCTGCCAACCACCGTCCCGGGCAGGGACGACAGCAGTCGCCACTCCGCCTCCACCGCCTCGCCCAGCGGCCCGCGCACGCGGGAGGAGCGCACGCGGCCGCCGATGGCGTCGAGGGTGCCCTCGCCGCCATCTGCGACGGGCGCCTCGTCGCACGCCCAGCCGGCGGCTGCGGCCGCTGCCGCGATGGCCGCTGCGACCTGGCGCGCCGACGCCGTGCCACGGAACTTGTCAGGAGCGGCGACCACACGGGGCACACGGGTATCGTTGCACCGGCATGGGCCACCCCGACCTGGTCGTCGTTTCGAACCGTGGTCCGCTGTCCTTCAGCACCGGTGCGGACGGCGAGCTGGTGACCCGGCGGGGGGCGGGCGGCCTGGTGTCCAGCCTCGGTCCGGCGGTCGTCGGCACGGGCGCCACGTGGGTCGCCGCCGCCATCACCGACGCCGACCGGCTGGCAGCGTCCAAGGGGGCGGTCGAGGCCGAGGGCTTCCGCCTGTGCTCGCTGGCCATCGACCCGGCCGCCTACCGCCAGTTCTACGACGTCATCGCAAACGCCACCCTCTGGTTCCTCAACCACGGCCTCTACGACCTGCCCCGGCGCCCCCGCATCGACAGGCGCTGGCACGAGGCGTGGGCCACCTTCCGCGACGTGAACCACTCGTTCGCGGCCGCCGTCGCAGCCGAAGCGCCCGAGGGCGGCACCGTGCTCGTGCACGACTACCAGCTGCCTCTGGTGGGCGCGGCGGTGGCCAGGCTGCGGCCCGACCTGCGCACCGGGTATTTCCACCACACGCCGTTCTGCGAGCCGTCCACCCTTCGGGTGCTGCCCGACGCGGTCGCAACCGAGCTCCTTGCGGCCATGGCCGGCCATGGCGCCAGCGGGTTCCACTCGGAGCGTTGGTCGCACGCCTTCGAGGCGTGCGCCCGGGCCGTGCTCGGCACCACGCCGGCGACGTTCGTGTCGCCCGCCGCCATCGACGCCACCGAGCTGGCCGTGGTGGCGGCGTCGCCCGAGTCGACCGCCGAGTTGCAACACCTCGAGGAGCGGGTGGGCGACCGCCATCTCATCGTGCGGGTGGACCGCATCGAGCTCTCCAAGAACCTGCTGCGGGGCTTCCTCGCCTTCGAGGCGCTGCTCGAGGAGGAGCCGCACTGGCGCGAGCGGGTCGTGTTCGCCGCCTCCGTGTACCCGTCGAGGGACGGCCTGCCCGAGTACCTGGCCTACCGGGCCGAGGTCGAGGCGTTCGTCGAACGGCTCAACACCACCTGGTCGACACCGTCATGGACCCCGGTGCTGCTCGACATGAGCGACTCGTTCCCCCGCTCGGTGGCGGCGCTGCGCCGCTACGACGTGCTCCTGGTGAACCCGGTACGCGACGGCATGAACCTGGTCGCCCTCGAAGGCCCCGTGCTGAACGAGCGCGACGGTGTCCTGGCCCTGAGCACGGAGGCGGGCGCCTGGGACGTGCTGGCCCACGGAGCCCTGGGCCTGAACCCCTTCGACATCTCGGGCACGGCGGCCGCCCTGTCCGAGGCGCTCTCCATGCCGGCCGAGGAGCGGGCCGCCCGGGCCGCCATCCTGCACAGGGCAGCCACCCGGCGCACGCCCCAGGACTGGCTCGACGACCAGCTGGCGGTGGCTACGCCGGCGTCGGGGGGAGCAGGCGACTGAGGAGGTCGACGACCCCTCCCGGGCCGTCCACCACCACATCGGCGCCGGCCAGCAACTCGGGCGGCGCCTCCTCACTGAGCACGCCGACCTTCACGGCGGTGATGGCCCCCGAGGACGCCAGCTCGTCGAGGGCGGCGAACGCCGGCAGGTCGCCCACGTCGTCACCCACGAAGCAGACGCGCCGGAGCCCCGCGGCCAGCTGGGCCACGACGGTGCCCTTGTCCACCGGCAGCGGCGGCCGCAACTCCTCCGACATGCGGGCCGGGTGGCGGATGAGCCCGGTGCGCCCGGCCTGGGCGGCCGCCCACTCCGTCGCCCACGCCGCGGCTGACGGCGTGGTGCGGTAGTGCAGCGTGACCGACAGGCCCTTGCGCTCCACGTACACGCCGGCGGTGGCCTGCTCCTCGGCCAGGCACGCCACCTCGTCGACGACGGGCAGCCACGAAAGCACGCGGGGGTCGACGGTTACCTGACCGCCGCCGGCCATCTCCATGCCGTAGAGACCGATGGCCATCAGGCCGTCGCCCTCCGCCAGTCGGAGGTGGGTGGACAAGAAGGCGGCGGGCCTGCCCGAGATGACGGCGACCCGCCCGTAGGTGGTGGCCAGGAGGTGGAGGAGGTCGACGGCCTCCGGCAGGGGTCTGGAGGCATCCGGGTCGTCGACGATCGGGGCGAGGGTCCCGTCGAAGTCGCTGAGGATGCCTGCGGTTCCCGGCTCGCTCCTGAATGCTGCGAACAGCTCTTCCACCCGGGTGAACGTACCTGCGCCGATCCTCCCCGCGGCGAGATGGTCGGTTGATGGGGTAGGGATGGGTTGTGCGCGCGCTCCGGTGGGTGGGGGTTCTGGGGCTGGTCGCGCTTCCTGCTTGCTCGCCGGGGACGGTCAGGATCTCGTACCGGCCGGCCGTCGGCGAGGTTGTGACCTACCGGACCTCGGTGCGCGCCGTCACGGTCACCCGGATCGGCGACGAAGCTGCCAGGCGGCGGGAGGCGTCCTCGACCCTGACGGCTCGCCACCGCGTGCTGTCGTCGGGGGCGGAGGGGGCTGAGGTCGAGGTCCGGTTGTCGCAGGAGGGAGTTGCTCCCTCGACGTTCTTGGTGCGGTTCGACCGGGCCGGGCAGCTTGTGGGGGTGGAGCGGATCGAGGGACTGCCGGCGGACGCCCTGGGCGACCTGGGGTTGTCGGAGATACTGCCTGCGTCGGCTGCGGCGCCGCCCCGGCGGGCGCTCGCCCCGGGCGAGACGTGGGAGATCGACGAGCCGGTGGCGTTGCCTTCCGCTTCGTCCGCGGCACGGGTCACGGGCCGGGGGCGGTTGGTGGCGCTCGGCGTGGACGGCGGGCGGCGGGTGGCACGGGTGGACAGCCGCTACCGGCTGCCGGTGCGCCAGACGGCCGGCGACACGGGAGGGCGCCTCGCCCTGGAGGGGTCGCTCGACACCGCGGCCGTGGTCTCCTACGACCTCGACGACGACCAGGTCCATGCCGTCGAGTCCCGCAGTACGGGCCGGTACGCGGTCACCCTGCTGCCGCCCGCCGGGGTGGCGGGCGTGGCGGTGCCGGGGACGCTCGAGGTCGACGTGACGGCCACGACCCGCCGCGCCGGCTGACGCGGCCCGCGGTCAGGGCTTCTTGGTGGTGGACGTCGTGGCGCCCGGCGCCGCCGTGGTGGTGCTGGTGGCGCCGGCCGCCGTCGACGCCGTTGTCGACCCTCCGAGGGTCGAGGCCAGGTCGGAGCCGATGACGACGATGACGCTGGCGCCCCGGGCGTCGGCGATGGGCGGCGGCGCCGTCGGGAAGGGCTGGACGCTGGTCACAGGCAGGCTCAGGCCGGCGGCGACCGCCTCCGCCTCGCGCTGGTAGTCACCCACGAAGTACACGTTGCTGGCCGCTGCCTTGGCGGTGGTGTCGGTGGGCGACAACACGTTGTAGCCGCTTGCTTTCAACAGGTCGGTGGCCTTGCGGGCCACGCCCTTGGTGTCCGTGCCGTTGGCGGCGATGACCTTCACGTCGGCCGGCGCACGGGGCGGCAGGGTGACTACCGTCGTGGTGCTGACCTCCGCGGGGAGGGTCGTCTCGGAGGTCCCGTTGTCGGAGGACCCCGCTGGCGCCCGGTCGGGCGGCGCGTCGTCGGCCGCGTTGAGCAGGACCACGCCGAGCAGCACCGCCACCACGAGCAAGGCCGCGCCGCGGCCCGGCTGCATGCCCGCCGAGCGCCCGAACGAGGCGTCGTCGCCTGACTGACCCGGGCGGCGCATGTTCCTCAACGGATCTGGGGCCGCCCGCTGGCGGGCCCTTCGTACCGGGCCCGCCGGCGCAGGTCACGCTTCAGCCGCAGGCGGCGGACGACCATCGGGTCGTAGGCGAGGGCGTCCGGCGACTCCACCAGATCGCCGAGCATCTTGTAGAACCGCGTGGCGGACAGGCCGAGATGCTCGCGGATGGCCAGCTCCTTGGGCCCCGGCAGGGTCCACCACGTTCGTTCGAAGTCGAGGATCGCCCGGTCGCGGTCGGAGATGGACATCCCTGGCAGCCTGCCAGCCAACTCACCGCAGTTCAAGGACCCTCCCGCTCTACGCTGCACCTCCGGTTGCCCGAGTAGCTCAGACGGCCAGAGCAGGCGCCTTGTAAGCGTCAGGTCGTGGGTTCGATTCCCACCTCGGGCTCTCTCTGCGCGCCGACCGCGGGCCGGACCTCAGGTCCGCCGGTCGCTACCCCTGGGCGAGGACCAGGTCCTCGGGGGCGACGCCCTCGTTCAGGTGACCTTCGAGCTTGCGCTTGATGCGCTGGAGGGCGTTGTCGATCGACTTCACGTGCCGGCCGAGCTGGGCGCTGATCTCCTGGTAGGACTTGCCCTCCACATAGAGGCGCAACACCTCGACCTCGAGCCCGGAGAGTGTCTCACCGATCGAGCGCTTCATGGCTGCCATGCGCTCGTTGGAGATCACCGCATCGGCCGGGTCGGCGACGGCATGGGGATCGAGCAGGTCCTCGACCGAGCGCTCGGCCGCGTCGTCGCCGCCCCGCACGCCCGAGAGCGACACGTACTGGTTGAGCGGGCGGTGCTTGTGCCGGGTGGCCGACTTCACGGCGCTGATGACCTGGCGGGTGATGCACAGCTCGGCGAAGGCCCGGAACGACGACTCACGGTCGCCCCGGAAGTCGCGCGCCGCCTTGAAGAGCCCGATCATCCCTTCCTGCTCGATGTCGTCGGAGTCGCCACCGGCCAGGAAGTAGGTGCGGGCCCGAACGGCGGCGAAGCGCCGGTAGCGCTCGAGCAGCACCAGCAGGGCGTCCGTGTCGCCGGCGTGATAACGCTCGACGAGGTCGGCGTCGGTGACGACGGCGGAGGGGATGTCGCAGCGGACCGGCATTGGCGTGGGCTCCTGCTGTGGTGTGACGAAAGACCGAAACGTGCGGTTCGAGCAGCGGCCCTGCGGGAAAGAGCTAGTTAGTTGTAACTAGGGGCACCCCGAGTGTCAATGGTCACAGTGGCGTTTAGGCGCGGGTGGGCGCGCCAAAATCAGCGCCCGCCGCCCAAATCGGTCGTGTGCCTGCCGCCGGGCGCTAGGCCCGCCGGCGGGCCAGTTCGAAGCAGGCCACTGCGCCGGCGGCGGATACGTTCAGCGACGGCAGCGACCCTCTCTGAGGAATGTGCACGGCCACGTCGCACCGCTGGAGGACGAGCCGCGACAGGCCACTCCCCTCCGCGCCCAGGACCAGGGCCACGGGCTCGGCGCCCAGCTCCAGGTCGTAGACACTCTGGCGGGCGTCCTGGTCGAGCCCGACCGTCCACACCCCCGCCTTGCGCAGATGGTTGAGGGCGGCCGGCAGCCCGGGCACGACGGCGAGGGGCAGGTGCTCGATGGCGCCTGCCGCCGTCTTGGCGACGGTGGGGGTGATGTGGACGGCCCGGTGGCGCGGCAACACAGCGCCCGTCGCTCCGGCGCACTCTGCGGTGCGCAGCAGGGCACCCAGGTTGTGGGGGTCGGTGACGCCGTCGAGGGCGAGGAGGAACGGCGTGCGCCCGGCCACGGTGCGAACCAGGTCGTCGAGGTCCGCCTCCGTAAGGGCCTCGGCCCTGGCCACCACGCCCTGGGGCGCATCAGTAGCGGCCGCCGCGTCGAGTCGGGCGCGGGTGACCCGGCGCACCGGAACACGGGCGCCGGCGGCCAGGTCGAGGATCTCGGTGACGAGGGCGGACGGGTCCATGCCGTCGGCCACCAGCACCTCGCGCACCCGCCGGCGGCCGGCGGCCAGCAGCTCGCGCACGGCGTGGCGGCCCTCGACCTGCTCGCCGCCGATCCCCTGCAGCGCTGACCGGCCGCCGCGGCGCGACGGTGCACCCGGCGGCGAGCCACGACGGGCGGGCACGCCGGCGGACGGGCGCCGGCCCCGGGGCGGCTGGCCGCCTCCCGCCGGTCGCCGACCCGGCGGCGGCGTCACCGGCCCACCAGGACGACGGCCGAGCAGGCGATGCCCTCACCCCGCCCGAGGGCGCCGAGGCCTTCCGCCCGAGCCGCCTTGACGTTGACCGGCGCGGCCAGGACGGCGGCCAGGCGGGCCTCCATGTCGTCGCGCCGGGGCGCCAGGCGGGGCCGCTCGCACACCACTGTGCAGTCGGCGTTGGCCGGGCGCCAGCCGGCATCGGACGCCCGGCGCACCACCTCGGCCAGCAGCACCAGGCTGTCAACGCCGGCCCAGACCGGGTCGGTGTCGGGGAAGTGACGGCCCAGGTCGCCCAGCCCGGCGGCGCCGAGTACGGCGTCGGCGACGGCATGCGCCACCACGTCGGCGTCGCTGTGGCCGCTGAGGCCCCGCTCGCCCTCGAACACCACGCCACCGAGAACCAGGGGGCGGGCCGGGTCGTCGCTGAAGGCGTGCACGTCGTAGCCCTGCCCGATGCGTACCGCAGGTGATCCACCGAGAGCCTCGGCCACCACCAGGTCATCGGGGCCGGTGAGCTTCAGGTTGCGGGGATCGCCGGGCACGACGACCACCTCCTCACCGGCCGCCTCCAGCAGGGCGGCGTCGTCACCCGCCTCGCCCCCGCCGGCGTGGGCCGCCCGTAGCGCCCCGGCGTCGAATGCCTGCGGCGTCTGCACGACCCACAGCTCGGCGCGGTCCAGGGTGGCCACCACGGTGGACCCCGTCACCCGCTTCACCGTGTCCGTGACGGGAACGGCACACACCGCGCCGGCGGCGCCCCTGCGCACCGCCTCGACGGCGGCCCGGAACAGCACAGGGCCGGCCAGCGGGCGGGCCGCGTCGTGGACAACCACCACGTCGGCGCCGTCCGGCACCGCGCCCAGCCCCTTGCGCACCGAACCCGAGCGGGTGTCGCCCCCCGCCACCACGGCATCAGCCGCCTCCGGCCGCTCCACCTCGCCCGCCGGCACCACGAGCACGACCCCGTCCCCCGCCGCCCGGGCCGCATCCAGCGACCAGTCGAGCACCCGCCGCCCCCCGAGCGACGCATACTGCTTAGCCCCCCCGAACCGCGACCCAGTCCCCGCAGCCAAGACGATCGTCCAAACAAGCACACCGCATCATCGCCCGAACTTGGCGAGAGCACGAGAAGGGACGCCGGGCGAGTGGGACGGGGCTGGGTTTGCCGCCGGCCGCCGACGCCGCCGCAGGCGGCCCCCCACGGCTGGCGGCCCGCAGTCGATGAGCTGTCAGCGCGGAGGACGGCCGGCTTGCCGGTCGTCCTCCAGCACGATCAACTCGGCGAGGAACCTCCGGTTCCGAGCCGAAAGGACGGCCGGCTCGCCGGCCGTCCGCAGCACCATCAAGTTCGATTCGGAACCTCCGGTTCCGAATCGAGGGATGCAAAGAGCATCCGCCCCACCGACGTCTCCACCTTGCTGGTGATGCGCACGTCCACCTCCTGGCCCACGAGCTCCCGGGCGCCGCCGACGACCACCATGGTGCCGTCGTCGAGGAAGCCGACGCCCTGCCCGGCCTCCTTGCCCTCGCGCACGATGGGGAGGCGGGCCGCCTCGCCGGGCAGGTAGACGGGGCGCATGCCCTCCCCCAGCCGGCGCAGGCTGAGACACCGCACGCCCTGCAGTTCGGCCGTGCGCTGGAGCGCCTCGTCGAGGGTGAGCAGCGCGCTGTTGGAGCGGCGGGCCAGGGCCACCAGCTTGGCGTGGGCGTCGTCGTGCTCGGGCAGCTCGTCCTCCAGCACGTGCAGCGTCACCTCCGGTTGGAGCCGCAGCGCCTCGAGCATCTCGAGCCCGCGCCGGCCCCGGCGACTGCGCACAGGGTCCTCGATCTCGGCGATGGCCCGGAGGTGGTCGAGGACGAAGCGCGGCACGACCAGGGCGTCGCGCAGGAAGCCGGCCCGCACCACGGCGAGCACGCGCCCGTCGGCGACCGTCGTGGCGTCGATCAGGACGGCGGGCGACTCCGGCGAGCCGTACTGGGTCGTACGCAGGAGCGGCTGCGACGACAGGCCGGCCATGGCCAGCAGCTCGTCGCTCTTGCGGGCGCCGATGCGGTAGCCGAGGAAGGCCCCGACCCACACCACCAGCCCCACTGCCGACCAGCCGATCTGCGGCGGGAACACCAGGGCGGCCGGCAGCACGACCACGCCGGCCAGTCCGCCCAGCACGATGGCGCCGACCCCGCCGGCCAGCAGCTGGTGGGCCGGCGTGCGCTCGAAACGGCGCTCGGCCATGCCGAGGCCGTGGTCGAGCAGGCGCCCCAGGACGCCGCCCGCCACGTAGCCCACACAGGCGCCGAGGGTGGCGCCGAGGATCGCCCCGTTACCGGCGTCGACGGCCGACGGGTCCCTGCCGATGGCAAAGCCCGCCGCCGTCGTCAGCAAGACGATGAAGAGGCGGACGACTTCTACGAACACTGCGCTCGTATCGACCTCCCGGACAGAGGCCTGTAACAAAGACCCCCGATCTACGGGAGTGCTTCGTTGAGCTTCTGCTCAGCTTCCTCTTCGGAGACGCCGATGGCGAAGGTGAGCTCGGACACGAGGATCTGCCGGGCGCGGGTGAGCATTCGCTTCTCGCCGGCCGACAGGCCCTTGTCCTTGTCGCGGATGGAGAGGTTCCGCACTACCTCGGCGACCTGGTAGATGTCGCCCGACTTCAGCTTCTCGACGTGGTTCTTGTAGCGGCGCGACCAATTCGTGGGCATCCGCGCTTCCTTCTTGCGAAGGACTGCGAAGACCTCTTCCACCTCTTCGTCGTTGATGACCTCGCGGAGCCCGACCTCGTCGGTGTTGTCACAGGGCACCATCAGCGTGAGATCGCCGTAGGCCAGCTTCAAGACCAGGTACTCCCTGGTCTCACCGAAGGCTTCCTTCTTCTCTCGCTTCTCGATCACCGCCGCCCCGTGGTGCGGGTAGACGACCTTGTCACCGACATCGAACGCAGTTTCAGGCATACCTCTCCAGAGGAAGAGATGAAGGGGGGATGAACGCAGGGTACCGGGAATCGCCCGGACCGGACAACCGAAACGCAGCCGTCGCCCTCAGGCGAGGAACGCGAGGACCCGGCGCCACGCGTCGGCGGCGTCGTCGGGCCGGTGGGTGGACCGTGCCGGGTCGTGGACAAAGCCGTGCTCGCCCTCCGGGTAGAACACCACCTCGACCCCCGGTATTTCCGCCAGCGCGTCGACATCGCCCACCGGGACCAGCAGGTCCCGACCGCCGGCGATGGCCAGGACAGGAGCGGTGCCCGGCCTGGTGAGGAACTCGAGCGGCTGAGCGTGACCGGGGCGGGCCCACGGCACGCGGAGCAGTCCATAGAACGCCACCGCCCTGTCGAACCGGCCCGTGCTCGCCGCCTTCAACGCCCACATCCCGCCCTGGCAGAACCCGAGCACGGCCACCGGCTCCACGTCGAGCAGGTCGGCGGCGGCCACCAGGTCCCCCAGCACCGCCTCGTCGTCGTTCGACCCGATATCGCGCTGCTCGATCGGCAGGTGCTCCCGGCCGGGGAACGGCTCGGGCGCGCACACCGCCCACCCGTGCTCCTCGGCCAACCGGGCACACATCCCGTCGAAGAGCGGCCGCAACCCCATGATGTCCGGCACCAGAACCAACCCCCGCACCGGATCGCCGGGAGGCTGCACAAGCTCGGCAGGAGTCCCGGAAGAAAGCGTGACCCGGCTCACCAGAAGGGGGTGGTCCGCCAGGGGTGCCGCCGGCCGCAGACGCCGCCGAAGGCGGCCCCCCAGGCGGGCGGCAAGAAAGGAATCAGCGCGGTGGCGGCCGGCTCCGCCGGTCGCCACAGCACCGCCAGACTCGCCCGAACGGAGCGAAGCGAGTGAGGGCGAAACTCAGGCATAGCGGTCGAGGATTGACGTCTCGGCCAGGCGGGAGAGGCCTTCCTTGATGGCGCGGGCCCGTACCTCGCCCACCCCGTCCACGTCGTCGAGCTCCTCGATGCTGGCCCGCAGCACCTTCTGCAGGCCGCCGAAGCGGACCACGATGTTCTCGATGATCTGGTCCGGCAGGCGGGGGATCTTCGACAGCAGCCGGTAGCCGCGCGGCTGCACGCCGGCCTCCATCTCGCTGGACGGCTCGGGCAGGTGCAACACGGTGACGACCGTCTTGAGGTCGAGCAGGTCCTCGGTGCTCAGGCTCGACAGCGCCTCCAGCGCCTCCTCCAGCTTCCACCGGAGCCTGTCCTGGAAGTAGTCCTTGATCACCAGCCGGCGCTCGTCGGCCACGCCGCCCATGAGCTCCTCGAGCTGGAGCAGGACGAGACGGCCGTCGGTGCCGAGCTCGACGATGTAGCCGTCGATCTCCTCGGCGATGCGCCCCACCATCTCAGCCCGCTGCAGCACGGTGACCACGTCGCGCACCGTCACCAGGTCCTCGACCTCGAGGGCCGACAAGGCCCCGCTCACGGCGTCGAGACGGGTCTTGTAGCGCTCCAGGGTCTGCAGGGCCTGGTTGGCCCGGTTGACCAGGCGGGGCGCCGGCTCGAGCGGGTGCTTGGTGTCCTGGCGGTACACGGCGATGATCGACATGTCCTCGGACACCGAGATCACCGGCACGTCGACCGACCTGGCCACCCGCTCGGCCGTGCGGTGCCGGGTGCCCGTCTCCGACGTGGGCACGTTGGGGTTGGGCACCAGGTGGACGTTGGCCCGGGCGATACGGCTGGCGTCGGACGCCAGGATGATGGCTCCGTCCATCTTGGCCAGCTCGGACAGCCGCTGGGGGCTGAACTCGGCGTCGAGCAGGAAACCGCCGGAGCAGATAGCCAACACGTCGGGACCGTCGCCCACCACGATGAGGGCGCCCATGTTGGCCTGCAGGATGCGGTCGAGGCCCTCCCTGAGCGGGCGGCCCGGGGCGACGGCGCCCAGCGCCTCGGTCATCGCCGTACTGCGCCGGCTGAGCACGAGCGGATTCTACTTCTGTGAGGGCCCTGCGAGACCGACCAGCCTGAGGGCCTCGTCGAGGGACGCCAGCTTGACCACCTCCAGCCCAGCGGGGCCGTCGGGGGCGGAGGCGGCCACGACGGCCCGGCGGAACCCGAGGCGCGCCGCCTCCGACAGGCGCCGCTCGGCGTGGCCCACCCGGCGCAGCTCGCCGGCCAGGCCGATCTCGCCGCATGCCACCAGGTCGGATGGCAGGGGCCGGCCGGTGGCGGCCGAGGCGAGGGCCAGCGCCACGGCCAGGTCGGCAGCCGGCTCCACGATGCGCACGCCGCCCACGGCCGACGCGTACACGTCGTACCTGCTCAGCGGGACGCCCGCCCGCTCCCCCAGCACGGCCAGCACGAGCGACACCCGGCCGGCGTCGAGGCCCTGGGCCGACCGACGGGGGTTGGGCGCCTCGTTCCTGGTCACCAGCGCCTGCACCTCCACCAGCAGCGGTCGCTGGCCCTCCATGGCCGGCACGACGACCGACCCGGGCACGCCCGGCCGCCGGTCGCCCAGGAAGAGGGCGCCCGGATCGGGGACGCCCACCAGACCCCCACCCGCCATCTCGAACAGGCCGAGCTCGCCGGCGGGGCCGAAGCGGTGCTTGGCCGCCCGCAGGAGGCGCAGGGAATGGTGGCGCTCACCCTCGAAGGACAGCACGGTGTCGACCACGTGCTCGAGGACCCGTGGGCCGGCGAGTGCGCCGTCCTTGGTGACGTGGCCGACCAGCACGGTGGCGAGGCCCCGCTGCTTGGCCAGCCCGACCAACTGGTGGGCGCACTCCCGCACCTGCACCACCGAGCCCGGTGCCGAGCCGATCTCGGGGTCGAACACGGTCTGGATCGAGTCGACGACCAGGACGTCGGGCTTCACCTCGTCCACCGCCGCCACGATCCCTCCCAGCGACGTCTGCGACACCAGCCACAGGCCGGCCTCCAGTGCGCCCAGGCGCTCGGCCCGCAACCGCACCTGCTGCTTGGACTCCTCGGCCGACACCAGCAGGCACCGGGCCCCGGCGGCAGCCATGGCCGCCGCCGCCTGGAGCAGCAGGGTCGACTTCCCGATCCCCGGCTCGCCCCCCACCAACGTGGCGGACCCCGGCACCAGCCCGCCCCCCAGCACCCGGTCGAGCTCACCGATGCCGGTGGGCCGGGCCCGCCACTCGGCCATCTCCACGTCGGCCACCAGCACCGGCCGGTCGCCGCCGGCCACTCCCGCCGCCGCCGCCCGCCGGGGCGACGGGCCCTCCACCTCCTCGACCAGCGTGTTCCAATCCCCGCACCCCGGGCACCGCCCACTCCACTGCGCCGACCCCGCCCCGCACTCCCGGCAGCGGTGCACAGTCCTGAGGCGGGCCATCGGCGGCCAGCCTACGGAGTGGGTGTGACCGCGCCGCCGCGGGGAGCAACCGAGTCAGACCCCGTTCAACACGACGGGCGCCCCTCGAGTGCCCGCCGCTACCACTACCTGGCGTCACGTACTGCTCCGCCTCGCTCATGACCAGGGTCGTCCGATCGTGGCCTCCCGACCCCGTCAGAACTCCGGGATGTTCGGCCTGCTGCAGTCGCCGCCGGGGGGGCAGACGAACCTCGACAGGTTCACCGTCCACCACGGGAGCTTGGTGGTGCCGCCGGCGGCGATGGGGTCCCAGTAGTCGTCGTTGCCGTAGTCGAACACTGCCGCACCGGTGTCCGGGGTGTTGGCGAACGTGTAGCACATGGTGTCCTCCGCGCTGTCGGCGCAGTGGGCGCCGTCGAAGGCGTGCGGCGCCACGTTCTGCAGCGCCCCGAGGTTGTGCCCGAGCTCGTGACGCAGGGTGCGGCCCCGGCAGAACCCGCCGGTGGTGGCGGTGTTCGGGTCGTAGGGCCGGTAGACGATGGCGATGGTGCGCTGCTCGCTGGCGTTGCCGGCGTTGCGCCGGGTGTCCTGCCACAGCTCCCCCTGGCCGCAGTACTGCGAGGGGGCGTCGAGGAAGACGACGTACTTCTTGTCGGGGTTGGAGAACCGGCCGTCGGCCGCCAGCTCGCCGGCTACCACGTCGAACTGGTTGGCGGCGCCCAGCTGGGCGGAGCGGTACCGGCTGTGGACGACGGTGACGTCGACCACGGTGGGCCGGCCGCCGCCACGGGTGTCCGGCCGCTCGTCGAAGCGGATGCCGCGGCCGTACTGCGTCTGGAGCAGCCTGGAGGCGTCGCGCATGTCGGCCTGGAACATGGCGCCGAAGGTCGGGAATCGGCTCGACATCTCCCTGGCGTACACGTAGATCGCGTGCACCATGGCCAGGCCGGCCCGGCCGGCCACGTCCGGACGGTCGCTCGTGTAGGCGGCGCCGTCGTACTCGGGGGACGCCCAGGGCACCTCGGCGTCGGCCGCGAACGGCGCCGCCACCAGGTCCTGGCGGTCGAGGGCGATGCCGTCGGGACCGTGCGAGCGGTGCTTTTGGGCTGCGCCGTGGCCGTGGTCGCCGGCCACCTGCTCCTCGGCTGAGCTGGCCGGCCCGGACAGCCCGCTGACCAGCAGCGCTCCCGTCACAGCGACCGCCAACAGCGCGCGTGTGGCAACCCTTGACGTTCCCCGCATCGTCATCCCCCCGAGCTGCGCCCCGGCGTGGGCGCCCTGTCACGAAGTGTGGCGCGTGGGCGCGGCGGCACCAGGGCCTTTGGTCACAGCCACGAAAAAAATCGACTACGCCTGACAAGGACGACAAGAAGGGCGAGCCCGCTCACCGCCGCCAGCCCGGCGAAGGCCAGCGTGAGCACGTTCCACACTTCCGACGAGGCCGTCACGGCCGATGTGGCGCCGAGAACGACGGGCCATACGCCGGCGCCGTCGCGGGACGACGGGGCGTTCGACCTGACGGTGCCCGGCAGCCGCCCGATCAACTCGACCCGCACAGCCTCGGGAAGGGGCTTGCCCAACTCCCGCTCCACCGCCGCCGGGTCGAGCCCCAGGTTGGGCGCCCCCAGTGTCGCAGTGAGGGCGTCGTCGCCGAACGCCCCGAGGCCGGCGGTGAGGTCGACGGTCCCCCGCAACGCCGTCTTCGTCTTCCACAGGCCGCGCTCCCTGGTCAGGCGCAGGGTCGAGAACGGGCCGCCGGCCCCGCTCAACTCCTCGATCGCCCGGGCGGCGCCGGTAGGCGACGAGAAGGGCTTGGAGACCCGCAGGGTCACGCCCCCCCCGTCGGTCGGGCCCGGGCCGTCGATGTCCCAGCCGGCCCGCTCGAGGTCCTCCACCCGCAGCTGTTGCGCCAGGTCCGGCACCTGGGCGGCGGCCTCCTTGTCCAGGGTGAGGACGGCGCGGATGTGGCCCCTGCCCCCGGCGGTCGCCTCCACCTCGACCGAAAGGTCGGCCCGGCAGGCACCCAGGGCGATCAGGGCCACGGCGGCGGCGAGGACGCGGGCGGCAAGCAGGTGGCGAGGGGACACCTGTCGACCACCGGCGTCGCCCACGGCGTTGAGGCTACCGACGGTCAAAGGGCCCGTCGCGCTCGTGACATACGGGCAGATGACCCTTGGATTCCCGGCCGGGGCCGTGTATCAGTTGCTGCGGTGGTTCGTATCACGGTGGGCACTCCGCGCTCTCGCGAATCGCAAAGCTGCCGATGACTCGCTGACTGGACCATCACCCGCTGCACCCCACAAAGGACGAACCGCTCATGCGCCTCCGCCGCCTGATCCTCCCCCTCGCCGCCACCGCCGCCCTGGCCGGCACGGCCGCCGGCCCCGCCGCCGCCGACCACGCCTGGGCCAACTACCACTGGGCGAGGACCGGCACCACCTTCACCCTCACGCTGGGCGACAACGTCTCCTCCGCGTGGGACCCGTACCTGGACCAGGCGTCGACCGACTGGAGCGGGTCGAGCGTCCTCGACACGAGCAAGGCGACCGGGACCGTGACGAACCTCAAGCGCTGCACTCCCCCGACCGGCCGGGTCGAGGTCTGCAACGCCACCTACGGCAACAACGGCTGGCTGGGCCTGGCCCAGATCTGGGCCAGCGGGGACCACATCACCAAGGGCGCCGTCAAGGTGAACGACAGCTACTTCAACACGTCGAGCTACAACAAGGCCGAGTGGCGGCGCATGGTCATGTGCCAGGAGGTGGGCCACACGTTCGGCTTGGGCCACCAGGACGAGAACCAGACCAACACCAACCTGGGCACGTGCATGGACTACACGAGCAACCCCCTCGGGCCGCCCTCGAACGTGGCGCCCAACACCCACGACTACGACCAGTTGGTGAGCATCTACGCCCACGTTGACAGCACGACCACCGTGGGAGCGGCGGCAGCCAGCCCCTCAGCCGCCGGCGCCGGCAACAGCCGGGCCGAGTGGGGCACCGCCGTCCGGTACTCGAGGGACGGGAAGCCCTCGCTGTTCGCCCGGGACCTCGGCAACGGCGAGCAGGTGTTCACCTTCGTGACCTGGGCCGAGTAGCCCGGCACCCTCACTCCGAACGACAAGAGGCCCCCGCCTTCCCGGCGGGGGCCTCTTGCGCGCCTGGCGCCTGCGCCGGCTACTCGGACCCGGAACCGGTACCGGCCAGCTCGACCGGCGGGGGCTCGAGGGGCTCGATGGACCGGAAGACCAGTTCCCCGTCCTCCACCTCGACCACGATGGTGATGCCGGCCGCGAACTCCTTCACCAGGATCCGCTCGGAGAGCGGGTTCTCGATGTAGGTCTGGATGGCCCGGCGCAGCGGCCGGGCGCCCAGCGTGGGGTCGTAACCCTTGTCGGCCAGGTACAGCTTGGCCTCCTGGGTGAGCTCGAAGCCGAGCCCCTGGCCCTCGAGCTGCTCGCGGACCCGCTTGATCATCAGGTCGACGATCTGGGTGACCTCGTCCTTGGTGAGCTCGTGGAAGACGATGACCTCGTCGATGCGGTTCAGGAACTCGGGCCTGAAGTGCTGCTTCAGGGCGTCGTTGACCTTCTCCTTCATGCGCTCGTAGGTGACCGACTCGCTCGTCTTGGCAAAGCCGATCGACGCCTTGCGCAGGTCGGCCGTGCCCAGGTTCGAGGTCATGATCAGCACGGTGTTCTTGAAGTCCACCGAGCGGCCCTGGGCGTCGGTGAGGCGCCCGTCCTCGAGGATCTGCAGGAGGGTGTTGAACACGTCGGGGTGGGCCTTTTCGATCTCGTCGAACAGAACGATGGAGAACGGCTTGCGCCGCACGGCCTCGGTGAGCTGGCCGCCCTCCTCGTAGCCGACGTAACCCGGGGGCGAGCCGACCAGGCGGGAGACGGTGTGCTTCTCCATGTACTCGGACATGTCGAGCTGGATCAGCGCCGACTCGTCCCCGAACAGGAACTCCGACAGGGCCTTGGCCAGCTCCGTCTTCCCCACGCCTGTCGGGCCCAGGAAGATGAACGAGCCGCTGGGGCGCTTGGGGTCCTTGAGGCCGGCCCGGGTGCGGCGGATGGCCCGGGAGAGCGCCGAGATGGCGTCCTCCTGGCCGATGATGCGCCGGTGGAGGTCCTCCTCCATGCGCAGCAACTTGGCCGTCTCCTCCTCGGTGAGCTGGGTCACCGGGATGCCCGTCCAGTTGGCCAGGACCTCGGCGATGACCTCCTCGTCGACGACGTCGAACAGGTTGTCGCCGGCGGCCCGCAGCTCGACCTCCTTGGCCTCGCGGCGCACCAGCAGGCCCTTCTCCCTCTCCGAGGCGCTTTTGGCCAGGTCGAAGGCCTGGTGCTCGATGTGCTGCTCCTTCTCCTTGCGGGCCTTGGCGATCTCCTCCTCGAGCTGCTTGTAGTCGGTGGGCGTGGACATGCGCCGGATGCGCAGCCGTGAGCCCGCCTCGTCGATGAGGTCGATGGCCTTGTCGGGCAGGAAGCGGTCGGAGATGTAGCGGTCGGCCAGGTTGGCGGCGGCCACCAGGGCCTGGTCGGTGATGGTGACGCTGTGGTGCGCCTCGTAGCGGTCGCGCAGGCCCTTCAGGATCTCGATGGTGTGGGCCAGCGTGGGCTCCTCCACCTTGATGGGCTGGAAGCGGCGCTCGAGGGCGGCGTCTTTCTCCAGGTGCTTGCGGTACTCGTCGAGGGTGGTGGCGCCGATGGTCTGCAGCTCGCCCCGCGCCAGCATGGGCTTGAGGATCGACGCCGCGTCGATGGCACCCTCGGCCGCCCCTGCACCCACGAGCGTGTGCAGCTCGTCGATGAACAGGATGATGTCGCCGCGGGTGCGGATCTCCTTCAGCACCTTCTTCAGGCGCTCCTCGAAGTCGCCGCGGTAACGGGACCCCGCGACCAGTGCGCCCAGGTCGAGGGTGTAGAGCTGCTTGCCCTTGAGCGTGTCGGGCACGTCGTTGGCCACGATGCGCTGGGAGAGGCCCTCGACGATGGCCGTCTTGCCCACACCGGGCTCGCCGATGAGCACCGGGTTGTTCTTGGTGCGCCGGGACAGCACCTGCATGACCCGCTCGATCTCGCGCTCACGCCCGATGACCGGGTCGAGCTTCTTCTCCCGGGCCTGGGTGGTGAGGTTACGGCCGAACTGGTCGAGCACGGGCGAGCCCGAAGGCGTCTCCGCGCTGCCGGCGCCGGTGGCGCCGCTGGTGGTGGCGCCCTCCTTGCCGCCGGCGTAGCCGGACAGCAGGGTGATGACCTGCTGGCGGACCCGGGACAGGTCGGCCCCCAGGTTGACCAGCACCTGGGCCGCCACACCCTCGCCTTCGCGGACGAGGCCGAGGAGCATGTGCTCGGTGCCGATGTAGTTGTGGCCCAGCTGCAGGGCTTCTCGCAGCGACAGCTCGAGCACCTTCTTAGCCCGGGGCGTGAACGGTGGCGACCCGGTGGTGGATGATCCGGCCGGGCCGATCGTCTCCTCCACCTTCTCGCGTACCGCTTCCAAGGAGATCCCGAGTGATTCGAGAGCCTTGGCCGCCACCCCCTCGCCCTCGTGGATCAAGCCGAGGAGAATGTGCTCGGTGCCGATGAAGTTGTGGTTGAGCAGGCGCGCTTCCTCCTGCGCCAGCACGAGAACCCTGCGGGCCCTATCGGTGAAGCGTTCGAACAAGTGACCGCCTCCTAGGTGGAGTGAGTGGTCCGGGTTCCAAGTCTACCCAGGGGTTCGGATCGAGGGCGATCGGGCCCTCGTCGTCGGTTGTCTGTTGATCGGCGACGTGGCGTACGGTCTTAGCCGATGGTCAACATCGCCGAGCTGCTGAACCTTCCCCGGCTGGGGGACGACCTCGCCGGGCTGGAGGAGGCGCTCCACCGCTCGGTGGTGGCCGAGGACCCGTTCCTCTCCCAGGTGGCCGGTCACCTCATCACCGCCGGCGGCAAGCGCCTACGTCCCGCCCTCGCCCTCATGGCGGCCGCGGCCGGCGGCGTGGAGGCCACGCCCGACGTGGTCCAGGGGGGCGTTTCGGTCGAACTGGTGCACCTCGGGTCGCTCTACCACGACGACGTGATGGACGAGGGCACGAGCCGCCGTGGCGTGGAGACCGTGAACTCCCGGTGGGGGAACCTGGTGGCCATCCTGGCCGGCGACTTCCTCCTGGCCCGTGCGTCGGAGATCGCCGCCTCGCTCGGCAACGACGTGGCCGGTCTCCTGGCCGCCACCATCGGCCGCCTGTGCGAGGGCCAGGTGGGCGAGCTTCGCACCGCCTTCGACGTGGCCCGCACCGAGCAGGCCTACCTCTCCTCCATCGCCGGCAAGACGGCGTCGCTCATGTCGGCGTCGTGCCGCATCGGCGGCATCACCGCCGGCCTCGACCGCCCCGCCATCGACGCCCTGACCGCCTACGGCCTCGCCTTCGGCATGGTGTTCCAGATCCGCGACGACATCCTCGACGTGATCGGCACCGACGAGTCGCTCGGCAAGGCGGCCGGCCAGGACCTGGTGCAGGGCACCTACACCCTGCCGGTGATCGTGGCCCTGGCCGAGACGGAGGCGGGCGGCGAGCTGCGGGCCCTGCTCGGCAAGCCCCTCGACGGCCCCGAGCGGGACAAGGCCCGCGACATCGTCAAGGCCAGCGACGGCATCGCCGCCGCCTGCTGTGTCGGCCGGCGCTACGCCGACCAGGCGGCCGAAGCGGCTGCCACCTTCCCCTCGGGCCCTGTCACGACCGCCATGGCCCAACTCGGCCACAGGCTCCTGGAGGACGTCACGGGATAAGGCCAGCCGTTCTTGTCGGCAGGACGGCGCGGATTTCGCGCCGTTTCACCGACGAGAACTGCTACTGCTCCGGCCTCAGCGTGGGGAACAGGAGGACGTCGCGGATGTGGTGGGCGTCGGCGAGGAGCATGACCAGGCGGTCGATGCCGATGCCGAGGCCGCCCGTTGGGGGCATGCCGTACTCGAGGGCGCGCAGGAAGTCCTCGTCGAGCTCCATGGCCTCGTCGTCGCCCGCCGCCTTGGCCCGGGCCTGGTCCTCGAAGCGGGCCCGCTGGTCGTCCGGGTCGACCAGCTCGCTGAAAGCGTTGGCCAGCTCGCGGCCGGCGACGATGGCCTCGAAGCGCTCGGCCAGGCCGGGCTTGGACCGGTGGGCCCGTGCGAGCGGCGAGACCTCCTTGGGGTAGTCGCACACGAAGACCGGGCCCCAGAGCTCGGACTCGGTGGTCGTCTCGTAGACCTCCAGCACCAGCTTCCCGGGACCCCACGCCTCGTCCACCTCCACCCCCGAGGCCGAGGCGATGGCGCGAAGGTCGTCGATCGGCGTGTCGACGTCGATGTGCACGCCGGCGTGCTCCTCCACCAGCTCGGTGAGGGTCGCGCGCCGCCACGGCGGCGTGAGGTCGAGTTCGCGCCCGCCGTAGGTGAGCCTGGTGGTGCCGCGCACCTCGGTGGCCAGGTGGGCCACCAGCTCCTCGGTGATGCGCATCATGTCGCCGTAGTCCGCGTATGCCTCGTAAAGCTCCAGCATGGTGAACTCGGGGTTGTGGCGGGGCGACAGGCCCTCGTTGCGGAACGTGCGGCCCACCTCGAAGACCTTCTCGAAGCCACCCACCACCAGCCGCTTCAGGTACAGCTCGGTGGCGATCCGCAGGTACAGGTCCATGTCGAGGGCGTTGTGGTGGGAGACGAACGGCTTGGCCGTGGCCCCACCCGGGATGGGGTGGAAGATCGGCGTCTCCACCTCGATGAAGCCCCGGTCCTCCAGGAAGCGGCGCAGCAGGCTGACGGCCCGGCTGCGCAGCTGGAGGGCGGCGCGGGCCTCGTCGGTGACCCACAGGTCGACGTAACGCTGGCGGTAGCGGGTGTCGGTGTCGGTGATTCCGTGCCACTTGTCGGGGAAGGAGCGGCGGGCCTCGGCCAGCGCCGTCCACTCGTCGACGGTGACGCTCAGCTCGCCCTTGCGGGTCTTCACGACCTGGCCCTTCACACCGGTCCAGTCGCCGAGCGACAGGGCGCAGAAGCCGTCGTACGACGGCGTGGTGTTGGCCCTGGCGAAGAGCTGGACGCGTCCGGTGGAGTCCTGGAGGGTGCCGAAGGCCACCTTGCCCTGGTCGCGGCGCAGCATGAGGCGGCCCGCCACCGACACGGTGACGCCCGTCTCGGCGCCCGGCTCCAGCCCGTCGAACTCGGCGTGCAGGGACGCGGCGGTGCGGTCGCGGTCGTAGCGGTAGGGGACGTCGGCTGGGGACACAGGGCCTACTTGTCGGTCGTGTTGCGCTCGAAGACGAGCCGCAGCCCGTGAAGGGTCAGCCAGGGCTCGTGGTGGTCGATCGTGTCGGACAGGGGGCTGATGAGTCCACTCAGCCCGCCGGTGGCCACCACCGTGGCCCCACCCAACTCGGCCCGCATGCGCCGGCACATGCCGTCCACCAGGTCGGTGTAGCCGTAGAGGGCGCCCGACTGGATGCACTCCACCGTGGTCCTTCCGATCACGTTGCGGGGCTCCACCAGCTCGACCCGGCGCAGGGCGGCGGCCCGCCCGAACAGGGCGTCGAGGCTGATCTCGATGCCGGGGACGATGGCGCCGCCCAGGTACTCGCCCTTGGCCGACACGGCGTCGAAGTTGGTGGACGTGCCGAAGTCGACCACCACCGCCGGCCCACCGAAAAGGGTGTGCACGGCGACCGTGTTGGCCACCCGGTCGGCGCCGACCTCCTTGGGGTTGTCGGCGAGGATCGCCGCTCCCGACTTCACGCCCGGCTCCAGCACCACGGTCGGCACGTCGAACCAGCGGGCCGTCATGGCGCGCAACGTGGCGGTGAGGGCGGGGACGGTGGACGCGATGGCGATGCCGGTGACGACGTCGTCGGGCGGGTAACCCTCCAGGTCGAGGAGTTGGTTCACCACCAGGGCGTGTTCGTCCGACGTGCGATCGGCATTGGTGGCGATGCGCCAGCTCGACACCAGTTCGGCGCCGTCGAACAGGCCGAGGACCGTCTGGGTGTTGCCCGTGTCGATGGCGAGGAGCACTCAGCCGCCACCGCCGAGATCGAGGCCGAGGTCGAGTGAGGGGGCCGACATGGTGAGTGCCCCCACCGACACGAAGTCGACACCGGTCGCTGCATAGGCGGCCGCGGTGTCGAGGGTGACGCCGCCCGATGCCTCGGTAAGGGCCCGGCCCGCCACCAGGTCGACGCACCGACGCACCTCGGCCGGGCTCATGTTGTCGAGCAGCACGGCGGTGGCGCCGGCGGCGACGGCCTCCTCGACCTGCTCGACCGTGTCGCACTCCACCTCGACAGCCCGAAAGGGCCAGCGCCGGCGGGCCGTCGCCACCGCGTCGACGACGCCGAGGGCGGCCCGGTGGTTGTCCTTCACCAGCACCATCTCCGACAGGCTCCCCCGGTGGTTGTGGCCCCCGCCCGCCCGCACGGCCGCCTTCTGCAGGGCGCGGAGGCCGGGGAGCGTCTTGCGGGTGTCGAGCACCCGGGTGGACGAGGCGCCCACGGCGCCGACGAACTGCCTGGTCAGCGAGGCCACGCCCGACAGGTGGCACAGCAGGTTGAGCGCCGTCCGCTCCCCGGACAGCAGGGAGGCGAGCGGACCGTCGAGCTCCGCCACCTTGGTGCCGGCCGCCAGCGACGAGCCGTCGGCCAGCACGAAGCGCACCGACGCCGCCGGGTCCACCTGCGCGTAGGTCTCCGTGACGCACAAGGAGCCGGCCAGCACGCCGGCGGTCCGGGCCACGACGGCGCCCGAGCCTCTGGCCGACGGGTCGACCAGGCCGGCGGTGAGGTCGCCGAGGGGCAGCAGGTCCTCGGCCAGGGCACGGGCGACCACCTCGCGCACGGCCGCCAGGGGAGGGTCGAACGGGCTCACGGACCCGCTCCCGGGCCTTCTCGGTACGGAGGGCTCATCCGATCACGAGTCGGTGGGCCAGCGCGGGGCGGGGCTCGGGGAAGTCGGTCCGCCCGTGGCAGCCGCGGGACTCCTGGCGTGCGGTGGCGGCCAGCACCAAGGCCCGAGCCACCACGTGCAGGTTGGCCAGCTCCGGGTCGCCCGACACGTCGCCCAGCCGGTCCAGCACGGCCGCCGTCTCGGCCAGGGAGGACGCCGAGCGCAGGACACCCGCACCCTCGGTCATGGCGTGCTGCAGCACCGAGCGGGTCTTCTCGAGCTCTCCCGACCCGCTCTGGTCAGCCCATCCGGTCCGCGCCGGCGCCATTTCGCCGACCAGAGGCCCGAGGGAGAGGGCGGGAGCGGCGGTCCCGCCGAGGACTTCGCCGCCGAGAACGTCGCGCAGTGCGCCGGTGGCCGACGGCCCGTCCACGCCGGCCAGCACGGCCTCCACCACGCGGGGGCCGAAGACCATGCCTTCGAGCAGCGAGTTGGACGCCAGCCGGTTGGCGCCGTGGACGCCGGTGCACGCCACCTCACCGCACGCCCACAGGCCGGGAAGGGCGGTGGCGCCGTGGAGGTCGGTGAGGACGCCGCCGGACAGGTAGTGGGCGGCCGGCGCCACCGGCAGCCAGTCGGTGGTGGGGTCGAGGCCGACCTTGCGCACCGAGGCGGCGATGGTGGGGAAGCGCTCGTCGAAGCGCTCGAGGCCGGTGGCGTCGAGCCAGAGGTGCTCGACTCCCTGCTCCAGCAGGCGCTCGGTCATGGCCCGGCTGACCTGGTCGCGCGGCCGCAGCTCGTCCACGAAGCGCTCGCCATCGGCGTCCCGCAGGAGGGCACCGTGGCCCCGCAGGGCCTCGGACAGCAGCGGCCGCGGCATGGCGGGGTGGTGGAGGGCTGTTGGGTGGAACTGCATGAACTCGACGTCGGCCACCGCCACGCCGGCCCGCAGGGCCATGGCCAGGCCGTCGCCCGTGGCCTCCAACGGGTTGGTGGTCACCGAGTAGAGCTGGCCCGCTCCCCCGGTGGCCAGGAGCACATGGGTGGCCCGCACCTCCCGGTGCCGACCGTGCTCGTCGAGCGCCGCCACGCCCCGGCAGCGGCCGCCCTCCACCAGCAGGTCGAGGGCGAACCAGCGTTCCAGGACGGCGGCGGCGGTCTCCCGCACGGCGTCCACCAGGGCCCGCTCGATCTCGGCGCCCGTGGCCGCCCCGCCGGCATGAACGACCCGGGCCACCGAGTGGCCGCCCTCCCGTGCCAGCTGGAGGGCGCCCTTGTGGTCCCGGTCGAACACGGCCCCGAGGGCGATGAGCTCGTTCACCCGGCCGGGGCCCTCGTCCACCAGCACCCGCACGGCGTCGACGTCACACAGGCCGGCGCCGGCGGCCAGGGTGTCGGCCAGGTGGAGGTCGGTGGAGTCCTCGTCGCCGCCGAGCACGGCGGCCACCCCGCCCTGGGCCCAGCGGGTGGCAGACTGGGCCAGCTCGGCCTTGGTGAGCACTCCCACCCGCAGGCCTGGCTCGGCCACCGCCGCCCGCACGGCGGCCGAAAGACCGGCCACCCCGGAACCCAGCACCAGCAGGTCGATATCCACCGTCGGGGAGAATCTACCGGCCGGCGGCGGCCGGGGCGGTGGGTTTGTTGGAGGTGTCGACGTGGACAACGATCGGCTGGTGGGCGTCGACCTCGGCGTCGTCGTACTCCGCGTAGCTGATCACGATCACCCGGTGACCGGGCTCGACGAGGCAGGCGGCGGCCCCGTTGAGGCACAGCTCCCCCGGCCCGCCGGCGAGGGCGTAGGTGACGAGTCGGGCGCCGTTGTCCACGTCGACCACGTGCACCTGCTCGTGCTCGAGGATATCGGCCCGCCGCAGCAGGCCGGCGTCGATGGTGACGGACCCCACGTAGTCGACGTTGGCGTCGGTGACGGTGGCCCGGTGGATCTTGGACTTCAGCATCTGGCGTCTCACGGGGCGGTGGCCTCCAGGTTGTCGATCAGGCGGGTGGTGCCGATGCGGGCGGCCACGAAGAGCCGCACCTTCCCGTCGGCGCCGGCCAACGCCTCTGCGTAGTCGAGGCGGGCGGCGGGCTCGGTGGCTAGGACCTCCGCCATGGCCGCGCCGACGGCGGCCTGATCGGTGACGCCCCGCTCCACCAACGCCCGCCCGGCCAGCAGGGCCCGGTGGACGACCGGGGCGGCCGCCCGCTCGGCCGGTGACAGGTACGCGTTGCGGCTCGACAGGGCCAGTCCGTTCGCCTCCCGCGCCGTGGGGCAGGCCACGATCTGTACCGGAAAGGAGAGGTCCGCGGCCATGCGGCGCACCACCTCCAGCTGCTGGTGGTCCTTCTCGCCGAAGTACGCCCGGCACGGGCCGGCCACGGCGAACAGCTTGGCCACAATCGTGGCCACGCCGTCGAAGTGCCCCGGCCGGGCACGGCCCTCGCGCCCGTCGCCGACTTCGGCCACGTGCACAATCGTCAGCGTGCCGTCCGGGAACATCTCCTCCACAGACGGGGCGAACACGTAGGAGGCGCCGGCCCCCTCAGACAGGGCGGCGTCGTCTTCCAGCCGGCGGGGGTAGGCGGCGAGGTCCTCGTGCGGCCCGAACTGGAGGGGGTTGACGAAGACGGTGACAGCCACCACGTCGCACTCGGCGGCGGCCCGGCGCACCAGCGACAGGTGACCCTCGTGCAGCGCTCCCATGGTGAGGACCAGGCCGACGGTGCCGCCGGCCGCCCGCTCGGCGTCGAGCGCCTTGCGCAGCGCCGGGATGGTGTCGAGCAGGTTCATGTCGCGCAGAGCCGGGCCCTTCCGTTCCGGCCCCCTTCCGGGATGCCGTCCGTGGAGCCGATCGTACCGCCCCCGGCCCGCCGGCCGGCCTTCGGGCTACCGCTCCGGCAGGTCGCCCTCCACGCCGGCCACGAACCAGTCCATGCTGTCGATCTCGGCCTGGCTCAACACGACCCCGGCGGCGATGCGCTCGACCCCGTAGCTATCGACGACTGGCCCGGTGAACGGTGACCCGCCGTCGCGGAACCGCTGCTCGGCCTCGGCCACGCGGACGCGGGTGGCGCCGGCGACAGTGGGCCCGAGTTCGGTGAGGACGAACGGGTTGTCGCCGGTGCGAAGGCTCCCGCGGAAGTCCCTCCCGTAGGGGCTGCGGGCGAAGGCGCCGGAGCCCACCGTGCGCACGATGTCGACGAACAGGCCGCGCCAGTCCCACGCCGAGCCCGCCAACCAGCCCCGGCGCGCCACCTCGGACCCGTCGTAGTGGTACCCGACCGACGAGACCCCGGCCCGCTCCGCGGCCTCGAGCACCGTGCGGGTGCAGTCCTGGTGCTGGGTCAGCACGTCGGCCCCCAGGCGGAGGAGGGCCCTGGTGGCCTTCACCTGAGAGGCGGGGTTGCACCACGACCCGGTGAAGATCACCGAAGTGGTGACGCTCGGGTTCACGGAACGGGCCCCGAGGGTGAAGGCGTTCACGTTGTTGAAGGTGGCCGGGATGGGGAAGGCGGCCACGAAACCCAGCCGGCCGGTCCGGGTGGCCGCGCCGGCGGCGATGCCCGCCTCGTACACCGGCTCGTAGACGGCCCCGAAGTACGTCCCCAGGTTGGCGAGGCCGGGCGACGGCTCGACCCCTCCCTGGTGGACGACGACCACCTCGGGGTGGCGGCGGGCGACGGCCACGGCGGCGTCCAAGTAGCCGAAGCTGGTGGGGAACAGGATGCTGGCCCCCTGGTTGATCATGCGCTCCATGACCTGCTCGGCCTTCTCGGTCTCGGGCACGTGCTCGGCCCGCAGCACCTCGACGTCGGGAAAGGCCTCCGCCACCGCCTCGCTCCCCTCCCAGGCCGCCTGGTTGTAGCCGAGGTCGTCCCGGGACCCGACGAACACGAACCCCACCTTCACCGTCGCCCGGTGTTCGTCGATCGCGCCGTCCCCGTAGCCGGCGCATGCCGGAGCGGTCAGCGCCAGGGCGAGGAGGACCGGGGCGAGACGCGACCCGATGGGCCGGCGCAGTCGGAGCGGCCGGCGCCCGCTCAAACGAAGTCCTCCTGGTGCGTGGCCTCGCGCCCCAGGGATGCCGCGACCGGACCCGGGGCCATCGGCAACTCCACCCGGAAGACGGCGCCGCCACCGGCTCCGTCGAGGATGCGCACGGAGCCGCCCTGGCGCTCTGCCAGGTCCTTCACCACGGCGAGGCCGATCCCGGTACCGGGTCGCCTCGGCCGGGCTTTGTCCTCCGCCCGGTAGAACCGCTCGAACACCACGTCCCGCTGGTCGGCGGGGATGCCCGGCCCCTGGTCGCCCACCTCGAGCACCGCATCGTCGCCGAGAGCCCGGGTCGCGACGGTCACGGTCGTCCCCTCGGGCGAGAACTTGACCGCGTTGGTGACCAGGTTGGTCAGGATCCGGGAGAGGGCGATCGGGTCGGCCAGCGCCGTCGCATCGGCCGTGTCGAGGTTGATGTGGTGCGTCGCCGTCAGTGGTCGCAGCACCTCGACCGCCTCGCGCACGGCCCGCGCGATGTCGACGGGCTCGAGCACCAGGGCCGGCGCCTGGTCGCCCGTGCGGTTGAACTCGAGGAGGTCGTCGACCAGGTTTCCGAGGGTTCCAGCGCTGCGGATGATCTGGGTGAGCGACTCACGCCGCTCGTCCGCGTCGAGGCCGTCCCAGCGGCCGTCCAGAAGCCGGGCGAAGCCGGCGATGGCGGTCAGTGGCGTGCGCAGCTCGTGCGACATGGTGCCGAGAAATGCGTCCTTGGCCCGGTCGGCGGCCGCCAAGGCCGCATTCGACTCGGCCATGTGGCGGTTGGCGCGCCGCAGCTCGTCCTCCTGGCGCCGCAGGTTGGTCGTCATGCCGGCGGCCAGCGCCACCGCCCGGAGCTTCGACCCTGACAGCGAGGCGAGGAGGCAGGCGAGCACGACGCTGAGCACGCCACCGCCGATCCCCGCGACCCACGGGAGTTGCGCCACCTGCCCGGAGCCGAGCGGCCGCTCGGGCGTGGCGACCAGGCGCCAGCGGCGCCCCCCGACGTTGAGGTCGGCGACCGCGGCCGACGCCCGCCCGCCGCCGGCCGCGGTGGCGCCGGACGTGGCGCTGTCGAATACGAGCACCCCCTCCGGTTCGGCGTTGCTGCGCGGGTCAAGGGTCGCGCCGACATCGGTAATGCGGATGCGGATGCGCGCCGTCGGCGCCGCCGGTGCCCCCCCAGCAACGCCGGTGAGCATCTGGTCCAGGCTCACGGCGGCTGTGACCACACCGACGAAGTGGCGGCGCCGGGCGGGCGCCGTACCCGGCACGCCGACCGTGCGGTAGACGGGGAAATTGAGGAGGAAGCCTGTGTTGCCGTCCTCCTGCATCAGGCGGACCGGCGTCGTGGCGACCAGCCGGCCACTGTCGCGTGCCGCCTCGACCGCCGCGCGGCGCTCCGGATCGCTGGCGACGTCGTAACCGAGGATCATCTCGTTGCCCGCCCACGGCTCGACCAACTCGATTACCACCCGGTCGGCCCCCGCCTCGGCGTCGGGGTGGACGTCGAACCCGGCGTTACCACCGGGCTCGAGGCTGTCGTCCGACCGGACGGACGCCTCGAAGGCGGCGACCTCGCCGGCCGGTACGCGCCGGTTGAAGGTGTAGGCCAGCAGGCCGGGCTGGCGCCGACCCGTCCCCGCCAGGTCCACGTAGCGATGGAACGCAGCCCGGTCGGCCGGCTGCGGGCCGCCGAGGACGGCGCTCATCCCGTAGAGCGGCTCGGCGTAGGAGGCGACCCGCCGCTCGATGGCGGTGCGGGCCTGCACGGCCAGGCCGCCCAGCTCGGCCTGGCGGTCCCTGGCCACGTTGCCGGCGAACGCCAGGCTGGCGGTGGCGGTCAGGAGGAGACCGGCGGCTAAGGCGACGAGCGCCAGGCGCTGGCGCGCCACCTGCCGGATGAAGGTGGGTCGGCCGGCCCTGGCCACGGCGGTCAGCCCCAAAACCGTCGGGGTCGGGTCGTCGAGCGCTGGAGGACGTTCCTCATCCGGGCCTCGAGAATCCCGAGGTCGAGGGGCTTGGTGACGAAGTCGTCGACGCCGCCGTGCAGGCTCTCCAGCTCGGTGGTCGGACCGGCCGCCGCCGTCATCACGATCACCGACATCCGATCGCCGCCCGGCACCTCCCGCATCCGCCGGAGCACCTCCGTGCCGTGCAGGTCGGGCAGGTTGAGGTCGAGCAGCACGAGGTCGGGTACCTGCTCGGCCGCTTCGGCCAGCGCAGCGGCGCCCGTGGCGGCGGTGACGTCATAGGTGAACCGCAGGCTCAGCTCGGCCAGGCGCCGCAGGCTGGGGTCGTCCTCCACCACGAGCACGCGGACCCGACGGCGGGGGGCGCTCTTGTCCTCGTACATGGCCCCGTCGGCGCGGCCCATCAGGTCCTCGACAGAGATCCCCGCCCCCGGCTCGAGCCCGGCCACGCCCACGCTCAGGGTAAGCGGGTAGGCCCGGCCGCCCCGGGGGGGGCCGGCGCGGAGGCCGTCCGCGACCCGCTCGACGTCGGTGGCGGACCCCGAGCCGTCGTCGACCATGAGGATGCAGAACTCGTCGCCACCGACACGGGCCACCAGGTCCGAGGCGCGCAGGGCGGACCGCAGGAACGCTGCCACTTCCACCAGCGCCCGGTCCCCCTCGTTGTGGCCGAACGTGTCGTTGATGGTCTTCATCTCGTCCATGTCGACGAACAGCAGGGGAACCGGCCGGCCGGTGCGCGCGGCCAGGGCAAGGTGGTGGTCGGCCAGGGTGACAAAACCTCGGCGGTTGTGGAGGCCGGTGAGGTCGTCGAACAGCGCGAGGGCCGTCAGCTTCTGCTCGAGAGCGACCCGCTCGGTGATGTCCACCGCCGTTCCGTGCACCCGGCTCGGGACGCCGTCGTCGTCGACTTCCGCCCGTATGCGGCCTTGGACCCAGGTAACGGCGCCGTCGGTCCCCACCAGGCGGTGGTCGAAGGCGTACTCCTGGCGCGTCTCGATGGCGGTGCCGATGGCCGACTCGGCCTCGGCCCGGTCCTCCGGATGGACCGCATCCAGATAGCGCCGGTAAGCGGCGACGAAGTCCTCCGGTTCGACCCCTGCGGTCCCCGGGTCCAGTGCCAGCATGCTGTACAGCTCGGCGGACCAGGTCCCGCGGCCGGACGCAAGGTCCCACTCCCAGCTTCCCAGCCGGGCGATTCGCTGCGCCTCGGCCAGGGCGCGCTCGCTGTCGCGCAGTGCGACGGCCGCAGCCACGCTGTCGGTGACGTCCTGCGCCGTCCCGGCGAGGCGCAGCGCCGTGCCGTCGTCGCCCATGGTCACGTCGCCCTGCGAGTGGACGATCCGAACGGTGCCGTCCGGGTGCACGACGCGATGGTCGAAGCTGAAGGCCTGGCCGGTCTCATGGGCGAGGCGGATCGTGGCGTCAGTGCCGCGCCTGTCCTCGGGGTGCACGGCGGCCAGGTAGTCGTCGTATGTGCTCGGGTGGCTACCCGTGGGCACGCCGAAGATCCGGCACAGCTCCTCTGACCACGTCACCGAATTGGCCGGCACGTCCCATTCCCAGCTGCCGATCCCGGCGATCTGCTGTGCGGCGACAAGCCGCTCGGCCAGGACGCGGTGCCTTGTCTCGCTCTCGCGCAATGCATCCCGCTGCGCCAACCGCTCCGAGATGTCCTGGACATAGGCGAAGAAGCTGCAGCCGTCCGGGCCGCCGTCGACCGCCCGGATGGCGACCTCGACAGGGAACTCACGCCCGTCGCGGTGGACGGCGGTGATCTCGACACGCCGGCCGAGCAGCGTGGTCTGCCCAGTGGCGAGGTACCGGGACAAGCCCTTCCGGTGCGCCTCCCGGTGGCGGGCGGGCACGATCGTGTCCGCCAGATCGCGGCCGGCCACCTCCTCGACCCGCCAGCCGAACATCGCCTCCGCCGTCCGGTTCCACTCCGTGATGCAGCCGGCGGCGTCCATGCCGACGAAGGCGTCGTCCGCCGCGTCGAGGGCCAGGCGGAGGCGGTGGTTGGCCAGACGCAGCGCATGCCGCTCGTCGGGCCCGTTCGCAGCCGGCGGTACGGTGCCGACCGGCGCGGCAACCGGGCCCGCCGGCCGCTGCTCGCGGGCCGGGCCGGTGGATTGGCGGAATCCCACGATGTCTCATCGGCAGGACATCTGAAACCACCACCGAAACGGGTGCGTTCGCTCCTACGACTCCAGCCGGCCGGCGGGCCGGACCGACCCGTCGACAGGGCGGCGCCCCACCAGATCGGGCGCCACATCGTGAAGGGGGACGAGCACGAACGCCCGCTCGCGCAGGCGCGGGTGCGGCACGGTGAGGTCGGGTTCGTCGACGGTGAGGTCGCCCACCAGCAGGATGTCGACGTCGAGCGTGCGGGGCCCCCACCGCGTATCCCGCACCCGGCCGGCCGCCGCCTCCAGGCCCTGGCCGATGCCGAGCAGCGCCCGCGGCGACAGATCGGTCTCCAGCTCGACCACGGCGTTCAGGTATGGCGGCTGCCCGCCGGGGCCGCCGACCGGGTCGGTCTCGTAGACGCCGGACACCGCGACGACGCCGGGAAGGCCTTCCACCGCGGCGCACAGGTGGGCTCGGCGGTCGCCCAGGTTGGAGCCGAGAGCGACGAAGACCCGCACGCCGCCGCCGCCCGCTAGGCCGGCCGGTGCCGGGTGATGCGCACACCGGCGGTGGCCAGGTCGACCGGCACGGGTGGGCGCAGCTTGCGCACGGCGACGGTGACGGCCGTCACCCGGGCGTCGGCGAGCACGGCGCCGGCGATGCGCTCGGCCACCCGCTCGAGCAGGTGGGCTGGCGGGCCGGCGACGATGGCCGCCGCCGCCACGGCGATCCCGCCATAGTCCAGCGTGTCGCCCAGGTCGTCCGACTGCCCGGCTCCTGACAGGTCGAGGTGGATGTCGAGGTCGACCTCGAAGGGCTGGTCCCGCTCCTTCTCCTCGGGGAGGCAGCCGTGGCGGCTGAGGACCCGCAGTCCCCGCAACTCGATCACGTCGCCGGCGGGCACTGGCGGCACCTAGAGGGTGGGGGCGAGGGCGACCAGCTGGCGGCCGTCGGGACCCATCTGGCGCGCCACGATGCGCTCCACCACGGCGATGGCCTGGGGCCCTGTCTCGATCATCTTGGTGACGAGCAGGTACCCGGCCATGACGCCCATGATGCGGTCCCCCAGGTCCTCCTGGTGGACGAGGACCTTCTCGCCCGCCGCCAGCCACCCCTGGAGCCGGCCGTAGAGCTCGGGCAGGACCGTGCGGGGCTCGTCGAGGGTGCTGAACGGGATGTGCGCCCAGGTGACGCCCAATTCGTCGTATGCGTGCAGGTTGTGGGGCGAGCCCAGCAGGGAGACGACCCGGCTGAAGCCCTGCTCCCGCAGCCAGATGATCTCCTCCTGGCGGCGGACCCGGCGGTGGTTGCGGGCGTAGCCGCCCGGCCGCTCGCTCACGGCGAGAGAGTCCCTGATGATCCAGGTGAAGTTGCGGGGGGGCAGCCCCGCCGCCCACTTGCCCCTCATGCCGCCACGTCCCCCACGAGGCGGGCGGCCTGCACGGTGGCGGCCACGTCGTGCACCCGCACCATGCAGGCGCCGCTCGCCATGGCCACCACGGCGGTGGCCAGGGAGCCCTCCAGGCGGTCATCGGGGGGTGTGCCGCCGGCGAGGGCGCCGAGGAACGACTTGCGGCTGGTGCCCACCACGACCGGGAGGCCGGTGGCGACCAACACGTCGAGATGGCGCAGCAGAAGGAGGTTGTGACGGGCCAGCTTGCCGAAGCCGATGCCGGGGTCGACCCAGACCTCGGTGACGCCGGCCTGCCGGGCCGCCTCCGCCCGCTCGACGAGGAAGGCGACCACATCGGCCACCACGTCGTCGTAGGCAGGTGCCACCTGCATGGACCGGGGGTCGCCCTGGCGGTGCATTGCCACCCATCCGGCGCCCGCAGCCGCCGCCACGTCGTGCAGTGACGCGGAGACGTCGTTCACCAGGGTGGCGCCCGCCTCCAGGGCGGCCGCCGCCACCGCCGCCTTGGTGGTGTCGATCGACACCCGCACGTGAGGGGCCAGCGCCTCCACCACGGGGAGCACCCGGCGCAGTTCCTCGGCCTCGTCGACCGGCGCCGCTCCGGGGCGGGTGGACTCGCCGCCCACGTCGACCACGTCCGCCCCTTCGGCGGCCAATGCGAGGCCGTGGGCCACCGCCCGCCGGGGGTCGACGAAACGCCCGCCGTCGGAGAACGAATCAGGGGTCACGTTGAGCACGCCCATCACGAGGGGGGCCATCGGGGTCGAGCGTACCGGCCAGCCGCCCCGCCGGAGTCGCCCCCAGCGGGGGATGTTCACCGCCCGAACGGCCACAGCCGGGTGAGACGGGTGACCCAGGCGAGCCGCAGGGCAGACGCGAAGGTCCCCTCGGCCGCCAGCTGCCCGATCGACGTGGACAGCGTCGGGTACACGTGGATGAGGCTGGAAAGGTCGGTTAGGGGCCGCTCGTCCTTTATGAGCAGGGCCAGCTCGTGGATCATCTCGCCGGCGCCGGCGGCCAGGATGCCGGCACCCACCAGGCGTCCTTTCGGGCCGCAGACGGCCACGATGCGGCCCTCGGCGTCCCCGTCGGCCCTGGCCCGGTCCGAGTGGGACAGGTCCATCCGGTGGACCTGCACCTCCCCATGGACCTTCCTGGCCTCGCCCTCGGTGAGCCCGGCGTGGGCCAGCTCGGGGTCGGTGAACGTGCACCACGGCACCAGGTCGCTCACCGTGCCACGGCCGGGGAAGAACATGTCGCGGACAGCCCGGACCGCCTCGTGGCCGGCCGAATGGGTGAACAGGAACCGCCCGGCCACGTCGCCCGCCGCATAGATCGACGGCACGGTCGAGCGCATGCGGTCGTCGACCTTCACGCCCCGTTGCCCGATATCGACGCCGACGTCCTCAAGGCCCAGCCCTTCGACGTTGGGCCGCCGGCCCACGCCCACGAGCAGCTCGTCGGCCTCCCACGACGTGGGCTCGCCGGCCTGGGTGCCGTGCACCACCTTGGCGCCGTCGTCGGTGACCGCAACCCGCTCGATGTCGACGTCGAGGCGCAGGTCGACGCCCTCGGCCCGCAGCCGCCGGGTGAGGATGGCCACCAGCTCGGGCTCGTCGCGGGGCAGGATGCCGGGCCCCTTCTGGAGGACGGTGACCTTCACCCCGAGCCGGGTGAGGCCCTGGGCCAGCTCGATGGCGATCGGACCGCCGCCGATGGCGACGACCCGGGCCGGCGCCCTGTCGATCTCGAACACGTTCTCGCTGGTGAGGTACCGGGCCTCGGCCAGACCGGGGATGGGGGGCGTGGCCGGCCTGCTGCCCGTGCAGAGCAGGACGTAGCGGGTCTGCAGGGTGCGCCCGCCCACCTCGACCCTGTGGGGCCCACTGATGCGGGCCGTGCCGGTGATCAGTTCCATGCCTAGGGCCTGGAAGCGCTCCGGGTTGTCGTCGGTGGCCGCGATGTCGTGCTGGACGGCCCGGATGCGCCTCCACACGGCCGCCGTGTCGATGGCGGGATCGGTGGCCGGAAGGCCCCACCGGTCGGCCGTGCGCAGGTGGTGGGCCACCTTGGCCGACGCCAGCAGCGCCTTCGAGGGCACGCACCCGGTCCACAGGCAGTCGCCGCCCACCCGCCCCTGCTCGACCACCGCCACCTTCAGCTTCAGCTTGGCCGCGAACTCGGCCGCCACCATCCCGCCCGACCCCATGCCGACGATCACCAGGTCGTAGCGCCGCGCCATGGCCGGCGACCGTACCCGCCGCCGCCCGCCGGCGCCCGCCGGCGCCCGCCGCGGCCTCTCGTTCGCGCCGTTCGGTGGACGCGCCGAAGGACCGGGCGCCATTGCCCGGCCCTTCCGGCGATCCCCCCTTCGTTGCCGCCCCCCGGGGACCGGCACAGAAGAGGAGCACCGACCAGCCGAAAAAATACGGACGAACTTTGTCGCGACGTCCGCCGATCGACGAGCCGCCCATCGCCGGCGCCGGCCACTGCCCCGCCTGAACGGCTGCCCTTACCGCCCGTGGATGAAGGCCATCGCCTCGGCCCGGGTGCGGAGGTCGTCCCGGAACAGCCCCCGTACGGCCTGCGTCACCGTGGTGGTCCCGGGCTTCTTGACACCCCGCATCGACATGCACAGGTGCTCGGCCTGGAGCGAGACCAGCACGCCGCGGGGCTGGAGGACGGCCTCCATGGCATCGGCGATCTGGGTGGTGAGACGCTCCTGCACCTGCGGGCGCAGGGCGTAGCCCTCCACTAGCCGGGCCAGCTTCGACAGGCCGGTGATGCGGCCGTCGACGTTCGGGATGTAAGCCACGTGGGCCTTCCCCATGAAGGGCACCAGGTGGTGCTCGCACAGGCTGTAGAGCGGGATGTCGAGCACCATGACCATCTCGTCGTGGCCCGCCTCGAAGGTGACGTCGAGCACCTCACGGGGCTCGGTGTGGAGGCCGGACATGATCTCGGCGTACATGTCGGCCACCCGCGCCGGCGTGTCCCGCAAACCGTCCCGCTCGGGATCCTCGCCGATGGCCGCGAGGATCTCCCGCACCGCCTCCTGGATTCGCCCCCGGTCGACCTCCGTCACCGGGCTACGCCGTGGCAGGGCGGTTGGTCGCTCGGCGCAGCCTCCGGCTCAGCCGGCCTGCGGCGGTGCCAGGGCCCGTGCCGCCGCGCTCGTCGTACGACGGCGGGGGCTCGACGGCGGACGCCGCCGCCACCGGGGCGGGCGGCGGGGCGTCGAGCTTCTTCTTGGTGGCCCACGGCGGCAGGTCGCCGAGGATCTCCATCAGCGCCGCCGTATCGAGCGTCTCCTGGTCGATTAGCGCCGACGCCAGCTGGTCGAGGGTGGCCCGGTGGGTGCGCAGGATGTCGACCGCCTCGTCGTGGGCGCCGTCGATCAGCTTGCGGACCTCTGTGTCGATGCGGGCCGCCATGTCGTCGGAGTAGTTGGCCTGGTGGCCGAAGTCGCGCCCGAGGAAGACCTCGCCGTTCTTCTCGCCCAGCTGCAGCGGCCCCAGCACGTCGCTCATGCCGTACTGGGTGACCATGGCCCGGGCGATCTCCGACGCCTTCTCGATGTCGTTGGCCGCACCAGTCGTGATCTCCGAGAAGATGAGCTCCTCGGCGGTGCGGCCGCCCATGAGGACGGCCAGCTGGTCACGCAGCTCGGACCGGCTCACCAGGTACTTGTCCTCGGTGGGCAGCGACATGGTCCACCCCAGCGCCCGGCCCCGCGCCACGATCGACACCTTGTGCACCGGGTCGGCGTACGGCAGCACGTGGCCCACGAGGGCGTGGCCGCCCTCGTGATAGGCGATGACGAGCTTCTCCTTCTCGCTCATCACCCGGGTCTTGCGCTCGGGACCGCCGATCACCCGGTCGATGGCGTCCTCCATCGAGGCCATGTCGATCTTCTTGCGGCCGTGGCGGGCCGACAGGAGGGCGGCCTCGTTCATGAGGTTGGCCAGGTCGGCGCCGGTGAACCCGGGCGTGCGGCGGGCCAGGATCTCCAGGTCGATGTTGTCCTCGAGCGGCTTGCCCTTGGCGTGGACCTCGAGGATGGACTTGCGACCCAGCAGGTCGGGGCGGTCCACCACGATCTGGCGGTCGAAGCGGCCCGGGCGCAGCAGAGCAGGGTCGAGGATGTCGGGACGGTTGGTGGCGGCGATGAGGATGACGCCGGCCTTGGTGTCGAAGCCGTCCATCTCCACGAGCAGCTGGTTGAGCGTCTGCTCCCGCTCGTCGTGACCGCCGCCCATACCGGCACCGCGATGGCGGCCGACGGCGTCGATCTCGTCCATGAAGATGATGGCCGGTGGCGCCGCTTTGGCCTGGGCGAACAGGTCGCGCACCCGGCTGGCGCCCACACCCACGAACATCTCCACGAAGTCGGAGCCGGAGATGGAGAAGAAGGGCACGCCCGCCTCGCCGGCGACGGCCCGGGCCAAGAGCGTCTTGCCGGTGCCCGGAGGGCCGTAGAGCAGCACGCCCTTGGGGATCTTGGCGCCGATGGCATGGAACTTGGTGGGAGCCTCGAGGAAGTCCTTGATCTCCTGGAGTTCGGCCACCGCCTCGTCGGCCCCGGCCACGTCGGCGAAGGTGACCTTGGGCTCGTCCTTCGACATGATCTTGGGCTTGGCCCGGCCGAACTGCATGACCTTGCTGCCGCCGCCCTGCATGGAGTTGATGATCCACAAGAACCCGCCGAACAGCAGCACGATGGGCAGGAAGTTGACGAGCAGGGCGAACCAGATGTTCTGGCCGCCGTCCTTGGAGTCGACTTTGACGTCGGCCTTGAGCAGCAGGGTGGTGAGCTCGTCGGCGTACTCGGCCGGGAACTTGGCCTCGTACTTGCCGCCGTTGTCCTTCAGCTCGCCCTGGACTTTGCCGTCACCGATGATCTCGGCCGTCTTCACCTTGCCGCCGGCCACAAGTGTCTGCAGCTTGCTCAGGGGGAGCTTCTCCCGCTCGTCACCGCCGCCGAGCAGGCTGGCGGAGGCGATCAGGATGCCGAGGGCGAGGAGCACCCAGAGCAGCGGGTGCCGCAGCGTCTTCTTCACCTTGCCTGCCACCAGGGAACGGAGCGGTCGGAGCGGGCGCAGGAAGCGGAAGTCACCCTTGCAGGGTACCTGTGCCTGTGTCGCCGACGTATGCGCACACGTACGGCAGGTTCCGGTAGCGCTCGGCCACGTCGAGCCCGTACCCCACCACGAACTCGGGCGGGATGGTGAAGCCCACGTAGCGAAGCTCGGGGTCCGACCGCTGCAGCCCGTCCTTCACCAGGAGTGCGCACACCTCCAGGGTGGCCGGCCCCCGAGCGGCCAGGTTCCGGCGCAGGTAGGACAGCGTGAGCCCGCTGTCGACGATGTCCTCCACCAGGAGCACGTGACGCCCGGTGAGGTCGAGGTCGAGGTCCTTGACGATCCGGACGACCCCGCTCGTCTTCGTGGCGCTGCCATACGACGACACGGCCATGAAGTCGAACTCCAGGGGCAGGCGGATCGCCCTGGCGAGGTCGCTCATGAACACGAAAGCACCCTTCAGCACGCCGACGAGGAGGGGCGCCCGGCCCTCGTAGTCGGCCGTCAGCTGCTCGCCCAGCTCGGCGATGCGGGCTTCCAGCTCGGCCTGGGTGACCACGACCTTGCCCAGGTTCGGGTCGGCGGCGGAGCCCGGTTCGTCGGCCATACGTCGAAGCTAGACGGTCGGGGGGCTGTGCCCCTCAACCGCTCTCCAAGCCCGGTCCCGTGACGCGGGACCGTCCCCGGGCGGTGTGTCGTCAACCGACAGGCGGCCGGCCGAGCGGCGCACCGTGCGGCCGCCCTCGACCTCGCAGGCGGCCGCCTCGTGGCGGGCCACGGCCAGGACACGCTCCACTGCCGCCGCTCCCGGCGGGTGGTCACCGGCCAGGAGGCGGCGGACGACCCGGCGGGCCACGGCCGGCGCCAGGGCGGCCAGCGCCCGGCTGTCGGACCGATCGGCGCCGGCGGCCAGCTCGTCGAGGAGGTCCGCCTCGTCGCGCAGCAGGGCGGCCTGGCGGACGAGGACGGCCACCACGTCGCGCTGGGCGACGTCGTCCAGCAGGGGCAGGACCTCGTGGCGGATGCGGTTGCGGCGATGGGCGGGGTCTTCGTTCGAAGGGTCCCGCACAGGCTCGAGGCCCAAGCCCCTGCACAGGCCTTGGGTCTCGGCCCGCCGGAGGGCGAGGATCGGCTTGGCCGGACCAGGGCGCATGCCGGCCAGGCCGTCGAGGCCGGCGCCCCGCAGGAGGTTGAGCAGGATCGTCTCGGCCTGGTCGTCCGCCGTGTGGCCGGTGGCGGCGCCGGACGGGAGTGCGGCCAGGCGGGCGGCGCGGGCGCGGGCCTCGAGGTTGGGCCCGGCGGCGACGGTGACGCGGTGGGCCTCGAAGCGGGCGCCGAACCGGTCCGCCGCCGCCGCCACCACCAGGGCCTCCTCGGTCGAGCCGGGGCGCAGACCGTGGTCGACATGGTGGGCGGTGACGTCGCAACCGGCCGCAGTGGCCAGCACCAGCAGGGCCAGCGAGTCGGCCCCGCCGGAGACCGCGCACGAAAGCGCCGTCCCTGCCGGAGGGAACGAGCACCGGTCGAGCAGGGCCGGCGCCGCCGGCCCGTCAGGCAGCGTCGCCCCGACCCTGGCGGGCCAGCACGACGAGCTCGGCCACCGAGTCCACCGCCAGCCGGCGGGCGATGCGGTGCAGGCTGGCGTACACGTTGGACCGGCTCACCCCCAGGCGTTCGGCCGCCTCCAGCACGGTCGGCGTGGAGGACACCGCCTCGAGCAGCTCACGCTGGCGGTCGGACAGGGCCAGCACCTGGTGGGAGCCGAGGCGCCGGGCGCCGGTGCGGGGGCCGGCCGAGGGGACCGGACCACCGAGGCGGGCCACATGGGGACGGGAGGCGGGCGGGGGACCGCCCCCGGCGGCGCCCCGCTCCAGGGCGGCCATGCGCTCGAGGGCCTCGACGGCGGCGCGGCGGCGCAGCTCCGATGCGGGCGTGTCCGTGGCCTCCCGGACCTGCTTGCGCAGATCGTCGGGGCTGAACGGCTTGGTGAGGTAGCGCACGGCGCCCTCGACGCCACCGCGGATGCGGTCGACCTCGGCATCGACGGCGGTGAGCACGATCACCGGCAGGTCGGACGACCGGCCGCCGGCGTTGAGGCGGCCCAGCACCTCCCACCCGTCGAGGCGGGGCATGGTGAGGTCGAGCACCATCACGTCGGGCCCGTCGGGGCCGATCGCCAGCAGGGCCTCCACACCGTCGGCCGCTTCGGTGACCCCGTGCCCGTCCTGCTCGAGGCTGAGACGCACCAGGCGGCGGATGACCGCCTCGTCGTCCACCACCAGGACGCGTGCCACGGCTCGTCGAACCTACCCGACGACCGCCGAGGCGGCCCGGGCCCGCTCGATCCACCCGGACGGCTCGCGGATCTCGGCCAGGTCGGGCAGCCACTCGGGCCCCCGCCACACGTGGTCCAGCAGTTCGGTGCCGCCCTGCGCCTCGACCGCCTCGATGAACTTCTCGCCCTGCTCGTACTGCTTGAGCTTGGCCTCCAGGCCCACCAGCTGGCGGACGAACCTGGCCGCGCCCTTGGCCTCGGCTCGGCGCTGGCGCAGCACGTTGCTGAAGCGCTCGGCACTCGGGATGAGCTCGGCGCCGGCCCGGTCCATGGTGACGTCGCCATGGCCCTCCAGCAGGCTCATGAGCCCACCAACCTGGTCGAGCATGGCCTTCTGCTCCGGGCCCGCCAACAGGGCCACGAGGCCGCCGTCGGCCAGGGGGTTCTTGCCCGCCCGCATCTCGTCGACGGCCCTGCGCAGGGCCTCGGTGAAGCGCTTGGGGTCGGGTTCGACAGCGCCGAGGCACCCCTCGACAAGCGAGAGGAAGTGGGGCCGCAGCCACGGCACCCCGGTGAACTGCACCCGGTGGGTGACCTCGTGCAGCGCCAGCCACAGGCGGAACTCGCGAGGCGGGAAGCCGAACCGCTTCTCGAGGCCGATGATGTTCGGCCCCACGAAGTAGACGATGTCCTGCTCCTCCGGGCGCTCCTCCTCGATGAGCAGGAGGTCGTACTGGCCGAGCACCCGGCTCGACATCCAGCCGAGCATCGTGCCGAGCTGGGCGCCGGTGACGGCCCGGCTCACCGGGGCCAGGCGGCTCGACGCCAGCCGGGGGCCGAGCTTGTCGGTGATCGGGCGCAGCAGGCGCTGGAACGACGCGATGTTGGCATGGACCCACCCGGCCCGGTCGGTGACGCGGGCCCGGGCGGGGCCGGCGGCGGAGCGAAGCCCGGTGGCGGCCGCCACCAGTTCCTCCGCCTCGGCCGTCAACTCGGCGAAGTCGGGCGCCAGCGAGGCGTAGTGGTACGAATCGGCCAAAGGCTCCCGGCCGGCCACGCGGACGGCCACCTTCTCGGCCAGCTCCCAGTTGATGGCCTGGCTAGAGCGCACGGCCTACCGGGGGTACTTCTTGCTCGTCACCTTCACGAGATAGCCGATGACGGTGAACAGCACGGCCAGCAGTGCGGGCATGAGGATGGCGATGCCGATCCAGTAATGCCAGACCTTGGCGGCAAGGATGGGGTCCATCCGTCGATGGTAGGTCCAGGGTCGGCCGATCGTCTGATCGGCCCCCGTCGCCTAGGCGATCTTCTTGCCCCGGGTACGAGGCACGGACATCGGCTCGTGCTCGTAGCAGTACTTCCCGCTGTTGTACATCGACAGGCGGGTCTCGCAATGCGGCTCTCTACAGACCCTGCCTGCTCCGAAGGACCGTGACGGCCGGTCGGCGCCCTTGAATGGTGTTCCTTGGATAGCTCGTTCGTTCGCCATCTCTCACTCGAACAGTCACTCGGAGGGAAGCATTCCCCCATTGCCTTCTTCGGGGCCGCCCTCGCCCTGGATGGCTTTCCAGATGCGGATCCACACCATCTCGGGCACCTGGTCGCGGCACTTGCAAGCGATCATCACGCGCAACGAGAGCTCGAAGTCGAACGCTTCCAGACAAGGCAGACAGTCGTCGAGGTGGCGCTGGACGTCGGCCGCGCTGGCGTCGTCGAGCTCGTGGTCGAGGAAGTGGTAGAGCCGCTCCACGGCGACCGCGCACTTGTGGTGGGCGGTTTCGTCCATCACTAACGCTCTCCTACGAGGCCGCGCTCCATACCGAAGTCGAACAACGTCTTCTGGAGCGCCCTTCTTCCCCGGTGCAGGCGGCTCATCACCGTGCCGATCGGGACGTCGGTCATTTCAGCGATCTCCTTGTAGGAGAACCCCTCCACGTCGGCGAGGAGGACGGCGATCCGGAACTGCTCCGGCAGTGCTTCGAGCGCCTGCTTCACCTCGTCGTCGGTGAAACTGTCGAGCACCTCTTCCTCGGCGCTGCGCCCGGCCGCCGCCGCCTCCAGGCCGCCGAGGCGGTGGTACAGGTAGAGGTCCTCCACGTCTTCGACGTCGGTCTGCTCGGGGCGGCGCTTCTTGGCCCGGTACGAGTTGATGAAGGTGTTGGTGAGGATGCGGTAGAGCCACGCCTTGAGGTTGGTTCCCTCCTGGAACGTGGCGAACGACCGGTACGCCTTCAGGTAGGTCTCCTGGAGGAGGTCCTCGGCGTCGGCCGGGTTCCTGGTCATGCGCAGGGCGGCCCCGTAGAGCGACCCCATGTGCTCCATCGCCTGGGCGGCGAAGGTGGCCTGGGACGCCATAGGGGCGCCACCCTACCCGGCGTCCGGCGGGCCGAGTCGACGGCCGCCGCCAAGGCTACGTTGACGGCGACCGTCCTGGCGGGCGGAGAACAGGGGTTGGCCGAATGCAGACCCAAGCCGCTGGCGCGTGGTGCTTCGGCGTGGTGATCGGCTGGGTGACCTACCGCACGTTGCGCCGCTCCAGAGAGGCGGTGGCCATCTCCGACATCGCCTCGGTGATCGGCGCCGTTGGCGGCGCAGCCGTGACGACCATGTTCGACGGCGCCCGCCTGTTCGCCTGGTACAGCATCGGCCTCTTCGTCGGCTTCTTCGGCTACCTGATCCTCGGGGTCACCGTTCTGAAGGACACCAGATGGCTGGGCGGAGACTGAATGGTCGAGTGGCTGCTGGCCAGGATCAGGGCGGTGGGGGCCGCCCTCTCCGGTCTGTTCCGCGGGCCGGGCTCGACCGGAGGCCCCACCACCGTCGGCGGGCCGTCCAGGCTCCCCCGCTTCCGGCTGCCGCGTCTCGGCCGGCGCCACGGCCCCGCCGTCGGCGCCCCTCCTTCGCCCGGCCCGCCGTCGGCGCCGCCGGTGCCGGCCCACCCGCCAGAGTCCGCTCAGCCCGCGGCCGCGACGCCCGGGGCTTCGCCGCCCCAGAGCGCTCCCCTCCCTCCGGTCCCGCCGTACGAGGACCCCTTGCCGACCGGCGAGCTCTTCATCCCGGAGCCGGTTCCGCGGTCCCTTCCCGGCGGCGCGCCCCACACTCCCGACGCAGCACTACCGCCTTCACCTCCCGTTCGTCGCAACCTGCCTCCACCAGCATCTCCGGCACCGGCCAAGCCGAGGAGCAAGCCGCCCGCGCCGCTCCCGGGCCCCCAGTCCCCCTCGCCCGCCCGCGCCGTCCGGGCCCGCACCAGGTACGCGAACGCGGTCGTCGCCGACAGCGGAGGCGAACGGCTCGACGAGGCGCTTCCCCTGGTTCCCCATGCCGATCTCCGCCTCCGCCTCAGCATCGGCCCTCTCGACCGAGGCACCCACGTGACCGGGCCCGTCGCCTTCCCCGACGAAGTGCTCCCCAAGCGCGACCTCGAACTGCGGGTGTTGGTGACCAGCGCCGACTTCGCAGTGGCGACGACGTTCGACGACCTCGACCGGGACCAGCGCTCGGTGGAGCAGGCGTTCCATCTGCCTGCCGACGGCAGCCCGGCGACCGCGCTGGACAGCGGTCAGCCGTGGATCGACGTCGCCCTCCGGGTGCCGGCGGCCGGCCCGGCACGGGCCCGCATCGGCTACTACTACCGCGACGCTCCGGTGCAGTCACAGGTCCTCGTCACCGACCTCGATGGACCGGGTGGCTTCACCATCACCACCGACTACACAGCGTCGGCCGCACTCGACGACCTCGAGACCATCCCCGACACGCCTCGCTTCAGCATCGTCACCAACACGAACGACGGGGGTGCCCACGGCATCGTGCTGCGCCCCCCTGGCGAGATGCCGGCGGAGGCCACCGCCTTCTCGCTGCCCGACGACACCATCGGCCCGCTGGTGGGCGACCTGCGCAAGGCCCTTGTCTACCGGGCCGCCGACCAGCGGATGCGCACGAAGGAGGACCTCGTCGACGACCTGCGGGAGCTGGCCCCGCTCGGCCGCCAGCTCTACCGCCAGTTGTTCCTCCAGGCGCGCGACGTGCTCGGCGAGCTGCGTCGTACGTCACCCAGGCCCATCGTGCACATCGCCCGGCCCCGCAACGTCCGCTTCACCGTGCCGTGGAACTACCTCTACGAGATCGGCCTGCCGGACGACGTCCGCGACGTGCCCGTGTGCCCCCTGGTGACGGAGTGGGACGAGCGCAGCCCCCTTGTCGCCGGGCCCACAGACACCTGCCCCCGGGCGGGTGACGTGCCTCACACCAAGGACCTGCTCTGCCCGTTCGGCTTTTGGGGCTTCACCCAGATGATCGAGGCCCCCGCATCCTCCAAGGACCCCACTGCGTCGATACCGGTCGCGCCCGAGGCGGTGGTGGCCGTCGGCGAGTCGAGGAAGGTCGACCAGAAGGCGCTGGCCGCCCACGTGCAGAAGCTGCGGTCGCTGTTCGAGTCCCGCTTCGCCGGGGTGCTGGTGCAGGAGAGCGCCGCCAAGAAGGACATCCTCGGCCTCTTGTCGGCCGACCTGCCGGTTGTCTACTTCTACTGCCACGGCGACAAGGACCAGGTCGGCAGCCCGGACACCTTCTTGTCCGTCGGCGACCGTGAGCAGATCACGGCCACCGAGCTCATCGACCTCTTCGACGCCGGCTTCGCCGAGAACAAGGTCATCTGGGACCGGGTGCGGCCGCTCGTCGTCATCAACGCCTGCCACTCGCTCGAGATCACGCCGGCCACCCTGGTGTCGTACGTCGACGCCTTCGTGGGGGGCGGCAACGCGGTCGGGGTGATCGGCACCGAAGTGAAGGTGCCCCAACTCCAGGCCATGGCGTGGGCCGAGGCCTTCTTCGCTGCCCTCCTGCAGCCCGACGCACAGATCGGCGCCGCCCTCCAGGCCGCCCGCTTCGACTTCCTGGCGTCGGGCAACCTCTTCGGGCTCGTCTACACCGCGCACTGCTGGGCCCACCTGCGCCTCACCGAGCCGGAGGCCGCCGCCGCCGCCGCTCCCGCTCCCGCGACGTGACGGGGCCGGCCCGCCGGTCCCGAGTGCTGGGCGCGGCCACGGCGACGGCCCGGCTCCTCCGGCGATGCGTGACCGAACACGACTGGGCCACGGCGCCGGACGGTGTGGCGGCACTGGCCGACCTGGCCGGACCTGACCGGGTGGCCGCCGCCGCCGAGTTCCACGGTGTCAGCGGATGCGTGCACCACAGCCTGGCCCCGGTCGTCAGCGCCGGGCGCTTCGCCGGGCTGGCCGCCGCCCACCACCGCGGCGTGGACCGCCACGTGCGGGCGCTCGGCGACCTGGCCCAGCTGGGCCCTACCCTCGACGCCCTGGGCGTGTCGTGGCTGGTGGTGAAGGGGCCGGTCCTGGCCGAGCTGCACTACACCCGGCCCGATCTCCGCTCGTACTCGGATCTCGACGTCGTGGTGCCCGCCAGTGCCGTGGGCGACGTCCTGACCGCACTCGGGGAGCAGGGCGCGACCCTGCTCGACCGCAACTGGCGGCTCCTGCGCGAGCTCCAGGTGGGCGAAGTGCTGCTCCGGCTCCGCCACGAAACGCTCCTCGACCTCCACTGGCACCTGTTCACCGGACCGGCCGTGCGGCGGACCTTCAGGCCGTCGATGGCCGAGTTGGCGGAACGGGCACGACCGGCCCGGGTGGGGGGGACGGCCATACGCACACTCGACCCGCTCGACACCCTCGTCCACCTGGGCGCGCACGCCACGCTGTCAGGTGGGCACCGGTTGGTGTGGCTCAAGGACCTGGAACGGGTCATCGCCGGCGGTGCGAACTGGGACGACCTGGTCGCCCGCGCCCGCTCCTGGGGCATGGGGCCGGCGGTCGCCCTCGCCTTGAGCCGGGCCCGGAGGGTCCTCGCCGTGCCCGTGCCCGCGGGCGTGCCCGAGGCGATGGCGGGCGGGCGCGCCTATCTGGTGGCGGGCGGGGCGGTGGACCTGGTCGCCCCGCCTGCCCGGTCCGGCGGGAGCCGCTCCATCGCCCTGCTCCTGTCCCGGTCCGCCCGCGCCGGCACGGCGTCGACCGCGATCGAGTTCCGGCGCCGGCTGCGCGCCGCCCTACCACCGAGGGCGAGGCTGTCGCTGGCGCCATTCGCTCCCGACATGGACCCGACCAGCCTGAACTCGCCTCGCCATGACGAAGGCTCGGATGCGGACCGCCAAGAGTTCCTCGAGGCCATCGCCGCCGAGGAGCGGCGCCACACGCACTGACGATGCCGGCGGCGGTGGAGCGCAGCCGCCGAACGGCTCGGTGCTAGCGGTTCCCCAGCAGGTGCACCTTGGTCTTCTTCGGCTTCGTCGACGTCCCACTCGGGGAGTCAGCCGAAGCGCTGCTCACAGGCAGCGCCATCACTGCCGGCGCGATCCACGCCGCACTGGCAACGACGGCGCCCCTCTTCAGCGCGTCCCGCCGGGACAACCCACCGTCACGCTTCTCGTCCATGTACCGCCCCCAGTAGTTTGACTGCCACTGATCGCATATCTATTCCCCGAAATCCGGGTCTCAAACCAGAAGTCAGAGAACTTCTGACACGTCCGGTGAGCACTGCTTCCTCGACACGCAGAGTTTCCGCTCGATAAGGGAAATGGTCGCTTGACCGCTCAGCGTAGCAATTCTTCCAATATGAGTCAATCGTATTGCTGACTGCCGTCCGCCAGACCACCGCCGCCCCACAGCGGTAGCCTCGGCACCGTGGACGACGCCGGTGCGAGGGTCGGGCCAGCCGTTCACGGCGTGGTCGAGACCGAGGTCGACGAGAGCATCGCCCTCCTCCATCCCGACTCGAGCCAGGTCTACGTCCTCAACGCCACGGCGGCCGACGTCTGGCGCCTCAGCGACGGCGAGCTCACCCTCGACGGGGTGGTCGCCGCCCTGGCCGTCGCCTACGGCGCCACCCCCGAGTCCATTCGGGCCGAGGTGGCCGCCACCGTCGGCCGTTTGCGCGACGACGGCCTGCTTATGCCGGCCGGGGGGTGACGCCGGGCAGGGGCGATACCGCCGGCCCTGTCGTCGGGGAATCCGTCCACGACGTCACCTGGGAGTTGCTCGGCACAGCGTTCCGGATCACCTGCACGTCGAACGAGGTGGCCGCCGCCATCGCGCAGCTGTTCGAGGCGTTCCCGAAGGTCGCCGGTGGGCCGGCTTCGGCCAAGCGGTACGCGGTCGTCGACGGATGTGAGCGGCACGGCCACGACCGCTGCCTGCACGCCACCACCGGCGAGCTCGACGTGTCGGGTCCGCCGGGCGTCGCTCTGGCGGCGGTCCTCACGGCCGTCAACGAGGCCGCCATCGACGCCTTCGCCGGCTTGGCTGTGCATGCCGGCGTCGTCGCTTCCGGTTCGTCGGCCATCGCCTTCCCGGCACCGTCGGGCACCGGCAAGACGACGTTCGCCGCCGCCGGGCTTGTGGCCGGCTTCGACTACGTGTCCGACGAGGCCCTGTGCGTCGACCCGGCCACGAGGCGTCCGGTCCCCTACCCGCGCGCCCTCGCCCTCTCACCGTGGAGTCGCCACGCCGTGGCACTCGACGACATCGCCGGCATCGAGCTCGGAGACGGCGAGGTCGCCATCACCGCCGACCAGATTGGCGCGCGCACGGTGACGGCACCCCTCGACCTGGCCCATATCGTCCACCTCCAACCGGCCCTCGACGGCGACGCCCGAGGATGCGAGCTGACGCCGGCGCCCCGGGGCGAGGCCATGACCTGGTTGTTCCAGCGCTCGTTCAACCACTACAAGCACCCGACCGAGTCCTTCCACCTGCTCGCCACCCTGGCCCGCAAGGCGCAGGCATGGCGCCTCAACTACGGCGACCCCCTGGAGGCGGCCGCCCTGCTGCGCGACCGGCTGGGCTGATTCTCAGACGGCGAGCAGATCCGAGAACGTGGCCAGGTCGACCGACGCCGTGTCGCCCGAGTGGGCGATGAGGCCGCCGTCCATCACCGCGTGACGCTGCGCCAGACGCAGGGCGAACTCCACGTACTGCTCCACCAGCAGGATCGTCATCCCCGCCGCGTGCAGGCCGGCTATGGCGTCCTCGATCTCGATGATGATCGACGGCTGGATGCCCTCGGTGGGCTCGTCGAGCACCAGCACCTGGGCCTTCGAGACCAACGCCCGGGCGATCGCCAGCTGCTGGGCCTGGCCACCGGAGAGCAGGCCGGCGGGCCGGTCGAGCAGCCTGCGCAGCGGGGGGAACACGTCGAGGGCGTCGTCGATGGAGTCGTCGATGGAGCCCGGTGCCCGCCCGGAACAGCGCGTCCTTGCACACACTGGCTATGGTCGCCGCCGCAAGCTTGCAACGCCAGCCACGCAGGAGGCCGGAGCCATCAGAGTCGGTGTCACGGGCAAGACCGGTTCGGGAAAGACCACCGTCACCGCGCTGGTGGCCATGGCCTGCGCGTCGCGGGGACTGCGCACGCTGGCCGTCGACACCGACGTGAGTCCGAACCTGGGCATCAGCCTGGGGCTCTCGCAGGCCGCAGTGGACCAGGCGCGAGAGGTGCCCCGGGCGTTGGTGGCCGGCTGGGGAGGCGGCGCCGTCACGACCGACCAGCTGGTAACCAGCTTCGGGACCACCACGCCGTCGGGCGTCACCCTCCTCCACGCCATGCGCGTCAGCGACGACCCCGGGGGATGCTGGTGCCCGGCCCACGCGTCCTCGCGCGGCCTGTTGGCAGCGGCGCTCGACGGCGAGGCCGACGTCGCCCTGCTCGACCTCGAAGCCGGCCTCGATCACCTGGAGCGATCGAGTGGCACGGTGGCGCACACCGACCTGCTGCTGATCGTGATGGAACCGAGCCGCAAGTCCTCCGTCACCGCTGAGCGGATGTTCACCATGGCGACCAGGCACGGGATCGAGCGGGTCGCCCTCGTCGGCAACAAGGGGCGCCAACTCGACCCCGTCACCTTCCACGACGCCGCCCGCGGCTTTGGTATCCCCCTGGCCGGGATCGTCCCCGACGACCCCGGGATCGTTGAGGCCGACCGCGCCGGCGCCGGCATCTCGCTGGGCGACGGACCGGTGCTGGCCGGGATCAACGAGGTTCTCGACTCGTTCCTCTGACCGCCGGATCGGAGTGCAGGCGGCCCGCAGGGTCAGCGGGAGAAACGCCGGCGGATCGCCCCGACCCTCGTTCCGCCGACGATGAGCACAACCGACGCGGCGATGGCCACCACCGAGCCGATGAAGTTCAGCTCGAAGATGTCGCCGGTGCCGATGGCGTTGGCGACGATGCCGCCGATCACCGAGCCCACCACGCCCAGGACCAGGGTCATGCCGATGGAGAGTTCCTGCCTGCCCGGGACGATGAGCCTGGCCAGCGCTCCGACCACCAGCCCGAACACGATGAAGCCGATCATGGTTCTCTCGTTCCCGTCGGCGGGCCCGACGAACGCCTTCGCGAACAGAGCGGTGGGCCTCACCCTCTTTCGTTCCTGCCGTCATGGTACGCCCCGTTTCCGCTCAGGACGAGAGCCAATGCACGGTTTCGGCTGGCCCGCGGGTAGCTTGGCGGCCTTCCGGCCGGGCACCGGCAGCCAAGGGGGCATCGGTGGCGAGCGCGTACGCGGTGGAGTGGTCCGCGGCGAAGGCCGCCCTCCGTTCCGAGGTGTCCCGGGTCGTCGCCCTCCTCCGCTCGGTAGGCGACCCGCACGGCCACGCCGTCGGCGACTGGGACCTCGGCGGCGTGGCCATGCACCTGTCGCAGGCCTGGGTGGCCGTACCCGCCATGGCCCGGCGCGACCTGTCGCGCGTCTTCGAAGTCCTGCCCGACCATGGCGGCCGGAACGGGGAGTCGCTGATCGCCGACGTATGGGAGTTGGGCGCCACCACGACGGAGGCGGTGGGCAATGACCCCGAGCGAGACCCGAAAGTGCTGGCCGACCGGATCGAGGCGCGGGCGGCCGAATACTTCGGTGAATGCGAGAGCCGGTCGGGGGACGACCGCTCGCCGTGGATGGTGGCCGGCACCACCGTCGACCAGTGCACCTTCACCTGCCACCTGCTCAACGAGACGGTCATGCACGGCGCCGACATCGCCCGAGCCGCAGGGCGGCCGTGGCCCGGCAACCGCCGTCATGCCGCGCTGGCCATCCAGGGCTTCCTCCTCCCCGTCATCTCCCAACTCGACCCGCGCTCGATGGTGGACCAGGAGAAGGCAGCCGGTGTACGGGCCACCTACGAGGTTCGTCTCCGTGGCGGCGGTCGTGCTCAATTCCTGTTCGACGACGGCGCCGTCACGGTGGCTGAGCCGCACACCCGCCGGGTCGACTGCTACATCCTGGCCGACCCCGTCGCCTTGCTCGACGTGATGTGGGACCGCCAGAGCCAGTGGACCGCCATCGCCACCGGGAAGCTGCTGGCTTGGGGCCGCAAGCCCTGGCTCGGGCCCAGGCTCCGGCTCATGATGCGCAACCCCTGAACCACGTCGCCACCGCCTCGGTGGCGTCGTCGTCGCCCACCACCGCCATCGCCCCCGACCGCCTCCGACTCGACCTGCGCGGCCTCGGTCCGGTGCGCATCGGCATGACCTTGGCGGCTGCCGCCGAGGCCCTCGGTCGCCCCCTTCAGAAGCTGTCCTCGCGCCGGGCGTCGATAATCACGCCGGGGGCTCAGGGCGAGTCGTCGTCGAAGCGGAGGGTGCCGGACACCACCATGGCCGCCACCTCGTCGATGGGGCGATCCTGCGCGTAGGCGAAGGCCCGCAGTCGAACCAGTGCCTCGGCGACGCCGACGCCGAGCTGGGCACTGACCCGCCCCGTCGCCTGGTGGACCTGGGCGCGGAACCCGACGTCGACCAGGCCGGCGGCCAGGGCCTCGGCCGGGGCATTCGCCTGCAGGGCAAGGATGGCATGGGTCATCACGTCCGCTATCGCCAGGGCGGCCTCCAGTTGCTCGTGGGACAGCGGTCCCGGGCGGTCCCGGTACAGGTTCATGGCCCCGAGTCTGGCGGAACCCACCTTGAGGGGCAGGGCGAAGATGGCCGCCACGCCGGCGTCGACCGCCCGGGCCGAGAACGTCGGCCAGCTCGTCTGCCCCGGACCGGCCAGGTCCGGGGCGTGCACCGGGGCGGACGAGCGGGCGGCGTCCACGCACGGGCCCTCGCCCAGGGTGAACTGGGCCTCCTCGATTACTCCCGCCACCTCGTCGGACATCCCGAGCGAAGTGCGCTGCTCGCCGCCGGCCAGGAGGATGATGCCGGCGCCGGTGACCAACAGCGCTTCGGCGCACGCCACACATACCTGGTTCCATGACGATTGCCCGGATTCGATACCTATCAGCGCAGCCCGCACCCCCACGGTGCGGCTGTCGACCCCAGCGCCGTGGTCCCTTGCGGTTGCGATCCCACTGAAGCCGATCCCCTCAGCCGCCGGTCGTTCCAGGTCTTCGGGCGGGAGCCCGGCGGCGAGGATCTCGGACCCGACGTCGTCGATGCTCCCGCCCCGCCGATCCGCCTCAACTGGGAGTCGGCGGGCCAGGTCGTCGGGCGGTTCCAGGGTCATCGCACGCAGGGTAGGCCCGGTCCCTCAAAGGGCAGCAGACGGCTTCTCGTCGGAGTGCACCCCCACCGCCGGCTCCGCGGTATCTGGAGGTGGGCAGGCCAGGGTTCCTCATCGGTCGGCTGTTTCGCGGCCGACACGGCGCAAGGCCGCCGACATGCTGCCTGGGCGCCGAACGATTCCGCGCCGCCCCATCCCTCGCTGGGAACCGCCGTAGAATCGTGGCGGGTACAAGGAAAGGAAGTGCGACGTGGCAAGCCGTGAAGAGCTGCTAGCTGACACCTTCGTGCAGTTGGCCGACACCCTCGTCGAGGACTTCGACGTCATCGACGTGATGACCATGTTGAGCGGCCGCTGCGTGGACCTCCTCGGCGCCTCGGCGACGGGGATCCTGCTCGCTGACGTCCACCCAAACCTTCATGTCGTCGCCGCGTCGAGCGAGCGGGCCAACTTGCTCGAGCTGTTCCAGATCCAGAACGACGAAGGCCCCTGCCTCGACGCGTTCCGGACCGGGAAAGCGGTGGTCCATGGCGATCTGGGGACCAACAGCCCCTGGCCCGTCTTCGGGCCCAAGGCCGTCGAGGCTGGGCTGCCATCGGTGCACGCGTTTCCGATGGGGGTCCGCGACACCGTGCTCGGGACCCTCAATCTCTTCATGGGCGAGGCCGGACCGCTGGCCACCGCTGACGTCGCCCTCGCCCAGGCGTTCGCCCACGCCGCCACCATCGCGCTGCTGCAGGACCGGGCGGCCGACGACGCCAACCGGCTGACTACGCAGCTCCAGGGCGCCCTGGACAGTCGCATCACCATCGAACAGGCCAAAGGCGTCATCGCGGAGCGGGCGGGCGTTGGGGTGGACGAGGCCTTCCGGCGGCTGCGTTCCTACGCTCGTGGGCACAACGTCAAGCTGACCGACGTCGCAGCGGCCGTCGTGTCGCGGGACATGCCCGCCTCCCATATCGAGATCCTGCTCGGCCCGGGCGACCACTCCTGAGCCGACTCCGCCCCTGAGCCTGGCCCCGGCGCTCGGGACCGCCCGCCGCCGCCTCCGCTGCCTCGATTCGCCGGCCGACCTCTGCACGCCCTGACCAGCGCCGACGCGGCCCACATGGTCACGGGCCCGGTGCGGCGGGCAACATGAGGGGGTGGACGACGCGATGGCGGATGCGGTGGAGACCCTGCGCAGTCAAAAGCTCGCCGTCGACATCGAAGGCCGGCGAATCAGCCTTATCGAGCCGGTGAAGGGCGACCCCGGCAGCGCGGTACTTCGCACCCTGGGCCTGGTGGAGGAGGCGTCGCCCGTGGGCGCCGCCGCCTACGGGCCGACCGGCGTGGCAGCCGGCGTGTGGCGCAATCCCGAACTGTACCTGGTGCGATGGACCAAGGGCCGGCGCTGGGTCGTCGGGTACCGGCTCGGGGCCGGGTCCCGGCCCAACCAGTACTTCCGCACCGAAGGCCGCATCCCGACGCGCTTCGAGACGGGCAACTGGTACCAGGACGTGCCCGAGGAGGTCGACGACGCCTTCCTCGAGGGCGACCTGATGCTCGCCGACCCGCCCTTCCCCCTGCCGGCGGAGCCGCTTCCCCCCGTCGCCCCCGCGCGGCCGGCGACGGCCAGGACGAACCGGACGGCGCCCGCCCGCACGCCCCGTGCCACCAAGCCGAAGGCGGTCACCGCCCCGAGGAGCAAGCCGGACCTCACGCGGGTCTGCCCGACGTGCCGGATGCACAAGGCGCCCGGGCAGTTCGTACCCGGCTCCGAGCTCTGCGTGGACTGCCGGTAGCCCTCGGTCGGCTGTCGCACCTCACGGCCCCGGCAACCGGCAGCGCTCTTGCAACGTCACGCAGGAGGAACGGACGGCACCAAAAGGGATACAATGGACGTCGACGGCCGACCCCGCGCCGTCGAGTTGTTCACCACCGGCGGCCGTGTCGGCTACCGCCGCCCAAGGCGCTCAGGCCCGAACAGATGCGATGTCTGAGGGAGTTGCGCCCTTGGTTCCGGTCTCCCGAAAGGACTTCGCGTGCCATCGATCCCTCGATTAGCGGGCAGCCGGCGCTCTTTGGCGGCAGCCGCGGCGGCGGCGCTTGCCATCGCCGGCCTCGCCGCGACAACGCCGACCGCATCCGCCGAACCGGACGCCGCACCGTCGTCGAAGGCCGCGGCCGACGACAAGGCCGTCACCGCGGGCCGCTACATCGTCACCTTTGCCGATGAGCCAGCCGCCTCCTACGAGGGCGGTATCGCCGGGTACGCGCCCACGCGCCCGGCACCCGGACACAAGCTCGACCCGACCCGGGGCGAGGTCATCCGCTACCGCGGACGTCTCGCGCAGATCCACGATGCCGCCTTGGCTGCAGTCGGCGCCACAAAGCTCTACGACTACTCGGTCACCAACAACGGCGTCGCCGTCGAGCTGAGTTCTTCGCAGGCTCGCAAGCTCTCGGGCGCCAAGGACGTCGTTTCGCTCGAGAAGGACGCTCTGGCGAAGATCACCACGACCTACTCGCCGGAGTTCCTCGGGCTCGGCGCCACAGGAGGAGCCTGGAGCCAGCTCGGCGGCAACACTACGGCCGGACGGAGCATCATCGTCGGCGTCATCGACACCGGCATCTGGCCAGAGAGCCCTTCATTTGCCGGCGGCGAGCTCAAGCGCGACACGGCCGGTCATCCGGTCGAGGCGACAGGGCTGCGCGGCAAGTGGTTCGGCGCCTGTGTCCAAGGCGAGCTCTTCAGCTCGCAGAACTGCAACGACAAGCTGATCGGGGCGCGCTACTACGTCAGCGGCTTCGGCAAGAAGAACATCGCCCACGAGGAATACCTCTCCCCACGTGATGGCGACGGTCACGGCTCCCACACGGCCTCAACCGCTGCCGGAAACCGTGTTCCCGGAGTCAGTATCGACGGCGCTCCCCAGGGGACCGCGTCCGGCATGGCGCCAGGCGCCCGCGTCGCGGCCTACAAGATCTGCTGGACGGCGGCGCCAGGTGGAGATGACGGCTGCTTCAACACCGATTCCGTCGCAGCCATCAACGACGCTGTTGCCGACGGCGTCGACGTCATCAACTACTCCGTCGGTGGCAGCACCGAGAGCAGCGTTCTGAGCGCGGTCGAGCAGGCCTACCGCGCTGCTGCGAACAGCAACGTTTTCGTGGCCAACTCGGCTGGCAACAGCGGACCGGACGCAAGCACGCTCGACCACCCCAGCCCCTGGCTGACCACGGTTGCGGCGAGCACGTTCCGCATCTCCGAGAAGGCGATCGAGCTTGGCAACGGGAAGCGGTTCGTCGGGGCGTCCACCACGGCAACGCTTCCGGTCAAGCCCCTCGTGACCTCGCTGTCGGCCAGGACCGCAACTGCGAGCGCACACGACGCCGCTCTCTGTTACCCCGGTTCGCTCGACCCGGTCAAGACCGCCGGAAAGCTCGTCCAGTGCGACCGCGGTGTCATTGCCCGCATCGCCAAGAGCTTTGAGGTGAAGCGGGCGGGGGGCGCCGGGATGGTGCTCACCAACACGAGCCCGAACTCGCTCAACGGTGACTTCCACGCGGTTCCGACGGTCCATGTGCCCGACGTCGCTCGAACCGCCATCCTGGCATATATAGCGGCCCAGGGTTCCTCGGCCACGGGTGCGATCACGGCCGTGAACCCGGGCGAGTCGACCACGCAGGTTCCCGAGGTGGCGGCGTTCTCGTCGCGTGGTCCGTCAACAACCACGGGCGGCGACATCCTCAAGCCGGACATCTCGGCGCCGGGCGTCGACGTCGTCGCTGCCGTTGCGCCGCCGTTCCACTTCGGCCGGAGCTACGACTACCTCTCAGGTACGTCGATGGCCTCCCCGCACATTGCAGGTCTTGCTGCGCTCGTTCGGGCCAAGCACCCCACGTGGTCGCCGGCAGCGGTCAAGTCCGCGCTGATGACGACCACTCGCGATCACGTGTCGACCGACGACCCGTTCGACCAGGGCGCCGGCTTCGTCCAACCGAACGGTGCTCTCGACCCGGGGCTGGTGTTCGACGCGGCTGCGGTGGATTGGCGCCGCTACATGGTGTCACTCGGGGTGCGCTTCCTGCCGCCCAACGACACCCTGACACCGCTCGACGGCCCAGATCTCAACCAGGCGTCCATCGCCATCGGCGCGATGGCTGGGAGCCGGACCGTCACCCGCGCCGTGACGAACGTTTCCTCCTCGTCCGAGTCCTACACGGTGAGCGCCGGCGTGCCGGGCCTCTCGATCGTGGCCACTCCCTCCACGTTCACGTTGGCCGCGGGTGCCTCGCGGACCGTGTCATTGGCGATCACCTATGCCGACGGAAGGCTCGGCCAGTACGCCAAGGGCAAGATCACGTTTCAAGGCAGCACCCACCGAGTGCGAATTCCGGTGGCCGTTCGACCGGTGGCCATCTCGGCTCCACGGGAGATCACCGGTGCGGTCGGCTCAGGCTCCGGATCGCAGCAGTTCAATGTGACGCCGGGTGTCACTGGAACGCTGACGTCTTCGGTGACTGGCCTGGTGGGGTCGACGCCGACCAGCGATTCGGTGGCGACGGGGCCGTTCGATCTTCGCGCACCCAGTGTGGGCGCCTCGACCAAGTCCTACACAGTCGTCGTGTCGGCGGCGGCAGGAGCCTCGGTGCTCCGGTTCGACGTCGATACCACGAGCAACAACGACGACCTGGATCTGTACGTCTACAAGGACGGCGTGTTCTTCGACTACAGCGCATCGGCAGACGCCGACGAGCAGGTGACCGTGCGCAACCCGGTACCGGGCACGTACACCGCTTACGTCAACGGCTACGAGACAGGCAGCGGCGGTTCTTACAAGTACACATCGTGGGTCATCGGAACGGTCGACGCCGGCAACCTGACCGTCTCCCCGAGCCCAACCACCGTCGCGCAGGCCGCGCCCACGCAACTGACCGCCAAGTGGCGTGGCCTTGATGCGGGCAAGCGCTATCTCGGCTGGGTCGGCTACTCCCTCGATTCCGCCGTTGCCCCGGACATCACGATCGTGTCGTTGCAATAGCTGTGGCGCCGCGACACCGCCTGATCTCCCCCCTCGGGTCACCTCCCGGCGCCGGCTTCGGTCACCCCGTGGAGGTGGCACGCGACCTGGCGGTGATCGACGTCCTGCAGCGCCGGCTCGGGGCCTGGACCGAAGCGGACCACCACCGCGCCGCCGTCGGTCGAGATCGACCTCACCGCGCTCCATATCCCGCTGTCGGGGGCCTCGGCCCGCAGCTGCTCCAGAAGGCCGCGCAAGCGCTCTCCGCCGCGGGGAAAGACGGCGGCGTCGGGTGACACCGACACCCTTCCGAGTGGTCCGACGATCGGCGATTCCCGCTCGTGGGCGGTGGGGTCCGCCGCCCACCGGGCCTCGAACAGGTCCCGCACATCCCGTCCCTCCCACCCGCACGGCTCGAAGGCCTTCGGACAACGGGGATGGAACCGGCAGCCCCGGGGTGGGTCGACGGCGTCGGGGACCTCGCCCGCCGGGAGCTCCTTCGTGCGCGTCCGCCGGCTGGGGTCGGGCCGGGGTACGGCGCCGAGGAGTGACGTCGTGTATGGATGGGCGGGCCGGGCGTAGATGGGTGCGGCGGCGCCGGTCTCCACCACCTTCCCGAGGTACATGATGGCGATGCGGTCACACACGAACTTGGCGGTGGCGAGGTCGTGGGTGATGAAGACGTAGGTCAGCCCGAACTCCCGCTGGAGGTCGAGCATGAGCTCGAGGATCATGGCCCGAACGCTCATGTCGAGCATCGCCACCGGCTCGTCCGCCACGACGAGTCGGGGCCGGGTGATAAGGGCGCGGGCGATGACGACCCGCTGCTTCTGGCCTCCCGACAGGTCGTCGGGATAGCGGTCGAGGAAGGCGCCGGCGGGGGCGATGCCCACCCGCTCGAGCATCTCGGCCGCCTGGCGGCGGGCGTCGGCTCGCGAGGTGGCGAGCCCGTGGATGCGCAGCGGGTGCGCCACCCCCTCACCGATGGTCATGGCCGGGTTGAGCGCCGCGTTCGGGTCCTGGAACACCAGCTGGATCTGGCGGCGCAGGGGCCGCAGCCGGGCCTCGTTCCAGTGGGCGATGTCCTCGCCGTCGTACTCCACGCTCCCCGCCATAGGCTCGACGAGCCGCAGGATGGTACGGCCCAGCGTGGTCTTCCCGCTGCCGCTCTCGCCCACCACGCCGAATACCTCGCCCGGGTAGATGTCGAGGTCCACGCCGTCGACCGCCTTCACCCAGGCCGACGGCGATCCCACCAGGGAGCCGAAGAACCCCGATCGCACGGGGAAGTGGGTGCTCACGCCCCGCAGGCGCACCAGCGCGGCCGGTCCCGGCAGGTCCGTCGCCTGGGCGGTCACCGTCGCACCGCCGGCAGCGGCGGGTCGTCGAGGCTGGTCCGCCGGCCTTCGGGCACCCATGCCCCGTCGGGGTTACGCGGGTCGGCGCCGGCATGGAGATGGCATGCCACCTGGGAGCCGATGCCCGCGGCCGTCAGGCGGGGCTCCACCTCGCGGCAGACCTCCATGGCGAACGGGCACCGGCGGGCGAAGCGGCAGCCGGGCGGCGGGCTCAGCAGGTCGGGCGGCGTCCCCGGGATGGACGACAGCCGGGTGGTGTCGAGGCTGATGACGCTGGTCAGCAGGCCCTCGGTGTAGGGATGGCGGGGGCTGGCGAAGACCGTGTCGACCGGTCCCACCTCCACGATCTTGCCGGCGTACATCACGGCCATCCGGTCGCAGCTCTCGGCCACGATGCCGAGGTTGTGGGTGATCAAGAGGAGCCCCATCTCGAGCCGGGCCCGGAGCTCGTCGAGGATCTCGAGGATCTGCGCCTCGACGATCACGTCGAGGCTGGTGGTCGGCTCGTCGGCGATCAGCACCGCCGGCTCCAGCACGATCGACAGGGCGATCATGATGCGCTGGCGCATGCCGCCGGAGAACTCGTGTGGGTAGTTGCGAGCCCGGGTGGGGGAGATACGCACGCCCGCCAGCGCCCGGCGGGCCGTCGCCTTCGCCTCCCGGCGGGAGACCTTGGGGCGATGGGCGCGGATGGTCTCGACGAAGTGCGCCTCGACCCGTTGCAGCGGGTCGAGCCGGGTCATCGGCTCCTGGAACACCAGGGCGACCCGCTCGCCCCGCCGCCTCCGCTGCTCTCGCGCGTCCATGGCCGACAGTTCCTCCTCGTCGACCCATACCTGGCCGTCGACCTCGGCCCCTTCCGGCAGCACGCCGATGATGGCCCGCCCCAGCGTCGACTTCCCGCAGCCGCTCTCGCCCACGAGACCCAGGCTCTCGCCTGGCGCCAGTTCGATGCTGACGCCGTCGACCGCCGTCACCCGTCCCCGGGCCGAGCCGTAGGTGACGCGGAGGTCCTTCACCCTCAGGACGACCCGGTCGGGACGGGGCGGTCCGACGGAGCGCAGCGGCGAGGTGGAGCGCTCTGGAAGATCGATCGCGTCGTCGAAATAGGCCTCTGCCGCGTCCCCGTGGTCGAGCGGGGGGCCGATCCCGTCCGTGTCGGCGGCGTCGACCATCACCTCGTCCGGAACGGGCACGACCGCCGGCACGGCCTCGGGCTGGCCGGCGCCCGGGGTCAGGACGGCCGAGCGGGCCAGCCGCAGCCCCCGCCGCCGGAGGAGCGGGTTGACGATGTCGTTGATGCCTTCCCCGAGGAGGGTCAGCCCGGTGACCAGGGCGAGGATGGCAAGGCCCGGGAACAACGAGGTCCACCAGAAGCCGTTGCCGGCATCGCTGATCGCCCTGGAGATGTCGTAGCCCCACTCCGCCTCGGGGACCCGGACGCCGTACCCGAGGAAGCCGAGGGAGGCGAGGGTGAGGATGGCGTCCGCCGCGTTCACGGTGAAGATCACGGGGACGGACTGGACGACGTTGAAGAGCACGTAGCGGCCGAGGACGGTGCGGCGCGGGGCGCCCATGGCCCGGGCCGCTTCCACGAACGTCTCCTCCCGCACGGACAACGTGTGGTTGCGCACCACCCGGAAGTACTGCGGGACGTAGATCACCGAGATCGAGATGGCGGCGGCCGGCACGCCCTGCCCCACCCACCGCCGCAGGGCGAACGCCGCCACGATCGCCAGGAGCAGGCTGGGGAAGGCGTACATGGCGTCCATCACGAGCACCAGCACCCGGTCGAGGGCCTTACCCGTGTAGCCCGCTATCAACCCGAGGGGGACGCCGACGACCATGGCCGAGATGGTGGACAGGATCACCACCTGGAAGGCGAGGCGGGCGCCAAAGACCACGCGGGAGAACACGTCGTAGCGGAGGTTCGTGGTGCCGAACCAGTGGTCCCCGCTCGGCGGCTTCAGTTGCGGGAAGGGCGAGCCGCCGCGGTACTGGGCCTGGTCGTACGGCGCGACCAAGGGGGCGAAGACGGCCATAATCACGAAGCCCGCGGTGATGACGAGGCCCACCACGATGAGCCGCCGGGCGCTCGGGTGCGTGCCTCGCCACAATTTCCGCATCCGCTCGTGCCGCAGGGCACGTCGCGGCGTGGCGTCCGGCACGGGGCGGATTTCGGTGTCAGTCATACCGGATCCTCGGGTCGACCCATGCCGAGAGGAGGTCGATGAGCACGCTGGCGACCACCACGAACAAGGCGTAGAAGGTGACGATGCCCTGGACGGCGGCGTAGTCGCGGTTCTGGAGGAACTGGAACAGCGACAGCCCGAGGCCCGGCCAGGTGAAGGTCGTCTCGGTCAGCACGGCGCCGGACAGCAGGAGGGCGAGCTGGAGGCCGATGATGGTGATGACCGGGACGGTGGCGTTCTTGAAGGCGTGCCGGAACAGCACCCTCCGCTCGCTGATGCCACGCGCCCGCGCCGCCTCGACGTAGTCCGCCTTGAGCGTCTGCAGCATGTTGACCCGTACCAGCCGGATGAAGATGCCGCCGATGACGAGGCCGAGCGTCGTGGCCGGCAGGACCAGGTAGCGGATGGCGGTCCAGAAGGCGTGGCCATCCCCGGTCAGCAGTGCGTCCACGGTGTAGAGGTGTGTGATCGAGCGCGGCTCGCTGAAGGCGGCGGTGCGGCCCCCCGTCGGCAGCCAGCCCAGCTTCACCGAGAACAGCAGCTGGGCCATGATGCCGAGCCAGAAGATTGGTGCGGCGTACAGAACGATGCCGAGGAGCCGCCCCCCGACGTCAAACGCCGTGTCCCGGAAGCGGGCCGCCAGCGCCCCGACCAGGATGCCGACCCCCACGGCTACGACCATGGCCGCCAGCGTCAGCTCCAGCGTGGCCGGGAAGCGGTCGCCGATGGTCTTGACGATGGGTCTGTCCGTGGTGATGGCCTTCCCGAAGTCGCCCCGGGCTACGCCGCCCACGTACTCGAAGTACTGCTGGTAGAGCGGGCGGTCGAGCCCGAGGCTGTGGCGGATCTCCGACGCCCGCTCGCTCGACACCCGGCCGCCGAGGGTGGCCAGCACGGGATCCCCAGGGGCGACGCGCAGGAGCAGGAACGTCGCCGTCAGCAGGATCAGCACCATCGGCACGGCCAGGACGAGCCTGATCAGGACGTAGGTGCGAAGCGAACCGCTCGAGCGGGCCACGGGCGCCGTCCGGTGACCCGCCGGCTCTCGGCGGTCAGCCCTCCTTCGACACCAGCCAGAGCCGCAGCAGCTGGATCGGGTCGAGCACGACGCCCGACACGGTGTCCTTCATGGCGGCGAACTGCGAGATCTGGAAGACAGGCACGTACGGCGCCTGGTCGGCCATGTAGTCCTGGGCCTGCTTGATGATCCCGGTGCGGGCCGCCGTGTCGAGCTCCGCCTGCTGTTTGTGGACGAGGTCGAGCATCTTCGCGTCGTTCCATTTGGCCGGGTCGAAGATGCTCGGGTCGGCGAACGGCTCGAGGTAGTCATCCTCGTCGAGGTAGTCGGGGAACCACCCCATGAGGAAGATCGGCATCTCGCCGGCTTTGCGCTTGAGGCCGTACTCGGCCCACTCGACGTTGGAGATCTTGACCGTGAAGCGGCCGCTGTCCTCCAGGCTGCGGGCGATCACCTGGGCCACCGCCGCCTCCGTATCGCCGTAATGGGTGGGGCTGAACCAGAAGTCGAGGGCGACCTTCTGGCCGGCGGGCACGCCCGCGGCGGTGAGGTACTTGTCGACGTTGGCCTTGGACGCCGTCGCCCCGTACTGGTCGGTCCACGACGCCTTGCTGCCCGGGAACGGTGGCGGCACCATCGTGGCCAGCGCCTTGCCCGTGCCCTTGAGCACCTCGTCGACCACCGCCTTGCGATCGACGGCGGCTGCCACCGCCCTGCGCATGTTCACGTCGTCGAACGGCTTGGTCGTGACGTTGAACGTGATGTAGCGGATGCCGGGCCCGTCGCCCTCGACCAGCTTGAAGCCGGGCTTGTCCTTGAAGGAGTTGTTCTCGTCCGGCTGGAGGGAGCGGAAGGCGATGTCGATCTCGCTGTTGTCCAGGGCCAGCTTCAGGGCCGACGACTTGTCGAACAGCCGGATGAGTATGCGCTTCGTCTTCGGCGCGTCGCCCCAGTAGTCCGGGTTGGCCTCGAGCTCCAGGGATTCCTTCTCCTTGTAGGAGACGAGCTTGTAAGGCCCGGAGCCAACGATGGTGTCGGTCTTGTACTTGGCGGTGACGGCGGGTGAGTCGGCTGCCTCGGAGCCCGCCAGAACGTTGGCCTTGTACGCCGTGGGGCTCACGATCGACGCCACGGTGTAGGCAAGACGGGCCAGGAACGCCACATTGGGTTTGTCGAGGTGGATCACCACCGCGGTGGGCGACGGCGTGTCGATGGAGCTGATGCCGCTGAGCAGGAACCCGGCGGCCTCGGAGTCCTTCGCGCCGAAGTCGCGGGCCCGTTCGAGAGAGAACTTCACGGCCGCCGAGTCGAGCTTTGTGCCGTCGTGGAACGTGACGTTCTTGCGCAGCTCGAACGTGTACGTAAGACCGTCGGGCGAGACCTCCGGCATCGACGCGGCCAGGAGGGGCGAGACGGTCGCGGCCTTGGGCGCGTACGTCACCAGCGTCTCGGCCGTGTTGCCCACGACCTCGAAGCCGAAGAAGTCGTACGCTTCGGCGGGGTCGAAGCTGTTCTGGAGCGACTCGGTCGTGCCGACCACCATGTTCTCGGCGACCTTGCCGCCGCTGGTGGTGGTGCCGGAGGAGGTGGTCTTGTTGTCGTCGCCGCCGCACGCGGCGCCCATCAGGGCCACGCTGAGGAGCACCGCCAGGACCGGGAACGAGCAGCGTCGTCTGATCACGTGTTTCCTCCTCGCCTATGGCGGTTCTCCGCAACTGTACCGAGCGGAACACGCGAAGGAAACGTGCTGAGCGCGAACCGCGGGAAGGCCCGTCGCAGCAGCCGCCTCCGATGTGCGTTCGGCCACCTTCTGGTCTCGGGAACCGACCGCCAGCGGTCGATTTCCGTGACCAGAACGCAGAAAGTCGCGGCCCTGGCAACTCCGCCGAGCGCGCGACACCCCTCGCAGGCGGCCTCCTCGTCGACGACCACCCTGTCTTCCTGGACGGCCTCGCCGCCATGCCCGACTCCCCCGGCGGCCGGGAGCTGGGCGTTCGGGCGGTCGAGGTCCCAGGCCCGCGGTTCGGCGAGGAGCACCGATCTGATGCCGGCGCGGAGGATGTCGTGCCGCGCGGCGACGTCCGGCCGGGAGGCCGTAGCGCGTGATGACGCCGGCGAACTCCGTCCGCGTGTTCGGCTGCAGGCTGGGACCGGCCTGCTTGAACCAGTCACGGCAGACATCTCCCACGGTGACGGCTCCAGTGCCGCGACGGCGCCCCTGGCCCATCTCCACCACGAGCGGGCCAACAACTCCTGAGCCTCGCGGTTGGCGCCCTTCACCATCCGGGTGATCCGGCGCCGCTGACCGGTCACGGCGTCAGGACCGACATCGACGCGCACGCGCCAAGCGGAACCACGCTTGGTCACGGATCCCTTCGTGTGGTCACGGTACCTCCCGAAATCCGTGACCATCGCCGGTCTTCCCGGCATCGTTCCGAGAGGAAATAGCCTCTCACCTGCGGTTTTCCTTGCAGCCCCAACGGGATTCGAACCCGTGTCGCCACCTTGAGAGTGGAGTCGATTTCGGGTCCGGCTGGCAATGAAAGCGCTGTTCACGCTGGTGCTTGCCGGGCACAGCCCTCCTGAGGCACAATGGTCGGGCACAAATCCGTCGAGCCCGCGGATTCGTCCTTCTGGTGCGTTCGGGCTTCCTCTGATGATCCTGAATCAGGAGGAAGCATGTCCGACGCCGACCGTCCTCGGCACTACCGCAAGAAGCCCCTCGCCGTCTTCGAGCACGGCACCCGAATCTACGCCCCCTCCGGCGGTGAGCGCCGCTATCGGGTGGTGGCCGCCGAGCCCAGCGGCGCACGGGTCTTTCACAAGTCGAGCAGCGTCGAAGACGCCCGGGCCAAGGCCCGCGAACTCGAGGCCTACCTTGCCGCCCACTCCCCCATCCGCATTGATCCTGACCGTCCCCGCAGTGTCGCCGCCCTAGCCGACGCTTACCAGGAACACCTCAGCGGCCGGTCTTTGCGCTACCAGGAACGCCAGCAGGCCATCATGCGCTGCTGGGTTCTCCCCCGTCTCGGCACCGTGGCCGTGTCGGCCTGGACGCCGGCGGACTCCGAACAGATCATCACCGCAGCAAGGGCTCGTCTGGCTCCGGCCACCGTGCAAGGCGTGGGGTCGGTGCTGCGATCCCTGGTCACCTTCGCCCACAAGAGCCGTTGGCTGCCCCGTGAGGTCGACCCCATGTGGGGGGTGCGGTACTCGACCCGAGCCGAGCATCAGGGCGAGGCCGCCGGCTTCGTGCCCCGCGACGCCTTGCCGAACGACATCCAGTGCGGCGCCATCTTCGACGCGCTGATCGACGCCGGGCAGCCGACGTGGGCGTTGGCCATGCGCCTGGCCCATCGCTGCGGCGCTCGCTGGGGCGAGCTGATCGCCCTACGGCCCTGCGACGTCGACTTCGAGCCGCACCGCAGCATCCGCATCGCCCGGGCCGTGGAGCAGTCCGCCCACGCACTGACGATCAAGGCGCCCAAGAACGCCCAGAAGCGCAGCACCATCTTCCCGGCCAGCCTCTCCCCCGCCCTGGCCGCCCATGTCGCGGAGGTCACCCGCGCCGGCGGAGACGCCGGACTGCTGTTCCCCGGGTGCGGAGGCGGGCTGGCCGAGCGCCGCCAGTTCCTTCGGGTGTGGCATCGCGCCGCCCGCGACGCCGGTTGGCCGATGACGAACGAGAAGCGGGCGCTGTGGCATCCCCACGACCTGCGCCACGTCGCCGCGTGCTGGATGCTGTTCGATGTCGGCATCGACGGCGCCCAGGTGGCACGGATGCTCGGACATGCCAATGCCGCCTTCACCCTGTCGCGCTACGTCGGGGTCCGCAGCGGAGCGGACGCCGCCACAAACGGACTCACCGAGGGGTGGTGAGCCGCAGCCTCGAGACCAGTGCTCGAGACGCCGGTCCTCGCCAAAGAGCGATTTCACGCCTCGGCCGCGATGCGCCTTCACGCCAGTCGAGACGTGCGCTCCCACTCACGGTTCCGCCTGCGCTCGGTGGTGCACGCGACGCGCGTTCTGCGACAGCGGCTCGTCGGCGAGCCGATCCCGGAACCGTCGTTCTGCTCCGGTGCCGGCCCAACTGCCTCGGGCCCGCCTTGGGGCGATCTGTCCTCCTTTAGGCCGGCGTTACCGAGCGGTTTCCTCGCACCAGTTCGCCGGTTATCGGGCGCCTACCGATCCGCGGTCACGATAGACCCCCTCGGGGCCTCGACACCAAGCGCAGCTGCACTAGTCCCCACCGTGGAGTAACGACTATTTAGTTCGCTCAGCAAGCTGTCATACTTCCTATCGCTACTGCGGTCGAACATGTCATCAATAGCGGCCGTCCCGGTCCGGTCTTCGAGAAATGCACCCACTTCATCGACTGACTCGACATACGAGGAAAAGGCGGTAGCAAAGTCTGCCGGGCAGTCAGCGAGCTCTACGAAGGTCAGCCGGTCTGCCGCAGATGACCACCCGTGGTTCACGCCACTTGGCCCTGTGTTATAGGCAATCGCCGCGTTGATTGCCAGGTCATCCTCCCGCAGCGCCGCCTCTATACATGCTAGCTCTGCTGGGTCCGCTGATACCCTATCAATCACATCGCTAGAAGAACTCGTCTGTACCACCGCAGTCGCCGCCCATAAAAGAAGTAGGAGGGCAGCGCAGGCGAGAACCAGCTTTCGCGTTGGTGATCGTCTAGGCTCAGACCTCCGGAAGTCGGTCGTGAGTGACTGTTGAAGTCATCAGGGCGCGATCCGGTAGATGATCGGCCTCGGATCACCGAGCATGTGCGCCTCGGCGGCGGTGAGTTCGTCGG
>JAHFUS010000066.1 GCA_023264975.1 Actinomycetes bacterium | reverse complement strand
CGAGGCCACGCGGCAGATCCTGATGACCCCTTTCGCCCCCCCGCTCCAGCCCCAGCCCTGACCCCCGGCCGGCGTATCCGACCGGGCCACGGTCGTCCCTGACCCGTTCCCGGGTGCTAGCACGGGTGCAACACCTCGGGCGCCACCACCATTGCCGCCCACGCCCCGGCCCTTCACCCTTGACAAGACGAGGGGAGGCCGCGTGCACGATGCAGCACTGTTCCGGGACAGGCCGGACGATCCGACGGCGATCGGCTACGTGTTGCTGGCGGCGCTCGCGCTGGCCGGACTGGCCCGGTGGGTGTCCGGACTGACCGCCGGCGCCGGGCGGAGCGGCCGCTACGACCTCCCCGTCGTCAACCACGTCAGCTGGTTCGCTTTCCTGCTCTTCGCCACGGTCGCCTTCATGGCGTTGATCGGGGGCGTGTGCCGTGTGGTGGAGCGCCTACGCCCGGCCCGGGCGGACCGGTCCGCCACCTGAGCCCGAGGGCCCGGGAAGCAGGGCCTCACGACCGTGCAGGCGGCTCGGCCCAGGGCACGATGCGCTCCGACCACCCCAGCCCGACCTCATCGCCGGCCGGAGCGCGGAACCGGCACAGCGCCCGTTCCAGGACCGACCGGCGCGACCCCCTTTCGAGCCGCAACGGCGCCCGGTGCAGCACGGCCGGCGGCACCGGGACGTCCGCCGAGGAGTAGGGCTCACCGCCGTCGAGATGCCCGTCCACCCGCCAGGAGGGACCGAACCAGTCGACTGCGCTCCCCCAGGCGTGGCGGCGCCACCCCCTGGCGTCGACGTCGATGGTCTCGACCGGTCCCCCACCGCCGCCCACCAGGATCTCGCCGTGCACCGAACAGGCCTGCCCGTAGTCGCCGGCGCCGCCCACCACACCGGCCGCCGCCTCCCACTCCAGGTCGAGACCGAGCCCGATGCGGTCTCCCCGCTCGGCGCCGAGCGCCTCGTCCGGGTCGTCGAGGGCGACGCCGAACGCCTCCAGGCCGAGCGACCAGTGGTCGTGCGGAGTCTCGCAGTTCACGTCCGCCCACAAGCCCTCGGACCGGATCTCCCGTGACGTGGGCGACCGGGGCGCGGCCACCTCCAGGTCGCGCACGAGCAGGTACGGCCGGCGCCGTCCCACCAGGGCGGCCCAGTACCAGGCCACCCGGGGCGAAGCCCAGATGGTCAGGCCCACGAAGCCGCCCACGGAGCCGTCGGCGGCCACGAAGTCGAACGACCACGACTCGGCGCCTCCGGGATGGCGCCGCTCCCACACGGGGTCGGGCACCTCGGCCACAGGCTCTGGTTCCTCCATCCCGGCCGGATGGTAGGAGACTGCCCGTATGGCGCGGGCGTTCGACGGCATCGACGACAAGCTCTCCGGCTGGCTGGCCGGCCAGCGGGTGTTCTTCGTGGCCACCGCCCCGCGGGCCGACGAGGGTCGCATCAACCTGTCGCCCAAGGGCATCGAGGGCACCTTCGTCGTCGTCGACCCCCGCACGGTGGCCTATCTCGATCTCACCGGCAGCGGGATCGAGACGGTGGCCCACCTCCGTGAGAACGGGCGCATCGTGGTGATGTTCTGCGCCTTCGAGGGGCCGCCCCGCATCGTCCGCCTCCACGGCCGGGGCGAGGCCGTCCTCCCCGACGATCCCCGCTTCGGCGCCCTTTCGGGCCGCTTCACGCACCACCCCGGCATCCGCTCGGTGATCGTGGTCGAGGTGACCGGGGTCACCGACTCGTGCGGCTTCGGTGTGCCTGTGATGCGCTACGACCACGAGCGCACCAAGCTCGACGAGTGGGCGGTGCGCAAGGGCCCGGACGGCATCGCCGACTACCAGCGCACCCGCAACGCCGAGAGCCTCGACGGCCTCCCCGGCCTCGTATGAAGAAGCTGGCCGACTACGGGCTCGACGACCATCCGGCGGGCGACCCCGAGCGGGCCCGGCTGGCGTGGGCCGTAGCCGCCCTCGACGACTGCGACGTGTGCGGTGACCTGCGGGTGGAGCTCACGGTGGAGGAGGAGGGGGACGCCGGCGCCGGCCTGGTGGGTCACCTCTCGCCGGCCACCGCCCGCCGTCTCCGGGCTGCGCTGGCCACCGCGCTCAAGGAGATGGGCGAGCCCGTCGACGGCTGATCATCGCGCCGAGAGGGAAGGCGGTCAGGCCTCGCCGGCCCAGACCTCCATGGACTCGAGCACGGTGGCCCCGTAGGTGGTGAGCATGGCCACGTCGACGGCGTCACGGCCCCGGCCGATGAGGACCCGGCCGACCCGGCGCTGGTTGTTGCGGGGGTCGAACGTCCACCAGCGGTCGCCCAGGTAGACCTCCATCCACGCGCAGAAGTCCATGGGTTGGGCGGTCCGCGCCACCCCGATGTCGGGCAGGTAGCCGAACACGTAGCGGGCCGGGATGTTGAGGGCCCGGCAGAAGGTGACACCCAGGTGGGCGAAGTCGCGACACACGCCGGTGCGGCTCTGCCACACGTCGCAGGCGGTGGTGACGGGCGAGGTGTTCTGGTAGTCGAAGGTGACGCTGTCGTGCACCCAGTCGCACACCGCCTGCACCCGCGCCCAGCCGGGCGGCGTGCTCCCGAAGAGCTCCCAGGCCTCGTCGTGCAGCACGTCCGACAGGCAGAACCGGGTGGGCAGCAGGTACACCAGGGCGTCGTGGGGAAGCGTCTCCACCGGCTGCTGGAGGGCGTAGACATCGACCGGGTCGGGGTTGCCGCTGACTTCGGCCACGGCGTCGAAGCGCACCACGCTGCGCCCCTCGGGCAGCACCAGGCGGTCGCAGAGGTTGCCGAAGGCGTCGATGTAGCTGGTGGTGGCCAGCGGCGGGGTGGACTCCCAGGCGGACGACAACAGCCCGTCGGGCCCGTCCGGCCGTGGGCGCACCTGCCAGATGGCCGGCGTGGGACCGGTCGCCTTGTGGACGAACTCGCACCCCACCCTGATGCGCATGCCCCACTCTTACCCGCCCCGGGGTCGCGGGCCCACCCGGTGGCGTCACGATCGCGTGAACGTCGACCGCAACCTGACGCTGTTCTCACAACCACGCGCCTTCCCGAAACGAGGAGGTAATCGAGTGCTGGCAGGATGGGGACGTGGGCGACCTCCTGGACGACTACGCCTCCACCCAGGCCTGGGACGAGATGTTCGAGCCCTCCGGTGCGCCGCGTGCCAGCTACGAGGCCCTGCACCAGGCCCTCCAGGTGCTCTCGGCCGAGGAGTTCGCAGATCGCTGCGCCGCTCGCGACCGGGCCTTCCTCGACCAGGGCATCACGTTCTCGCACTCCGGCGAGGAGCGGCTGTTCCCCCTCGACCTGTTCCCCCGGGTGCTGTCGGCCGCCGAGTGGACGACCATCGAGCAGGGCGTGGCCCAGCGGGTCCTGGCCCTGGAGAGGTTCCTCGACGACATCTACGGGGAGGGCCAAATCCTGCGCGACGGAGTTGTCCCCCGGCGCTGCGTCACCACCGCCACCCACTTCCACCGACCCGCCTTCGGCGTGCGGCCGGCCAACGGCGTGCGCATCCAGGTGGCCGGCATCGACCTGGTGCGAGGGGACGACAACTTCCACGTGCTGGAGGACAACGTCCGCACGCCGTCGGGCATCTCCTACGTCATCGAGAACCGCCGGGCGATGGCCCGGGTGTTCCCCGAGCTGTTCGCCAGCCACCGGGTGCGCCCGGTCGACGCCTACCCCGCCCGCCTCCTCGAGGCGCTGCGGGCGGCCGCCCCGGCCGGCGTGGGCGAGCCCACCGTGGCGCTGCTCACCCCCGGTGTCTACAACTCGGCCTACTTCGAGCACGCCTTCCTGGCCCGCCAGATGGGCGTCGAGCTGGTCGAGGGCCGGGACCTGGTGTGCCGCGACAACGTCGTCTACATGCGCAGCACCGAGGGAGAGCAGCGGGTGGACGTGGTGTACCGGCGGGTCGACGACGACTACCTCGACCCCCTCCATTTCCGCAGCGGGTCGGTGGTGGGCTGCCCCGGCATCCTCAACGCGGCCCGCGCAGGCACCATCACCATCGCCAACGCGGTGGGCAACGGCGTGGCCGATGACAAGCTCGTGTACACCTACGTGCCGGCCATGATCGACTACTACCTGGGCGAGAAGCCGCTGCTGCCCAACGTCACCACGTACCGCCTGGAGGACCCCGAGCAGCTCGAACACGCGCTTCCCCGCCTCGACCAGCTGGTGGTGAAGCCGGTGGACGGCTCGGGGGGCTACGGCCTGGTGATCGGGCCCCAGGCCAGCGACGAGGAGCTGGCCGAGGTGCGCGAGGCCATCGTGGCCGACCCTCGTAGTTGGATCGCCCAGGAGGTCGTGCGCCTCTCCACATCGCCCACCCAGGTCGGCGACCGGCTCATGCCCCGCCACGTCGACCTTCGCCCCTTCGCCGTCAACGACGGCGAGCGGGTCTGGGTGGTGCCGGGCGGCCTCACCCGGGTGGCCCTGGTCGAGGGCAGCCTGGTGGTGAACTCCAGCCAGGGCGGCGGGTCGAAGGACACCTGGGTCCTCGCCGCCGCCGACGGCCGGGCCAACGTCCGCCTCGGCGCGGGCGCGACCGGCCAGGTGCCGGCCGCCGGCCCGGTCCCGAGCCACGACGTCACCCGGCTCGACCCGGGCCCGGCCATCGTGCAGGTCGCCCAGCAGCAGCAGAGCGCGGGGGCGGCGCCGTGCTGAGCCGCATCGCCGAGTCGCTCTACTGGGTCGGCCGCTACGTGGAGCGGGCCGAGGACGTGGCCCGCATCCTCGACGTCCACGTCCACCACCTGCTGGAGGACCCGTCAGTGGCCGAGGACGTGGCGTGCGCCGCCATCCTCGGCGTCATGGGCGTGACCCCCGACACCGACGCCACCGTCGACGTGGCCGAGGTGACCCGCATCCTCGCCTTCGACAACACCGGCACCGTGTCGATCGTGCGGTCGCTGCGGGCCGCCCACGAGAACGCCCGCGGGGCGCGCGACGCTTTGTCGGCCGAGATGTGGGAGTGCCTCAACGCCACCCACAACGCCCTCCCCCGCCAGGTGGCACTGGCGCAGGACGCCGGCCCCCACGCCTTCTTCCGCTACGTGAAGGAGCGGGCCGCCATCATGGCCGGCCTCGGCGACTCCACCATGAGCCGCGATGACGCTTGGCGCTTCCTCGTGCTCGGCCGCAGCATCGAACGGGTCGACATGACCACCCGGCTGCTGCTGGCCCGGTTCCGGGAGCCGGCCGGCCAGCCCGGGTGGATCACCACACTCCGGTCGTGCTCGGCCCATGAGGCCTTCCTGCGCACTTACCGCCGGGCCGTCGAGCCCGCCCTGGTGGCCGAGTTCCTCCTCCTCGACCGGCTGTTCCCCCGCTCCGCCTTCCACGCCTTGGGCGTGGCCGAGCAGTGCCTGGCCGAGCTCGAGCCGGACGCCGGCCGGGTGGGCGTCGACGACGAGGCCCGGCGCCTCCTCGGCCGGGCCCGCACGCAGCTCGAGTTCCGCCGGGTCAGCGAGCTGATAACCGACCTGCCGGACCATCTCCACGACCTCCAGGTGGCGTGCGCCGAGTCGGGCGAGGCCATCGCCCGGCGCTTCTTCCGCCAGAGCGCCCCCCAGTCCTGGAACCAGGGCGTGGCCGACGACGAGCCGGCCGGCTGGGACCGCCACCTGCGCCTGTCGCCCGCGCCGGACGCCGAGGCCGAACCGGTCGGTTTGTGACCGGCCCCCGCCCCCGCCGGCGCCGGCGCCGTTCTGGTCGGCGACCCGGTGCGAACTTCACAGCCTTCTGCCGACCAGGACCGGACGGCGAGGGACGGTGAGCCGATGACGTGGCGCATCGAGATCACCCACCACAGCGGCTACCGCTACAAGGCGGAGGTGACGTCGTCGTACAACGAGGCGCGCATCACGCCGCTGTCCACCGACCGCCAGATGGTGCTCGACGCCGCAGTCACGGTGTCCCCGCGGGCCAACGTCTACCGCTACTGGGACTACTGGGGCACCCTCGTCGACGCCTTCGAGGTGCACGAGGCCCACACCGAGTTGGCGGTCACCGGCAGCTCGGTGGTGGAAACGTCGGAGCCGATTGCGTCGCCCGACGCCGTCGGCTGGGACCTGCTCACCCGGCCGGAGGTGGCCGACGAGTTCGCCGAGCTCCTGGCCGCAACCCCCTACGCCACTATCAACGACGAGCTCACCGACGCGGCCGGCTCGTTCAAGGCAGGCCACGACCCGCTCCAGGCGTGCCACGCCACCGTCGAATGGGCCCGGTCCCGCCTCCGCTACCAGGCCGGGTCCACCACCGCCTCCACGCCCGGCGACGAGGCGCTGGCTCAGGGCGGCGGCGTGTGCCAGGACTTCGCCCACGTCACCCTGGCCCTGCTCCGGGCCATGGGCATCCCTGCCCGCTACACGTCCGGCTACCTCCATCCCACGCGGGAGGCCGAGATCGGCGAGACGGTCACCGGCCAGAGCCACGCCTGGGTCGAGGCCTGGGTCGGCGACTGGGTACCCCTCGACCCCACCAACGGCGAGCCGGTGGGCGAACGCCACGTGGTGGTGGGCCGGGCGCGGGACTACGCCGACGTGAGCCCCCTCAAGGGCATCTACCACGGCGGCCCGGCCGAGGCCCTCAAGGTCACCGTCGAGCTCACCCGCCGGGCCTGACGGCGGCTTGGCTCACCTGCGCGAATCCCTGTAGACCTGAGGGATGGCGGCCTACCTGAGCGCGGCGTGGCTCGACGACCTCAACCGCACAGCCGGTGCCGACGACGGCCTCCGCTCCGCCACGGCCGGCGCCCGGGTGGTCATCCAGCAGGTCGTCACCGGCGCCGCCGGGAGCGACGACGTGCGGTACTGGGTGCAGGTGGACGACGGCTCGGTGCTGGTCGGCGCAGGTGACGCACCACAGCCCACGGCCACCGTCACGCAGTCGTACGGCACGGCCGTGGCCGTGAGCCGGGGCGACCTGGCGGTGGAGGACGCCATCCTCGGCGGGAAGGCACGGCTCGAGGGCGACATCGGCGCCCTGGTCCGCCACCAGGCCGCCCTCCAGAGCGTCGCCACCGTGCTGGCGGGGGTGCGCGACCGCACCACCTACGCCTGATGCCCACCACCCGCCCCCGGGTGCCCGGCTGGCATCCCGACCCCGACGACCCTGCCCAGCTGCGGCACTGGAACGGCAAGCGCTGGGGCAGCGAGCGGAGGCCCCGGCCGTCGTGGGCGGCCCAGTCCCGCTTGGCCGGACTGGTGCCCGCCACCGGTCCGAGCGGCGAGGGGCCCCGGGCGCCGGCGGGCGGGCCCAAGCGGAAGTGGTACTTGCTGGCCGGCGGCGCACTCCTGTTCGCCCTCGCTGTCATCAGCGTGCCGGCGTGGTTGGGCCCCGACATCGACATCCCGTCCCAGACGGTGCGCGACGCCGTCTACGCCAGCCGGGCCGACGCCCTGTGCAAGGCCGCCCTTGCGAAGCTCCGCGTGGACCGCCCCGAATCCCGAGAGGACAACGGCACCCCGGAGCAGTTCGCGGCACGCATCGACAAGGCGGCCGACGGCTTGGCCGCGGTGGCCGGCGACCTGCGCGGCATCCCGACTGCGACGGCAGCCGACGGAGCCCAGATCGACGGCTGGCTCGACGACTGGGACGCCTACATCGCCCTCGGCCACCAGTTCGCCGACACCATCGAAGCCGGCCAGGCGAAGCGAGGCCAGGAGATCAGCGCCGACAGCCAGACGCTGGCCAAGCGCATCTTCGGTTTCTCGAAGGGCAACGACATGCCCAGCTGCGTCTTCTAGTCCGTCACACCTCGAAGGTGCCCCCGGTCCGCCAGTAGAAGCCGTCGCGGCGCTCCAGCAGGCCCTCGTCCACCAGGTAACGGCGGAGGGCGGCGTAGTCGTCGTGGACCTGGCCGAGGATGCCGTTGCCGTCGCTCTCGACGTAGACCCGGCCGGGCTCCAGGGCTCTTTCCGGCGCCGGGTGGATCGACATCGTGACGGGGCACGCCGTGAACGGTACGCTCCTTCGGAGGTCCGACGAGACCATCCGAAGGGAGACGCATGACGCTGGCCGAGGTGATCGACGAGCACTTCCTGAAGCGGTACCGGGAGCTGCTGGATGCCGAAGATGCCGCCTTCGACGATCTCGAGCACGCCTACGAAGAGGGCGACCGGGCCCACTTCGAGCTCGACCTGGGCCTGTGGGAGGACGCCATCGCCCGCAAGCTGGCCTTCCTCCAGCGGCGGGGCGTCGACGTAGGGGTGCCGGCAAGCACCTAGCCCGGCGAAGCCTGCGCATCCCGGTCCTTCCGGGACATGGTCCAGGCCGCCGTTCTGTCACCCGAGAAGGTGCGCCACGTCAGCCCGTTCGGCCACCAGCTCCTCTGTGGTGACCCGGACCCGCTCCTGGGCGAAGTCGTCGAGCACGAACCCCTCGACCACCTCCCAGCCGGACCCGTCGCTGCGTACCGGATAGCCGAACTGCAGGCCCTCGGGCACGCCGTACTCGCCCCGGCTGGTCACGGCGACCGCCGCGTTGTCGCCGGCGGCGGTGGGCGTGCGGATGCTGCGAACGGAGTCGATGACCGCGTTGGCCGCCGACGCGGCGGACGACGCTCCACGGGCGGCGATGATCGCCGCACCCCGCTGCTGCACGGTGGAGATGAACCCGCCCCGCAGCCACTCGTCGTCGCCGATCACCTCGGGCGCCGGCGACCCGGCGATGGTGGCGTTGGCGAAGTCGGGGAACTGGGTGTTGGAGTGATTGCCCCAGATCGCCACGTTGGCCACGTCGGCGACAGGCACGCCGGCCTTGGCCGCCAGCAGGGCGCGGGCCCGGTTCTGGTCGAGCCTGGTCATGGCGAACCAGCGCTCCCCGGGGATGTCGGGGGCGTTGGTACGAGCGATGAGGCAGTTGGTGTTGCACGGGTTGCCGACCACGAGCACACGCACGTCGGCGGCGGCCGTTGCGGCCAGGGCCCGGCCCTGAGGCCCGAAGATGCCGCCGTTGATCGTGAGCAGGTCACGCCGCTCCATACCCGCCTTGCGGGGCACCGACCCCACCAGCAGGGCCCATGACACGCCGTCGAAGGCGGTGGCCGGGTTCGACGACATCTCCACGCCGGCCAGCAGTGGGAAGGCGCAGTCGGCCAGCTCCATGGCCACCCCGTCGAGGGCGGGGAGGGCGGGTTCGATCTCGAGCAGCCGCAGTTCCACCGGCTGGTCGGGCCCGAGCAGGTCGCCCGCTGCGATGCGGAACAGCAGGGCGTACCCGATCTGGCCGGCCGCCCCGGTGACCGACACCCGCACCGGACGCTTGGTCGACACGTCCCCGACACTACTGAGTCCGGCACGGCCGGCGATCACGTCGAGGCGCCGCCCGCCGACGCGTCGCGAAGCTTCAGCCGCCCCCGGGTGCGGGATGCGCCGCCGGCCTAGGCGAGGGCACGGTCGGGACGTACCCGCTGGGCGGCGGTGAACCGTCGAGCGCTAGAGCCGCTCCACGATGGCGGCTGCGAACTGCGAGCAGCGCACCTCGGTGGCGCCTTCGCGCAGCCGGGCGAAGTCGTAGGTGACGATGCCCTCGCCGATGGTGGCCTCCAGCGCCCGCACGATGTCGGCCGCCGCCTCCGTCCAGCCGAGGTGCTCGAACATGAGCACACCGGACAAGAGCAGCGACCCGGGGTTCACCTTGTCCTGGCCTGCGTACTTCGGGGCCGTGCCGTGGGTGGCCTCGAACAGCCCGTGGCCGGTCACGTAGTTGATGTTGGCCCCGGGGGCGATGCCGATGCCGCCGACCTGGGCCGCCAGCGCGTCCGACAGGTAGTCGCCGTTGAGGTTGGTGGTGGCGATGACGTCGAAGTCATCCGGCCGGGTGAGCACCTGCTGGAGGGTGATGTCGGCGATGGCGTCCTTCACCAGGATGCGGTCGCCCGGCCGGCCGCCGCAGTCGTCCCAGCCGACGGCGACGTCGGAGAACTCGTCGCGTACGACCTCGTATCCCCAGTTCCGGAAGGCGCCCTCGGTGAACTTCTGGATGTTGCCCTTGTGCACCATGGTGACGCTCTTGCGGTCGTGCTGCACTGCGTACTCGACGGCTGCCCGCACGAGGCGCTTCGACCCGGTGACGGAGATGGGCTTGATGCCGATGCCGGAGTCGGGGCGGATGTCCCAACCGAACTCCGTCTGCAGGATCTTGATGAGGCGGGTCGCCTCCTCGGTGCCCTGCTCGACCTCGAGTCCGGCGTAGATGTCCTCGGTGTTCTCCCGGAAGATCACCATGTCGACCTTCTCCGGGTGCTTCACCGGCGACGGCACGCCCTTGAACCACCGCACCGGCCGCAGGCAGACGTACAGGTCCAGGATCTGGCGCAGGGCCACGTTGAGCGAGCGGATTCCGCCGCCCACCGGCGTCGTGAGCGGGCCCTTGATCCCGATGAGGCTCTCCCGGAAGGCGTCGACCGTCGCCTGGGGCAGCCACTCCCCCGTCCGGTTGAACGCCTTCTCGCCGGCCAGCACCTCCTGCCACCCGATGCTCTTGCCGTGCCTGGCCGCCGCTGCGTCTAGCACCCGCTGGGTGGCGGGCCAGATGTCGACGCCGGTGCCGTCGCCCTCGATGTACGGGATCACGGGCTCGTCGGGGACGTGCAGCTTCCCGTCGGCCCCCATGGTGATCATCTCTGCCATCGGCGGATGCTAGGGCCTGCACCATTGCTACCGGTTCTTGACGGGATCGACACCGGTATGGGGTGTTCAGGCCGCCGAGAACGGGCGTTTCTGAGTTGGCCCCTCCGTCACTAACCCGGGCGGCCCCGCTCAGGCCGTGCCGGGAAGGCCCAGGTTGGCGTAGATCTCCCGTGTCGCCGGCGAGCGGTTGAGTGTGTAGAAGTGGAGGCCCGGGGCGCCCGCGTCGAGCAGGTCCCGGCAGAGCTGGGTGGCCACCTCGACGCCGATGCGGCGGACCTCGTCGGGTTGGTCCTCCACAGCCCCGATGCGGGCGGCCAGGTCGGCCGGGAAAGCGGCGCCCGCCATCTGGGCGAAGCGCTGGATCTGGCCGGCGTTGGTTACCGGCATGATCCCCGGGATGACCGGCCTGTCGACGCCGCGGGAGGCGAGGTCGTCCATCATGGCGAGGTAGTCGGCAGCGCGGAAGAAGAACTGGGTGACGCCGAAGTCGGCGAGGCGGAGCTTGGCCGCCAGGTTGTCCCGGTCGGCGGCGCGGTCGCCGGCGGAGCGGGGGTGCAGTTCGGGGTGGGCGGCCACACCGATGCAGAACTGCCCGAGCGGGCGGATGAGGTCGACGAGCTCCGATGCGTACCGGAGGTCGCTCGGGGGCGCCGCCGCGCCGTCGGCCACCATGGGCGGGTCGCCGGCCAACGCGAGGATGTTCTCGACGCCGTTGTCCCGGTAGCCGGTCACGATGTCGGTGAGCTCGGCCCGGGTGTGGCCGGCGCAGGTGAGGTGGGCCATCGCCGTCATCGACGTGTCGCGGTTGATGCGCAGCACGATGTCGCGGGTGCGCTCCCGGGTCGACCCGCCGGCGCCGTAGGTGACGGACACGAACGACGGCCCGAGCGGCTCCAGCTCGTGCAGCGCCTTCTCGAGCTGGCGCTCGGCCTCGTCGGTCCTGGGCGGGAAGAACTCGAACGAGTAGGTGCGGCCGCCGGCCAGCAGATCCGATATGTGCGCCATGTCAGCCTCCGGCGGCGAGGCGCCGCTCGGCCGCCTCGACCGCGTTTCGCAAGAGCATGGCCACCGTGGTGGGGCCCACGCCACCGACTCGCGGCGTGATGGCGCCCGCCACCTCGGCCACCGACTCGTCGACGTCGGGCAGGAGGCGCCGGCCCTCGTAGCGCACGCCGCCGCCGATCACCACCGTCCCCGGGCTCACGTGGTCGGGTTGGAGGATGCCCGGGACGCCGGCGGCCGCGATCACGATGGCAGCCCGCCGGGTGTACCGGGGCCAGTCGGGGACGCCCGTGTGCACGACGGTGACAGCGGCATTGGCCGTGGGGCGCTTCTGGCTGAGGAGGAGGGCGAGGGGACGGCCGAGGGTGGTGCCCCGCCCCAGCACCACGACCTCCTGTCCGGACACCGGGATCTCGTAGAACGCCAGCAACGCCTCGATGCCCGCCGGGGTGCACGGCACCGGGCCCGGCGTGCCCGTGGCCAGGCGGCCCATGTTCAGCGGGTGCAGGCCGTCGACGTCCTTGTCGGGGTCGATGAGGGCGATGGCCGCCTCGAAGTCGATCTGGGGCGGCGTGGGATGCTGCACCAGCATGGCGTCGATGGCCGGATCGGCGTTCCACGCCGTGATGGCGGCCTCCAGGTCGGCCTGGGAGGCGTCCGAGGGCAAATGCAGGTGGGCCGAGTGCATGCCCAGCGCAACCGCCTTCTCCTGCTTCATGCGGATGTAGCCGGCGCTGGCCGAGTCGTCGCCCACCAGGATGGTGCCGAGGCCGGGCGGGCGGCCGGTGGCAGCGACCTTGGCGGCGCGCTCGGCCACGTCGGCCAGCACCGCTTCGGCCACCGGGGCACCAGGGAGCAGGCGGGCGGTCATCGCAGTCCGGACGTGCGTGGAACGGGCATCAGTGGAAGAAGTGCCGTTCGCCGGTGAGGACCATGGCGACTCCGTGCTCGTCGGCGGCGGCGATGACCTCGTCGTCGCGCAGGCTGCCACCGGGCTGGATGACAACGGCCACGCCGGCCGCCACCGCCGCGTCGACACCGTCGCGGAAGGGGTAGAAGGCGTCGCTGGCGCACGCCCCTCCCTCGGCCCGCCCGGCCGCCTTGCGGGCAGCCAGCTCGGCCGCGTCCACCCGGCTCTGCTGGCCGGCGCCGATGCCGACGGCGGCACCGTCCTTCACCAGCACGATGGAGTTCGACTTCACGTATCCGCCGATGCGCCACGCCAGTTCGGCGTCGGCCCACTGCCCGTCCGTGGGCTGCGCCCTGGTGACGACCCGCCAGTCGTCGCGGCCCGTCTCGAAGTGGTGCGGACCCTGCACGAGGAACCCGCCGCCGACCTCCCGGTAGCTGCGACGCACGCGGTCGGGGGCGGCGGCGCGCAGGAGGCGGGTGGCCTTGCGCCGGGTGATCAGCTTGTCCACCGCCGCCTGCTCGAAGGCGGGCGCCACGATCACGTCGGCCTGGGGACCGGAGACGATGGCGTCGGCCACCGCTTCGGTGAGCAGGCCGTTCAGCGCCACGATGCCGCCGAAGGCCGACTTCTCGTCCGCCGACAGCGCCCGCCCGTAGGCGGCGACCAGGTCGCCGGCCACGGCCACGCCGCACGGGTTGGCATGCTTGATGATGGCGCACGCCGGCCCTTCGCCGAGGTCGTGGACGAGCCTCCACGCCGCCTCGGTGTCGTAGATGTTCAGGTAGGACAGGGCGAGGCCGGCCAGTTGCTCGACCCCGTCCCACCACGAGCTGCGCCCGATCTCGCGGTAGCGGGCCGCCGCCTGGTGGGGGTTCTCGCCGTAGCGCAGCTTCTCGTCGGTGCGCTCGAGGGCCAGGTGGAGGGTGAGGGGCAGCACCTCGTCGCCGCCTGTCTCGTCGAACCACGCCACGATGGCGGCGTCGTAGGCGGCGGTGTGGGCGAAGGCGGCGCGGGCGAGGCGGCGCCGGGTGTCCTCAGTGAGGGCCCGGTCGCGCTTCAACTCGTCGAGCACCTCGCCGTAGTCGGCCGGGTCGACCACAACGCCCACCGACGCCCAGTTCTTGGCCGCCGCCCGCACCATGGTGGGGCCGCCGATGTCGATCATCTCCACCGAAGGCCGGCTGCGGAAGGGGTAGAGGTTGCACACCACCAGGTCGATGGCTTCGATGCCCTGCGCCGCCAGGTCGGCCAGGTGTTCGGGCTTGGAGCGGTCGGCCAGGATGCCGCCGTGGATGCGGGGGTGCAGGGTCTTCACCCGGCCGCCCAGCATCTCGGGTGAGCCGGTCACCGCGTCCACCGCCGTGTGCGGGATGCCCGCCTCGGCCAGGGCGGCCGACGTGCCACCGCTGGAGACGATCTCCACGCCCAGGTCCACCAGCCCCTGTGCGAACGCAGCCAGGCCGGTCTTGTCGTACACGGACATCAGCGCTCTCACGGCTGCACGAACTCCTTCACGGTCTGCGGGTAGAGCCTGCGCTCCACCGCCTTGATGCGCTCGTGGAGGGAGTCCACGGTGTCGCCGGGCAGGACGGGGACAGCCTCCTGGGCCAGGATCGGGCCGGCGTCGACCTCCACGGTTGCCACGTGGACGGTGCAGCCCGTGATCTTCACGCCGGCCGCCAGCGCCTCCTCGACGGCGTGCCAGCCGGGGAACGACGGCAGCAGCGACGGATGGGTGTTGAGCACCCGGCCGGCATAGGCGTCGAACAGCGGCTTGTCGAGGACGGTGGCGAACCCGGCCATCACCACCAGGTCGATACCCGCCGCCTGGAGGGCGTCGACGATGCGGTGGGTGTACTCGAGGCGGTCGAAGCCGGCGCCGAAGGAGGGCCTGGCCACCAGCTGGGCCGGGATACCGGCGCCGGCGGCCAGCGCCAGCGCCCGGCACTCCCGGTCGGCCAGCACCACCGCAACGGGCAGCTCGGCTTCGAGCAGGGCGGTGAGGATGGTGCCGGTGCCCGATGCCAGCACGCCGATGGTCACGGCGCAGGCTACCCCGGGGCGGGGCGGCGGTCCCTTGGTTTCGGCCTCCCTTCGACGGCCGGCGCCGGCGGCCCCGGGGCCGAGGTCGCCGCCGTCCCGGGGCGCTGGGCGGCCCTTACAGCGCCGGGTCGGCGCAGTGCGACGACCCGCCGCCGCCCCCCGCCGGGCTGCTGCGCGGGTACGGCTCGGTGAAGCCGGAGCCGGGCTCACCCGTCCTCAGGTAGCGCAGGATGGCCCGGGCCAGCGCCTCGCCCTCCACCTGTTGCACGTCGGGGCGGGACAGCAGGTCGGCCTCGGCCGGGTTCGACACGAAGGCCATTTCGGCCAGGGCGGACGTGACGCCCTGGGCGTTGCGCAGGATGCCGTAGTAGTCGCCGCCGTTGACGTTGGCCCGGTACTTGGCCCCGGCGTCGGTGTCGGCCACCCACGCGATCTCGTAGGCGGACAGCGCTTTCACGACCTCCTCGTAAATGAGGCCGGCCAGGCGTTTCGAGTCGGGTGAGCCGATCTGGTAGTAGGTCTCGCTGCCCGGGCCGTCGCGGGGGCCGTCGGGCTCGGCGTTGTGATGGACGGCCACGAACGCCTTGGGCTTGAGGGCCTTGGCGATCTGCGTGCGGGTCGCGATGGTGACGCGGTAATCGCCCGTCCTGGTGCGGACCGTGCGCACCCCTTCCTTCTCCAGGGCGGCACGGGCGGCGTTCACCACGCCCAGGTTGATGCCCTTCTCGGACAGGCCGGTCGGGCTGATGGCGCCCGGCTCGGCGCCACCGTGGCCGGCGTCCAGCACCACATCGGCGTCGATGACCGGCGTCCCCTTGGCCACTACCGCGCTCCTCCCGCACGGCGTGGTGACCCGGTACCCGGTCGCCTCGCGGCCCGTCACCGGGACGACCACACCGCTCGGCGTGACCAGCACCTTCACGTCCCCGGCCGCCACCGGCACGGGCGCCACCGCCGTGCTGGGCGGCGTGGCCGGCGTGGCCGGCAGCAGCGTGCTCGCCGCCGCGGTCGTCGACGAGGCCGGCGCCGTGGTGGGTGCGGCCGTCGTCGTCGTCTCCGGCGCGGCAGTCGTGGTCGTCGTGCTCGTCGTGGTCGCGGTGCTGGCCACCCGGTCGGGCGCGTCGCCTTGGCGAGTGTCAACCACCCCGGCGCCCACGACCGACGCGAGGAAAAGGACCGCCACCGCCGAGCGCATCATGGAGGCGAAAGGATACCGTCCTTCACTGGAGCGCTGGCGTCGCCACCACGGAGGGAACTCACGGGGCGTCCACCAGTCGACGGGCCGAGGTCGCGGGCACGAAGAACTAAGTTGTACAACGAGGGACCTGCGTTCCCCCGACAACGCCGAGCCTGCTCTCGACGAACGATCCACGCCGTTTGTCGACGTTCTCCCGATTCTTGATGCCGGGCTCCATTGCCGCAGGCAGGGAACGTCGCCGTGCCAAGAGGTGCCGCGGTCAAGGACGAGCCCAGGATTCTCCGGTCCGGGGCGCTCAGCTGCGGCGTTCGACGGCTCGTTCGCCCTGGCCCCGTGGGCCATCGCCACCGTCCGGCCCACGAAGGGCGACCTGTAGGAACACTGCTTTCGATAGCTACAAACCCGTTGTCCTGCAAGGGTTTCTCCTTGATCCGGGCATCGAACAGGTGTACGATTGGGTCATGCTCGACGAGCTCGATGCAGTCCTCGACAAGGTGTGCGGCGAGGCTGGCTCGCTGTCGGACGGCGAGAGCATCGAGCGCCTGCACCACGCCCTGGCCCGCCTGGAGGCGGCCGCCACGGTGGCATCAGCGGCGTTCGAGGCCGGTGGCGAGTGGCAGGCGGGACGGGCCCGGTCGGCGGCCGGGTGGATCTGGATCCGCTGCAACATCCCGAAGTCGGTCGCCTCCCGCAGAGTGGCGCTCGGTCGTGACCTGCGCCACCTGCCGGCGGCGGAGAAGGCGTGGCTGGCGGGCGAGATCAACGGCGCCCATGTGGCTGCGCTGGCCCGGGTCCGCACCAAGATCACGGCCGACGCCATGGAGCGCGACGAGGAGCTGCTCGTGGGCAAGGCCCGCGACCTGCGCATCGACACCTTCTTCCGGGTGGTCGGCTACTGGTCCCAGCACGCCGATCCCGACGGCGCCGAGGACAAGGCGGCCAAGCAGCTCGACTCCCGGCGCTTCCATCTGTCGAAGGGCTTCGAGGGCATGTGGCTGGGCGACCTGCTCCTCGACCCGGTGGGTGGCGACATCGTCAACACCGAGTTGGACAGGATCGTCGACGAGCTGTTCGACGCCGAATGGGAGGAGGCCCGGGGGCGGGTGGGCGACGCCGTCGGGGTGGACGACCTGCGGCGCACACCGCCGCAGCGCCGGGCCGACGCCGTGATCGAGATGGCGGTGCGCTCGTCGACGGCCCCGGCCGACGGGCGCCGGCCCGAGCCGCTGTTCACCGTCTTGGTGGGCTACGAGACCTTCGCCGGGCCCATCTGCGAGCTGGCCGACGGCACCGTGGTGAGCCCGGGCACCGTCGCCGGGTGGCTCGACCAGGCCTGGATCGAGCGGGTGGTGTTCGACACCCCGTCGAGGGTGATCGACGTGGGCGTGACAAGGCGGCTGTTCACCGGCGCCATGCGCCGGGCCATCCAGGTGCGCGACCGCGAGTGCTTCGAGGAGCTGTGCGACGTGGCCGCCAGCCGCTGCGAGATCGACCACATCGAGCCGTGGGCGGCGGGCGGGCGGACGACGCAGGGCAACGGGCGCGCTGCGTGTGGGTTCCACAATCGCCGCCGCAACCGGCCACCTGATCCGCCGCTTCGGCGTTGAGCCATCAAGCCGCACAAGGAGGGCCGGGCACTCGATCGCGCGGAATACCCCCGCTAGCGTTAGCAGGTAGGACACGGAACACCCCCGCTCGAGCGGGGACGACTTGTTCACCAGTCCCATGAGAAAGAGCTGCGTCGGAACACCCCCGCTCGCGCGGGGACGACGCCTTCTGGAGGCCGATCTGATTGAGAATGTTGGGAACACCCCCGCTCGCGCGGGGACGACGTGGCACCGAACGCATTCGAGGTCGAGAAGCAGGGAACACCCCCGCTCGCGCGGGGACGACGTCCTCAGCGACCGCGAGATCCGGTCGATCGAGGGAACACCCCGCTCGCGCGGGGACGACCGTGCCGGCGTCGACTACCCCGTGTTCTACGGCGGAACACCCCCGCTCGCGCGGGGACGACGGCATCATCAAGCCGTTCTTCTGGGTCAACAAGGGAACACCCCCGCTCGCGCGGGGACGACGTTGGAGTGCTGATCTCGGACGTTACGGCGGCGGGAACACCCCCGCTCGCGCGGGGACGACGGGTGCAGCGGGATGATCCGGTCCTTGCCTCCCGGAACACCCCCGCTCGCGCGGGGACGACCCACCCTCGGCGTCCTCGACGACACCACCATCGGGAACACCCCCGCTCGCGCGGGGACGACTTCGGCGCGCCGGTGCACGGGTCCCAGGCCTGCGGAACACCCCCGCTCGCGCGGGGACGACTGGTGCTCCCCCAGCGCCGCCACGGTGTCCGCCGGAACACCCCCGCTCGCGCGGGGACGACTCCTCAGGAGGATGGCCTGACGTGAGCCGCTCGGGAACACCCCCGCTCGCGCGGGGACGACAGAAGGCCCGCATGCCAGCGCCGGCTGTTCCGGGGAACACCCCCGCTCGCGCGGGGACGACGGCGGGGTTTCCGGGCGGGCCGCCGTGGTCCTAGGAACACCCCCGCTCGCGCGGGGACGACTACCGACCGACGCCGGCCAGAAGAGGGGGCAACGGAACACCCCCGCTCGCGCGGGGACGACGTTTGTCCAGCGATCGGGGAGCGTGCGCTCGATGGAACACCCCCGCTCGCGCGGGGACGACGACAAGGCCGTCGACCAGGCCGAGGCGCTCGTCGGAACACCCCCGCTCGCGCGGGGACGACCCCCATCGACGAGAGCGAGTGTTCCTGGGGAACACCCCCGCTCGCGCGGGGACAATCGAGCCGGGCCTGGCGCTCGGGATACGCCGGAACACCCCCGCTCGCGCGGGGGACGACGTGATGAAGGACCCGCAGACCGTGCACTTCTGCGGAACACCCCCGCTCGCGCGGGGACGACCGAACATCAAGGCGGTGTTCGATGCGAACGACCGGAACACCCCCGCTCGCGCGGGGACGACAACCCGGCCGATTCAGGGACGACGGCGGCAGCGAGCCGTTGTTCATCCGCTCGATCGGAACACCCCCGCTCGCGCGGGGACGACGCCTATTACATGCTCAACTCCAACCTGGGCACCGGAACACCCCCGCTCGCGCGGGGACGACCACCTGAGGGATGCCGCAGGCGGCGGACTCGACGGAACACCCCCGCTCGCGCGGGGACGACACCATCGGCGTGATCCTGCGGCCTCTCGGCAACGGAACACCCCCGCTCGCGCGGGGACGACATCAGCTACCTGTTCCACCCGGGCGCCTTCCGGGGAACACCCCCGCTCGCGCGGGGACGACAACGACTTCGGCCACACGGACAGTAACGAACACGGAACACCCCCGCTCGCGCGGGGACGACGTCCTCGCCCGGTCGGAGCTCGTGCCCGAGCACGGAACACCCCCGCTCGCGCGGGGACGACGCTCGGGGACAAAGGGCGATGGCTCTCTGCCCCGGAACACCCCCGCTCGCGCGGGGGTGAATCGGCCTGGGTTTGACGGAGGCTCGTTCGGTTGGTTTTGCCGTCCGGCTCGTCGCCGTCTGGCCCCGCGATTGTGGCACGGCGGGCGGCCGGTGTCAGTTGCCGCTGAGGAGCT
>JAHFUS010000116.1 GCA_023264975.1 Actinomycetes bacterium | reverse complement strand
CCGTCGAAGCTGATCCCCGCGTACACCTTCTCCTGGCCCGACCGGGTGACGGTGGTGAGCACGCCCGAGCCCCGGGTGAGGGCACTGGCGGGGAGCTGCAGCGACCGCCCGCCCTTCGTCAGGGTGCACCCGCTCTGGTCGAGCAGGTAGAGGTCGCGGGCGAACTCCTGCTTCGAGTAGTCGCGGCCCGACCCGGGCAGCAGGGTGAACAGGCCGTAGACGTCGACCAACTTGACAGTGGCACCGGGGTGCGCTCGCCGCTTGGCGCACAACAGGTCGTAGGCGACGGCGAGCGACTCGAGGAAGGACTCGGCCTTGAACTTGGGCGGCTTGGCCTGGAGGGCCCGCAGCGTCCGCACGAGCACCGACGGGCGGACCCGCTTGTCCTTCTTCTTGTCGATGCTCACCGTGGCGTCGGAACCGGAGACGGCGACGATGACCGGATAGCAGAGGATGCGGTCGTCGGACTCGAATGCTTGCACGCCCTCGTCGGCGGCCAGGGCCAAGAGCTCCTTGGTATAGGCGCCGGTGGCGAAGTAGGCCTGCTCGTCGAACACCCAGCCGCGGCGGATGTCGCGCGCCGCCGACGCGGCCTCCCCGGCCAGGCGGGCCGAATTGTCCAGCGCCTGGCGGAGATCGCGGAGCTGGCCCGAGCCGGCGGCCGCCTTGGCCCGCTTCGCCTCCTTGAGGGCGGACGAGAGCGCGCGGACGGAGGCGTCGGCCTGGCGCCCGATCCCGTCAAGGGCTTCTTCGAGAGTCGTGTCGTCCGTCATCGCTCGCTCCTCGTGGTGGTCAGCCGGCCGCGGCGGTGGCACGCACGACCTCCACCGCGGCAGTGCCGTCATCGGGGTCGAAGTGCAGTAGCAGGGAATCGCCGACGGCCGCCCCGGTAGCGAGGGCCACGGGGCGCACCGATCCCCGGGCCGGGCCCGCTGCGTCGTGGGTCAGCATGACCGGACCGTACCGCGTGGAGAAGGACCGGCGCGCCCGGCGCGGCACACCGAGGCACTCGACCAGGCCCGCCGACACGGGCGCGCCGGCGCCGGCAAGCACATGATCCTCGATGGGGACCTGGAGCCACCACCGACCGTCGTCCGACCGCCCCCACTCGCCAGGCCGACCCACCTCGACGAGAGTGGGAATGTCGTCGTGGTACGGCAACGCCCCCCACTCGACCAGCGCGTAGCAGCCGAGTCCGACCTCCACGAAGCGAGGATCCCGCCGCAGCGTGTCGCGCAGGCCGGCGGCCGCGGTCGCGCCGAACAGGTCGCGTTCGCCGCCTGACCCGGTCGCCCAGGCGCACAGTGCCTCCGCTGTCATCGACCGCCCGGTGGCTGACAGGGCCCGCTCGGCCGCCACGGCGGGGCCGCCGGTGGTGAGCACGGCGAGTCCCTCGTGGACGCGCACGGGCTGCTCGTCCAGCCAGGCGGACGCGAGATCGGCCGCCAGGCCCAGTCGCTCGATGTCCTTGACGACGTGATCGACCGGCCGCACCCCGCCGTCCTCGGCGAGCAGGAGCCGGGTGGCCGCGACGAGGCCGTCCGGATCAGTCGCCAGCCACCCCGGATGGCATCTGACGGGGCGGTAAGGACCAGCCAGCCACAGCACGAGCAGGGAGCGAGGGTCGGGCAGCGTGGGAAGGCCACGGGAACCCAGCAAGGACTCGAGCGCGTGGCGCGGCACCACCGAGCCGAGCTCCGCGGCCAACGCCTCCGCCGCCGCCAGCAAGGCGGTGGCGCCGTCCCGGAGGGCGGCGGTGACCCGATCGAGTGCCCGCCGGCGGAGGTCGCGCACTCGCCCGCTGCTGATGCCCAGCTCGGCGGCGAGCCCGGCCGGCGTGGGAGGGTCGTCCAGGCGCAGCACGACCTGCTCGAACACCACCCGGTCGCGGACGTCGCCGAGCAGGCCGAGGACCCGATCGGCAGCGCCGAGCGCGGTGGCCGGGGGCTCGGCCGCAGCCAGGGAGTCGAGCAGGCGCTGGGCAGCCGCGCGCACCGGCGCCGGAGCCGATGGATCGGAAAGGGCCCGGATGGCCGTATACAGCTGGCCCTTCTCCGGGTCCCGCCCACGCTCGTAGGCAAGGAGGACGGCGAAATCGCCGGCTGGGTCGGCGACGCCGCCACTCCCCGTCATCGGCTTGCCGTCGTCACGCCCGTCCGCGTCCTGGGCCAGGAAGCCGATGCCGGCCTCGATGACGGCGTAGACGAGCGCAGCGGCCGCTGCCGGCCCGATGCCGGACCAGCCGCACACGTCGCCGACGGTGCACACACCGAGCCCCGTCCATGTGGCTGCACCCTGGCGCTCCAGGACGGCGAGGAGCCGGGCCGGAACCCGCTGGGCGGCCAACCCACCGGGGCGCCCGGCGATGGCGGGGAAGACAGCGTCGAAGGAGCGCGGCGCCAGGTGCACCAGCACATCCCAGGTGAGCCCCTCGGCGATGGTCGACCCCACTGCGGCTCGTGCGGCGGGGTCAAGGGGCAGTCGGCGGGTTTCCAAGTCCGGTGGCCGGAAGCACACGGGGTGCCCAGGGACGCTGAGGTGCATGGCGAGCCGGAGCCGGGTCTCGACTCCGAGAACTTCGGAGCCGCAGAACAGATCGACCAGACGCGGCTGCTCCGCGGCCTCAACGACAAGTGCGCCCGTCGCCATTCGCGCCGAGACTACCGGCCACGAGGACCGGCGGGCGGGAGGTAGACCTATGCCGATGTTGTTCCGGCATCCTGCGTCATCGGTCCGACCCACTGGCCCGACACGCCCTTGGCACGGGACCCGTGCGAGGCCGACCTTCCGGTTATAGCCGGAATACATTTACGCCGTCTTCCGGCTGTGACCGGTCGATCTACTGGCGTACTTCCGGCTGTAGCCGGTAGATTGCGAGGGTGACGAAGCAGAGTGCCGCCGCAAGGCGGGCCCTTGACCAGCGGTTTCTGCGACTGAAGCCGGTGGTGGCTGAGGCGCGTCCGCATCGCGGATGGGTGCGCGCGATCCGCGACGCACTCGGGATGTCCGGCCCCGAGCTCGCCGACCGGATGGGGTTGAAGAAGTCCACGATCGGCGACCTCGAGCGGAGCGAGGAACAGCGCACCATCGGGCTCGACACGCTTGAGCGGGCGGCGGACGCCCTCGGCTGTGACGTCGTGTACTTCCTCGTCCCGAAGACGTCGCTGGAGGAGAGGGTACGAACCCAGGCGCGGATGAAGGCCGGCAGACATCTCGGCCGGGTTGCTCACCACGGCCGCCTCGAAGACCAGGTGCTCACCGACGACGCTGCTCTCGCCCAGCTCGACCGGTTTGCCGATCAGCTCATCGACCGGCGGGGCCTCTGGTCGAACGACGAGTAGTGACCGACCCGCTCCCGCCGGTCGGTGACGGCCATACCCAGATTCCGGACGACGTCCGCGGGCGGCTGATCCCCACGTACATCGCGACACTCGCCGAGCTGTACGAGGCCGAGGCGGAGAACATCGCCTCTGGAACGTTCGGCCGTCAACCCGCCCTGGACGAGCTGCTCGACGACGGCTACCTGCGGGAACTCCACCGGGCGATGTTCAACGACGTGTGGCGGTGGGCGGGAAGGTACCGGCAGCACGATGTGAACATCGGCGGCGTCGACTGGCAGGAGGTGCCTGGCCGGCTCCGCCAGCTCGTCGACGACACGATGAGCGGCGGAATCTCATGTAGCAGGAAATCGGCGGTCGAGGCGACGCCTTCGGCGCTCCGCTCGTTAGGAAGCAGCTCGTCGAGCCGGTCGAAGAACGATGGTGCGACGCGTACCTGTCGCCGCGGACTCACTCGATGGTCGGGCGACGCTGCTCGGCCAACCGACCAGCTGTGGTCTCAACCCGCCGGCGGAAATCGTCCGGGAGCTGGTCGAGGTCAGTGACGACGTGCTCGCGCACGATCCGAGCTCGTTCGTCTGGTGACATCGCGTCGAGTTCTTCGGCGGTGATCAACCTGGGAGCGTCCGTCACCTCACAAGCGTATCTGTCGCTGCGCTGGCCCAGGGATGCTCGCCAGTCTGGCGCCCAGCCGGCCCCGCCGGCACGGTCGCCGCAGCCGCCCCGAGCCTGCCTGCGGGGTTACGACGACGAGGGTCCAGGGCGTCGGCGATGCGCTCCCCCTGTTCGGTGTTCGGAACGGCCGGCTGCCAGGTGTGACCAGGCGCGTATGCACGCGCGTATCCCTCTGATACACCAGGGACCCAGATGGACGGAATGGACAGGTGTTCCGACGTAAGCGCAGGTCATCCCTGAAGGAGCGCCTTTTGTCAAGCGCGGCGCCGGCCTCCGGTCGGCACGTTTTGGGTGTTCCTCGGGCGTCCCGATGCGCTCGTGGCCTGGACTCGGGGGCGGCGAAGCACGCCTCAACCCAAGGCGGGACGAGACGAGGGCGGTCAAGGCCGGCCGAAGGCCGCCCGTAGGGGGAGCCTTGACGGCCCGGTCATTGCCGGCGGCAGACTGGTCGTCGAAGCCCGTCAGGGCTTCGTAGTTGCGGTCGGTCGCCGTCCGTCGGGCCAGTGTGCGGCCGGTCAGGACGCGTTGCGGTCGATCTCCAGGGCCAGGCGGTGCTGGCAGGGCAGCCCGAGGAACCGGGTGCCGGTCATCCCTTCGTCGCGCCGGGTGGGCGACATGGAGTCGTTCGGCCGCAGCCAGGCGGGCTCAATCAGATGGGTGCGGCTCCGCAGGAGTGACTACGCAGCCAGCGGGATGACCTCGTTCGAGTAGCGGGATTCGTGGACCCGGCTTCGTTCTTGGTCCAGGTGGAACCGCCAGTAGTCGTC
>JAHFUS010000115.1 GCA_023264975.1 Actinomycetes bacterium | reverse complement strand
GACGCTGCCGCCGGTGACGCTGCCGCCGGTGACGCTGCCGCCGGTGACGCTGCCGCCGGTGACGCTGCCCACGGTGACCTTCCCCCCGCTGCCGGTCGTACCGCTCACGGTGCCGACCGGAGTGCTGCCCGGCGGGCTGTTCGAGTGCACCCATTTCCTTACCCAGCAGGCGGCTCAACTCAGCCTGGACACCGACCCCCTCCAGGCATCCCTGCTCGACCCCGACGGCGACGGCACGGCGTGCCCCCTCCTGCGGTCCGGCTCAGCCACTGCCACATCGGCGTCCGGCTCGCCCGCCGTGGTAGGTGCCACCACCAACGCTGGCGGCCCCGGCGCCACCACGACCGGGTCGGGCGTTCGGCCGACGGCGCCGGGCCCAGCCGCCGGCAGCTCGGCCGGCGCTCGTTCGGCCTCCGAGCTGGTCACCCAGCGCTTGGCCTCCGGCAGCCCTGCGGGCGGTGCGGGAGATGAGAACGGCGCCGACAAAACCGGCTCGCTAGTGATCCTCGCCCTCCTCGCGCTCCTGGCCCTGCTGGCGGCCACGGGGGGCGGCGTCGCCGTGGGGCTGCGGAGCCGCTCGGTCAGCTGACGGCGCGGGTACCGTCCGAGTGGGCAGCTGCTGTCCTATCCGGGACGGCGACGACCACGCCCGAACTCCGCTACGCCGAGTCCGGCATGGCGGTGGCCCCATGCTGGTCGCCGTGCCCCGGGCGGGCGACGACGGCGCCGACTTCTTCGACGTGGTCGCCTTCGGCACCCTGGCCGAGGCGTGCCCCGAGCACCTGGCCAAGGGCCGGCGCATCCTGGTCGAGGGCAGCCTGCACCACAACACCTGGAACGACGCCGACGGCCTCTATCGCCTCGGAGTCTGAATTGACCTTGGTCTTGCGCTTTCGACCGCGCCGACGCGCATGTCTAAGTCACGGACACGAAGGGATCGGGCAATGACGACGAGTAGACGGCTGGCTCTCAAGGTGAAGGAGGCAGCGGACGCTCTCGGTGTCGGGCGCGACGCCATCTACAGCGCGATCAACCGCGGAGAGATCCGCGCCATCCGCTTCGGCGGAACGCTGCTGGTTCCTCAGGCGGAGCTCGACCGTCTTCTTGGCGTAGAGCCCGAAGGCAGCGCAGCAACGGGCAAGGATGTGCTGCGCGATCTCGCCGCGGCCCTCGGCGCATGAAGCCGACGCTGGACCCGCTCCGGTGATCCACGTTGCAGTGGGGTATAGGAACCTGTAGCTACGGATAGCGATCCTCACTATCTAGAACTAATTATTGCTACACTCCGAGTCATGGACCCGGTCGGCAATCCGTACTCGCCCGGCGCTGGCCTCCGACCCCCCGAGCTGGCCGGACGCACGGAGGACATCTCGAACTTCGAGACCCTGTTGGCGCGGGCGGCTGCGGGTCGAGCAACCCAGAGCGTGGTCCTCACCGGGCTACGAGGCGTGGGCAAGACCGTGCTGCTCAACGATCTCGCCGACCGGGCCCGCCGGCGTAACTGGATCGTCGCCCAGGTGGAGGCCCGGGTCGACGCCAACACCAAGGGGGCGTCTTTCCGGCCCATGGTCGCGCGCAGCCTCAACCAGTCCCTCCGCCAGGTCACCGGGCGCGTCGGGATGCGCGACAAGCTGCGATCCGCGCTGGCGACGTTCAAGTCGTTCTCGATCAAGACCGACCCGTCGGGAGGGCTCGCGCTCGGCATCGAGGTGGACCCCCAGGGCGGCCGGGCGGACACCGGATCGCTCGAGCTCGACCTGTCCGAGCTCGCCTTCGACCTGGCCGAGTCCGCCGCCGAGCTCGGCACAGGCGTCGTGGTGCTGATCGACGAGATGCAGGAACTCGACGGCGACGAGCTGGCCGCAATCTGCACGGCGGTGCACCAGACCGGGCAACGGTCGGCTCCGTTCTACGTAATCGGCGCAGGGCTGCCGAGCCTGCCCGGGGTCCTCGCCGCGGCCCGGTCCTACGCCGAGCGACTCTTCACCTACCGGCCCATCGGCCCCCTCGATGCGGAAGCGGCAAGGATCGCCGTCACGCGCCCGACCGAGACGCAGCAGACCGAGTGGGAGCCGGCCGCGGTCGACATCGTGGTCGAGGCATCCATGGGCTACCCGTACTTCCTGCAGGAGTTCGCCAAGGCCACCTGGGACTACGCTCCGGGGCCGACGATCGAGTCGGACGATGCCCGTCTCGGCATCCAGGCCGGCCGCGACAAGCTCGATGCCGGCTTCTTCGCCAGCCGCTGGAACCGGGCGACGCCGGCGGAGCGCGACTACCTGCGGGCCATGGCCGAGGACGGCGACGGGCCGTCGTCCAGCGGCGAGATCGCCCGCCGTCTCGGCAAGGTCAGCGTCCAGCAGGTCGGCCCGACGCGTGCCAACCTCATCCATAAGGGCCTCGTCTTCGCGCCCGAGCACGGCCTCGTCGCCTACACCGTCCCCGGCATGGCGGCGTTCATCGCACGGCAGGTCGACTGATGCGCGACTCGGGATCGGCGACCGCCGTGGGGAGTACGACCTGGAACCGCGGCGGCGTCGTGGTGGCGAGTTGCAGCCGGCCCCCCTCGGCTTCGGTGACGGTGCGGGCGAGAGCCAGGCCGATGCCGGTGCCCGTTCCGTGGTTCCGCTCTAAGATCGCGTCGCGCACATCGTCGTCGATGCCATCGCCCTCGTCCTGGACCTCCAGGACGTAGCCACCGAGTGCCCGTCGGGCCCGCAGGGTTACCGTGCCGTCGCCGTGCGTCGCGCTGTTGTCGATTAGGACATCGAGGACCTGGCCGATCGACACGCTCGCGCCGCTCACCGGCGCTGCCGGCGCCTCGTAGTCGACCGCCAAAGTCCGACCAAGGCGATCGAGGCGGGGCGACCAGCGGGCCCGGACGCCCTCGAGGAGCACGGCGACGTCGAGGGTCGGGGTGGCGCGCATCTCGTCTCGGGCCAGGGCGAGGAGATCTTCCACGGTCCGCTCGAGCCGATCGATCTCCCCGAGCGCACCGGCCAGGGCGTCGGCGGCGCCGCCCTCCCGTCGTGCTCGTTCGAGCTGGAGCCGCAGCCCGGTGAGGGGGGTGCGTACCTGGTGGGCCACATCTGCGCTGAAGGCCCGTTCGCGAGCGAGCAGCGCGGCGAGGTGCTGGGCGCTGGCTTTGAGGGCGGCCGCTACGACGTCGACCTCGGGTATCCCCGACGGCCCGGGCACCGGAGCGAACTCGCCCCGGCCCACCGTTTCGGCCTGGCCGGCGAGGCTGATGACGGGCGCTGCGAGACGGCGACCCTGGGCCCGAGCCAGGAGCCAGGCGCCGGCCAGCGCGACCGTGACCGCGATGGCCATCACGGCCCATGCTCTCCTGGTCTCGGCGTCGACCGCGCCGATGCTCTCGGTGACCCGGACCGCTCCCACGATCCTCTCACTGCCCCGATCGGTGATCGGGACGGCCAGCGCCAGCTCCCCACCTTCCCGGCGGGAACCAGGCCGTCCGGCGAGGGCGAGCCGGGTACCGGCATCGGCCACTGCGGGTCCCGGACCAAAGACCCGCCGACCGGAGGAGTCATAGACCGTGAAGGCACCGCGTGCGTCTGGTTCAGCGGCGACCTGTGCAAGCTCCGCCGGGTCCAGGGGGAGGGTGATCTCGGTGATGGACTGTGCGCCACGTCGCTGGAGTTCGAGGACGGCTCGGTCGTCGTAGAACCGCTGGACTACCACGGCCAGCGGTGTGCCGAGTCCGATGACCAGCAGCATGGCGACACCGAGGATGGCTTGGCTGATCTGGCGTCTCACGCCAACTCGAATCGGTAGCCGACGGAACGGACCGTCGAGATCCATGGTGCACCATCGGCGCGGAGCCCGAGCTTGCGTCGCAAGGCGTGGACGTGCATGTCGAGGGTCTTGGTCGAGGACTCCCATTTCAGGTCCCAGACCTCCTCGAGGAGCCGATCACGGGTCAGCACGCGGCCGGCCTCGGTGGTGAGCGCCACGAGCAGCGCAAACTCCTTGGGCCGCAGGTCGACTTCGACGCCGTCGAGGTAGGCCCGGTGTGCCGACCGGTCGACCCGCAGCGCGCCGACCACCACGTCGGTTACTGGTGGGTCGGAGACCGGGACCCGGAGATGAGCTCGGAGGCGGGCGAGCAACACCGCCATCGTGAACGGCTTGGCCAGGTAGTCCGTTGCGCCCGCGTCGAGGCCGACGACCACGTCGATGTCGGCGTCGCGGGCGGTGACGATCACAATCGGGGTGTGCGGAAGCTTGGCCCGCAGCAGCCGGCACACGTGCACGCCGTCGAGATCCGGGAGCCCGAGGTCCAGAAGCACCAGATCCGGGTTCGTGCTGCTCGCCGAACCGATGGCACCTCGTCCGGTCGAACAGGCCTCGATCACGTAGCCGTTGGCCTCAAGGGCCCGGCTGACCTCGCCGGCGATCACCGGGTCGTCCTCGACGATCAGCACCCGGGGACCCACGAGCAGAGCGTATGGACGATCCCGGCCCGTTGCCCGCCCAACCGGGATCGGGTCGCGCGATTTACCTGCCGTTGAACCTTCTCCGACCCTCACCTGAGATGGCTTTCGTACCGTCACCTCCCATGACTACCTTCACGGGACCCGACCGATCCGGCGCCACCATGCTCCTCAGCAAGGTGCCCCAGGTCACCCTCTTCTTCTGGCTCATCAAGATCATGGCCACCACCGTCGGCGAGACCGCGGCGGACTACCTGATGGAACACACCGGCCTCACGCTCGTGAGCACGCTCTGGCTGTCCGTCGGCGTCCTGGCCGCACTCCTCGCCGTCCAGGTCCGCTCCGCCCGCTACGTCCCGGCCCGCTACTGGTCGACCGTCGTCGCCATTAG
>JAHFUS010000114.1 GCA_023264975.1 Actinomycetes bacterium | reverse complement strand
GGGGGTTGCAGAAATACCGGGAGAAGACCCCGACCGAACCTGCTATCCGACGAGGGGGATGATGATACCGGCCGCTGGCCGACTCACCCCGCCGACGCCGGGATCAAGCTCACCTCGGTAGCTCGGGGGTGTGGTCCAAGCCGTCGTTGGCCATGGTCCACGTGCGGCGTACTGCGGCGCGCACGCTGCCGAGCTCAGTACCTACGGCTCGCAGCAGGTCGACGTCCCGCGGCGCCGGAGCACCATGCTCCGCGACGAGCATGGACCGCAGGTCGTCGGGCGACAGGGAGGCGCGCGGCAACGGACGAGGGCAACAGGTTTGGGCTGCTGAACGCGGTGAGCAGGCGCTCGGCGCCGAGCTGGTTGTGTTCCAGCCGGCGCGCTGCGGCGAGCCCTGCTTCCACGATCGCCGTTGTGCGCTCGTCGCAGCGGTCGAATACCACTCCTCCCTCGCCCTCGACGACATGGTGCTCCGTGTGCGCTGCCTGTCGAGTGATCCTCGTTGAGCTTCGACAGCTCCTGCACGACGTCAGCCGGTTGACAAGTCCGAGCGTGTCAACCACAGCTGACACGGGCGGACCTCGTGGATCGTCGCCCTCCGAGCGGATCTTCACCGCCGGCGACGCCACCTTCTCGGCTCGACCGAGCCCGCCTCGTCATTCGAGCGCCGTCCGCGACCAGCTCTACTGGACGGCCCTGGGGGTCAGCTCCCGCTCGATGAGGACCACGTCCTTGTCGCGGGCGAGAAGGGCCGTGTTCGCCAAGCCGCCGACGACGACGATCGTCATGGCGACGAGCACCGGTTGGCGGGCGGCAGCGACCAGCCGCCGTCCGAGCGGATCCGGCGCTGAGCGCGGCGGAGGAGACGCGTCCGAACGCCGGTCCTGAATGCGAGTGGCGAGTCGCTCGAACCAGGGAACCAGGGCACAGGTGAGCAGCAGCGACGACAGAATCGCCACCTTGATGCCGAACTCGGTGGGCTGGATCAGGATCAGCCCGGCGGCGGTGAAGGCGGTGGCGACCGCATAGATGTGGCGGCCGAGGGGCGACTTCGGCGCCGTCTGGGGATCGGTGATCATGAAGAAGACGAAGATCAGCAGCTCCGGCGACAGTGCGATCGTGAGCCAGTAGAAGCTGCCCCCGACAGGGCCGTCGTGCCAGGTCGCGTAGTAGCTGCGCCCGGCCAGCGCGAACGCGGCGATGAGGATGAAAAAGGTGGCCAGGAAGGTCATGACCATCGGGAGCATCTTCACCTGGCGGAGCACCCAGAAGCCCCCGCCGAGGATGACGGCCATGGCGATGAGCACGGGTGCACCCAGCGGGGCCCACCAAAGGTGTTCGGAGAAGACGTGGCTCGGGCCGATCAGGAGGAGCGCCCAGGCCAGCCCTATGTTCGAGGGGTTGAAGATGTGCCGCCCGTTGCGCCGGATGAGGTACTTCGGTAGGAGCGACAGGGCGATCACGAAAACGAAGATGTGCAGGCCGCGGAGGCTCCAGTAGTCGCCGTGCTCCGTACCGCCCACGCGGAAGATGAAGCCGACGCTCACGCCGGTCTGGATGGAGCTGGCCGGCCACACGAGCACGTGGTCGCGCCGGTAGGTGAGGAAGGCCTCGGTGACGGCCGACAGCAGGATGCACAGGAGGATCTGGGGGATCGACACCTGGAAGTCGAGGATGGTGAGGCCGAGGGCGGTGAGGGTGAAGATGGTGGCGGAGAGCTTGAGGCGAGGATCGCCCAGCTTCGGCAGGACCACCGGGATCGAGCGACCCCGCACGACCACGTGCGGTTGGGCCTTGACCTGCGCCGGGACGGGGGGCGGTGCGGTCGTGGTCATGGGGACTGCTCCAATCGAGCGGCGGCGTACACGCTCTTCTCCAGCGGGCTCCAGATAACCACCGATCGAAAGTCCTCGGGGCCCGCCCCTCCGCTCGGCACCTTGTAGTTCAGCGAACCGGCGGTCACATCCAGCACCGCGAGCAACTGCGAGTCGGAGCGAAGGTAGTCCTCCGAGGACTCCGGCGACTCGGAGGTACTGAGGCGAAGCTGCAGGGCAGCCTTGGGCGTGACCCAGAAGTCGTCGAGGCGCACCGAGAGTCCGGCGCCGGCCTGTTCGAAGATGCGGAGCCTCCCGACGCCGACCCTGTCGACCTTGTGGAAGGAGCCAGCGGCGACCACCGATGCTCCCTCCGCCGTCATCGACGTCGGGAGAGGCTCGATGAGCGGGAGTTCGATCCGCTGGGCGACCTCGAGGTGCCACGGGCCCTCGGCGGTCACCTCGAAGCTCGTCGGGCCCGCTCCGCTCCCGAAACCTACGCCCTCCGGGCAATCGGCATCGACCACCGGTCGAGCCACACCGGGCGCGCGCACCTGGAGGTGGCCCGTCCTGCACGACCACGTCACCCGCCAATCGATCGCCCTGGCATCGATCGTGAGCGGCTCAGACGTGAGCGTGCCGGTGCCGTCCAGCTCGGCCACCGTCTGCCACCACGGGGTCGATCGCAGTGCCGAACGGTGCGGCCGCGGTGCCGACGGCGGGCCGTTGGCATTCCGGCTGGTCGCCGGGACCTCAGGAGACGGGAGCGCCGTCCCGAACAGCGAGTCCCGGATGCCGGACACGTTGCTACCGACGACGGCTGCCGCGGCGAGAACGGCGACGGCGGCCCAACTCGTGATCTGTCGCGCCGCCGAGGGATGTCCCGAGTCCCCGGCGGCTGTGGTCGGGGACAACTTCACGTCGTGGTCTCCAACACCATGCCAACGGGAGTCCCCAGCTCCTCGGCCGTGATCTGTTCGAGCCCCTTCTTGCGAGTCTCGACGCCGAAGATCGTCATGAGCACGATGGCAACCACCAGCGGCAGGGCGCCGAGCAGGGCCGTGACCGAGATCGACGGCGCCGCCACGGCGGCGGCCACGGCCGCGAGGATGAGGACGCCGCCCAGCTTGGTTCCAGCGGCGGCCAACCCCGTGCCGCGCGCCCTGACGCGGGTGGGATAGATCTCCGAAGCGTATGCGGCGGTGACCGCCGTCAGCGAGCTGATGCCCCAGATCGGCACGATCAGCAGTACGTGGAGCAGCACCCTGTTGCCCGCCACCCGCGGGCCGGCGAGCACGAAGCCGAGCAAGGCGGCTGACGTCATCGCTGTCATCAGCACGATGGTCTTCCTGCTGCTCCAGAACCCGTACAGGAGCGCAATCGGAAGGTTGAGCGGGAAACCGATGAGCGCGGAGTCACGGAGGAGCTTGCTGGCGTTGACCTCGTCGTAGCCGAGTTTCTGGAGGTTCGACGGGATCCATTGATGGAAGCCGTACTGCACGATCCCGATGCCAAGAGCCAGCGCTACCAGGACACCCGTGAGACCGGTGAACGGCTTGGCGAACAACTGGCCGTAGTGCCCGTGGATTCGCTCTGCGGCATCCAGCTCCGACGTCTCGGCCTCCACCACCACGGCTCCGTAACGCCTCATCACGGCGCGCGCCTCATCCTCCCGACCGTATTGCAGCAGGAACCGGGGCGACTCCGGGATCCACCGGTTCAGCAGGACCAGCATCAGGCTGATCGGGATGCCGACCAGCCAGAGCATCCTCCAGCCATACCGGTCCGGTGCGCCGATGGTGGACGCGAGCCAGCTCATGATGATGTAGGCGCCGGCCACGTCGCCGCCGATGAGCACGATGAGCCAGCCTCGGTGGCGTGCCGGGATCGTCTCCGACACCAGCGAGAAGATGATGGGCAGCATGCCGCCCACGCCGAGGCCCATGATGAAGCACATGACCAGGTTCACCGGATAGGTGGGCATCGCACCGCACGTCGACGTGGCGATGAAGCTGACCCCGGCGATCAGGATCGACGATCGCCGGCCCATCCGGTCGGCCAGCCAACCCCACAGGAACGATCCGACGACCGTCCCGGAGATGCCGGCCAGCGGGTAGAGGGCGATTGGCAGACCGGAGGAGGTGGGGTTCAGGGGCGATCGCAGGCCGTACTCCGCCGCCGCCCCAGGTGCTACGAAAGCGAGCGTCGTGGGCTTCATCACGTCGATGGTGATCGCCGCCGCCATCACGAGGATCAAGCCAACGTGGGCGCGGGTGATCCTGGCGTCGTCAAGAGCGGTGACCTTGATCCGAGACGCCGCACCGTGGGTGACCTCGCTGAAGCGGGGGAAGAGCCCGTAGCCGGTCAGGACCATCCCGACGAGGATCAGCACCATCCCGGTGATCATGGTGGCGTCGTAGGGCATACCCCTGAGCCGGTAGCCCATGTCAGAGGCCATGAAGTACATGGGGAGCTGCATCGCAGTCCCGATGGTGACTGCCGCCACTCCGGACCAGAACGCCGCCGGGTGCTCGTAGGTGACGCCGAGCGCCGAGCGGCGCTCGCGCCGCCCCGTCTGGCCGGCGCTGGGCGCGCCGTCGTGATCGTGCACCTGCTGTCGTCTCGTCTCCGCCGCTGTCGGGCTGCGCTGGTCTGTCACGACGATCATAGGGATCGGCCGTAAGCGGGCCGTTACCGGCGCGTAAACGGACTTGTTGCTAGTCGTCGACCAGTTCTCCTGGTAGCCGGCATCGGTGATGGCGCCCACGATTGCCTCGACCGTTACCGCTGCCGGGTCGGCCCGGACGGTCGCCCGGACCGCCGCGAGTCGGCGTGGCAGCTGTCCACGCCGTCGAGTCCCCGACCGCGTCGTCGATCAACCGGCCACAGCCGGCGCAGTGCATGCCTGTCACCGCGAAGGTGAGGCTGGCGCGAACACCCATCAGGCCACCGCCGTGACGGAACCGCTGTACATGCCCATGCCGCAGGTGTAGCGGTAGGTCCCCGCCTCGAGTCGCTGCGGGACCTGGTCGAGATCTACAACAAAGAGATCGCCAGC
>JAHFUS010000007.1 GCA_023264975.1 Actinomycetes bacterium | reverse complement strand
GTGCGATGGCGTCAGGCTCATTGACGAGGAGCTGCACGAGCGCCGCTCCGACGTTGCCGCAGCCGAGCAACCCGATTCTCACGGGGGAAGGCGCGGTGACGTCCATGGGGCGAACGCTAACGCCGATCCGGCCGAGTACCCGGGAGCGGGATGAACCGTCCTTTCCGGGCACCCCGATTCCACCGAACTAGACCGAACTACAGAATTGGCGGGGATGGGCCGAAGACCGTGGTGAACCCCGGAGGCCCGATGTCGCTCACGCTCACAGCTCACGTGCCCGGCCGGGAGGCCCGCCGCCGCGTCGCCGCCTTCGTAGTGGCTCTTGCGCTCACCGCGTCCATGCTCGGCCAGGTCATCGCACACCCCACGGCCGGAGGGCCGCCGGCCTCGATCGTCGTCACCCGCCTCGCGTCCGCCGACCGGGCCGTGGCCCGGGCCGTGGAGGCCCTCGGTGGACGGGTCGTACAGGACCTCCCCATCGTCGAGGGCTTCGCCGCCGTCGTCCCAACGGGCGCCATCGCCGCCCTGCGAGCCTTTCCCGGTGTGCGCAGCGTCGTCCCCAACGCCAAGATCGAGATGCACGGCCGCTACGGGGAGGACTCCGGCGTGGCCAGCGCGGTCTACCCCGACGCGGTGACCGCCCCCGTGGCCTGGAACGAAGGCTGGGGCGGCCAAGGCGTGGGTGTGGCCGTCATCGACACGGGCATCAACGCCACCGGCGACCTGACCGGCAAGGTGGCCCATGCCGAGGACTTCACCAGCGAGCAGGACAACGTCGACAGCTTCGGCCACGGCACGTTCGTCGCCGGCCTCATCGCCGGGTCGGGCGCCGGCTCGAACGGCGCCGTGCAGGGCGTTGCGCCGGGCGCCCATCTCGTGTCGTTGAAGATCGCAGGCCGCGACGGGTCCACCGATGTGGTCAAACTCCTTGCCGCCCTCCAGTGGGTGGTCACGTTCCGGGACGCCTACGACATCCGCGTCCTCAACCTGTCGCTCGGCGTGGACTCCGCCCAGGACTACCGCATCGATCCGTTGAACTTCGCCGTCGAGCGGGTCTGGAACGCCGGCATTGTCGTGGTGGCGGCCGCCGGCAACGGCGGGACGGCCCCTGGCACCGTGGCCAAGCCCGGCGACGATCCGTTGGTGATCACGGTCGGCTCGACGGACGACCACACCACGCCCACCGTCGACGACGACACCCTGGCCCCGTTTTCCGCCAGCGGGCCGACCGCGTCGAACGGCATCGCCAAGCCCGACCTCCTGGCGCCCGGCAAGTCGGTCGTCTCGCTGCGCTCACCCGACTCCACCATCGACCGCAGCGCCCCCGGCGCACGGGTCGGCGAGCTCTACTTCAAGGGCTCCGGTACGTCGTTCTCGTCGGCCATCACCGCCGGGTCGGCCGCCCTTGTCCTGTCCCGGGCCCCGCGGCTCAACCCCGACCAGGTCAAGGCCCGGCTCATGGGCACCGCCACCGCGGTCGCCGGGGTGCCTGCCGCCTCGGCCGGCGCCGGTGCACTGAACGCGGGGGCAGCGGTCGCCAGCAACTCGCTGGCGGCCTTCAACCAGGGGGTTGTGCGGGCGATCGGCGGAGGTTCGCTCCAGGCAACCCGCGGCGCCGCATGCCTGCGCCTGCCCACGGGCAAATGCATGTCGGACGGAGGCGCCGACGGCCGCACCGGATTCCGGGCGCAGGAGTACTTCGGGTCGCAGTGGGCCGGGTCGCAGTGGGCCGGGTCGCAGTGGGCCGGGTCGCAGTGGGCCGGGTCGCAGTGGGCCGGGTCGCAGTGGGCCGGGTCGCAGTGGGCCGCCGTGGACTGGTCCTGACGAAGGCAACGGCCCGCTACCCGTCGATCCGATCGGTCCCTCGCGCCCGCTTCAACCCTCTTCGGTTTCCCATACGCCCGAAAACGTGGTCCGCTTACACCGTGGCGACGTCGCCTCACTCCAGTTCCGCGGAACGCCGGTGACCCCAGGACCGGTCACCAGCGGACCTGCCGTCGCGCCCGGACCCGACCTGCGACTGGTGCGCCTGCTGTGCGCGCTGTCGGGCCTGGCCGGCGTGCTCACGTTGGTTGCCGCAACGCTGTCCTCGTCGCCGCCATGGCAGCACCGGTGGCCATCGCTGCTGTTCGGCGTCGGCCTGGCCGGACTGCAGATCGTCCCCCTCCGCGTCTCCCACGAGGGCCAAGGCGAGGCCATCCATCTGGAGGAAGCATTCCTGGTCCCGATGGCGCTGTACCTCACGCCCGCCGAGTCGCTCGCCGTCGTCGCAGTGGCCGTGCTGGTCGGGCAGCTGTGGCACCGGCGGGGCCCGTTCAAGGCGGCCTTCAACATCGGCGAGATGGTCACGGCCGCCGGCGCCGGCATCGCCGTCAGCCGCCTGCTAGGCGCCGGCGTAGGCGATCTCGGCGACCAGGCACTGCTCGCCGCCGCCATCGGCGGGCTGGTCTACGCCGTCGCATCCATGCTCCTGGTGGCCGGCGTGATCACCACCGTCCAACGCGGCCGGTACCGGGACACGGTGCGTGACGGGCTCCTCGTGCGCCTCGTCACGTGGACGGCGTCGCTCGCCGTCGGCGTCCTCCTGGCGGCCGCTCTCGAGGGACGCCTCTGGCTCCTGCTCCTCATGGCCGCACCGATCGCCATGTTCCAGATCGCCACCGCCCGCGCATTCACCCAGTTCAACGAGCGCCACAAGATCGAGCGCCTCTACGAGGCGGCCGGGTCGATCCGGTCGAGCATGGACTCCCGCCAGGTCGTCGCGCAGCTGCTGTCGTCGGCACAGCGGCTGCTCGATGGCACCCAGGCGCGGCTCGTGCCGACGGGCTCGCCGGTCGAGCCGGGCGCCCTCCGCAGCAACGTCGACGACGCCCTCGCCGTCGAGGTGCCCGCCAGAATCGCCGGCGGGGCATGGGGTGAGAACGACGAAGGTCTCCTGCGCGCCCTGGCGTCGGTGGCATCGAGCGCCCTCGGCAACGCCACCATGTTCGAGCGCCTGCGCGCCGTCACGGCCAGCCTGGCCGAGGGTGTCGTGTCCCTCGACGACCGCGGCATGGTCACCTTCGCCAATCCGGCGGCCGAGCGCATGCTCGGCCTGGCGAGCGGCGGGCTGCTCCACCAACCGCTGCACGACATCGTGCACGCCGGCGCCGGCCGCCACGGCCAGGCCCACGAGTGCCGCCTGGGGGCGGTGCTGGCCGCCGGCGGCACCGCCCGTGACGACGACGTCTTCACCGGCGCCGACGGGACCCACCTCCCGGTTGCCGTCACCACTTCGCCCGTGCTCGGCGACGACGGTGCCCTCGGCATGGTGATGGCATTCCGCGACATCACCGAGCGCAAGGCGTTCGAGGAGGAGCTGAGGCACCGGATGTTCCACGACGGCCTGACCGGCCTGTCGAACCGGGCCCTGTTCGCCGACCGCCTGGTGCAGGCGCACGTGCGGACTGCGCGGAACAAGGCCCGCTACGCAGTGCTGTTCATCGACCTCGATCGGTTCAAGGTCGTGAACGACAGCCTTGGCCACCACGCCGGCGACGAGCTGCTCGTGGCGGTAGCCGAGCGGCTGAAGGCACAGACCCGACCGGGCAACACCCTGGCCCGCTTCGGAGGCGACGAGTTCGTGATGCTTCTCGAGGAGTTGGAACACGAGGAGGAGGCCGTCGTCGAGGCCCAGGGCCTCCTCGACGCCCTCCTCCCCCCGTTCCGCGTCCAAGGGCGTGACGTGCCGATGACGGCCAGCGTCGGTGTGGTGGTCGGCAGCGCCCGCGATGCCAGCCCCGAGGACTGCCTTCGGAACGCCGACGTGGCCAGGTACCGCGCCAAGGCGAAAGGAAAGGGTCGCTTCGAAGTCTTCCGCCCGGGTGCCGGGACCGGCGAGGTGCAGCGCCTGGACCGCGAGATCGCGCTCCGCCTCGCCATCGAGCGGGGCGAGCTCGAGGTCCACTACCAGCCGGTCGTTTCGATCAAGACGCGTTCGATCGCAGGGCTCGAGGCGCTGGTCCGCTGGCACCACCCTGCGCGGGGCCTGATCCCGCCGGACGAGTTCATCCCGCTGGCCGAGGAGACGGGCCTGATCGTGGCCCTCGGCACGTGGGTGCTCGAGGAAGCGTGCCGCCAGGTGCAGGAGTGGACGCTGGCCAATCCGGATCTGCACGAACTCGTGGTGTCCGTGAACCTGTCGCCGCTGCAGTTCCGCCAGGAAGGACTGTGCGACCAGGTCGCCGGCGTGCTGGCGGCCACCGGGCTCGAGCCCGGCCGGCTGTGCCTCGAGGTCACCGAGACCGCCCTCATGGCCGACATTGCGGTCACCACCGTGATGCTCAACCGGCTCAAGTCACTGGGCACCCGGCTGAGCATCGACGACTTCGGCACCGGCCACTCCTCGCTCAGCTACCTCAAGCACTTCCCGGTCGACTACGTAAAGATCGACCGCTCGTTCGTGGCCGACCTCGGCGATGACAAGGTCGACACCGAGATCGTGCGGTCGGTGATCCGACTGGCCAACGCCATCGGCATCAGCGCGGTGGCAGAGGGCGTAGAGGACGTCCACCAGCTGGGCATCCTGAACGAGCTGGGCTGCCCACTCGTGCAGGGCTACCTGCTGGCCCGCCCGCAGCCCGCGGTGAACGTCGCCGCCCTCCTGCGCCAACCCCTCAACTTCCCCGAGCTTGCCGGGCACCGGACGGACACCCACCTGACCTGACGGACGGCTACGGGCGGTCGAGCCGGAGCAGGTCGTCCAGGGACTCCCGCACCACCACCATGCGGGCGACGCCGTCCCGCACGAACAGCACGGGCGGGCGCGGCACCTTGTTGTAGGTGGAGGCCATCGAGTGGCCGTAGGCGCCGGTGACCGGGGTGGCCAGGACATCGCCCACGGCGAGGTCGGCGGGAAGGCTGGCGTCGCGCACGAGCACGTCCCCCGACTCGCAGTGCTTGCCGACAACGGTGGCGACCAGCGGGCGCTCGGCCTGGGTGGCGCGAGGCAAGAAGGCCTCATAGCCACTGCCGTAGAGCACGGGACGGGGGTTGTCGCTCATCCCGCCGTCGACCGCCACGTAGGTGCGGATGCCCGGGAGGTGCTTCACCGTTCCGACCCGGTACAAGGTGACGGCGGCGGCGGCGGCGATGGACCGGCCGGGCTCGGCCGTGAGGTTGGTGCCGGCGGGCACACCGGCGCCCTCACATGCGGCGCGCACGGTGTCGGCCCACATCGCCAGGGACGGCGACTCCTCGCCCGCGACATAAGCGACCCCGAGGCCGCCGCCCACGCATAGCTCCGGCAGACCCAGCGGTGCGAAGAAGGCGGCCAGCACCTCGATGGCCTTCTCGAAGGAGGCGAGGAGGAACACCTGGCTGCCGATGTGGGCGTGGATGCCGACCAGCCGTCCCGGCGACGTGGCCGACCGCAGGCGGGCCACCGCCTCCCCCGCTGCGCCGCTGGCCACGCTGAAGCCGAACTTGGTGTCCTCCTGGCCCGTGCGCACGTACTCGTGGGTGTGCGCCTCGACCCCGGGCGTCACCCGGACAAGCAGGTCCGGGCGGGCTGCGCCGGCGGCGACCAGAGCCTCCAAGCGGTCGATCTCGGCGAACGAGTCCACCACGATGCGGCCCACGCCCACCTCGACGGCGCGGGCCAGCTCGACCTCGGATTTGTTGTTCCCATGCAGCACCAGCCGGTCCGCCGGGACGCCGGCCGCCAGGGCGACGTGCAGCTCGCCGCCGGTGGAGACGTCGATGCACATGCCCTCCTGGTGGGCCAGCGCGGCCATGGCCGTGCAGAGGAATGCCTTGGACGCGTAGGCCACGCCGTCACCGAAGGCGGCGACCGCTTCCCGGCATCGGCGGCGGAGGTGCTCCTCGTCGTAGACGAATAGGGGCGTGCCGTGCTCCTCGGCCAGGGCGACCACGTCGACACCGCCGATGGACAGGCGCCCGTCAGGCGCGATCGTCGACGTGAGCGGTAGGAGGGAACTCGGTAAGGGCGGAATGCGTTTGACGCTACCGTCGAACGGATGTCCGACCCCCTCGACGACCTGCTCCCGCGCTTCTCCCGGGCCATCGGGATGGCCTTCGGCACCGAGCACGCGGTGGTCGATCCCGTGCTGCGCCGGTCGGCACAGGCCACGTTCGGCGACTACCAGGCGAACGGCGCCATGGCGCTTGGTAAGGCGCTCGATCGCAGTCCCCGGGAGGTCGCCACCGCCATCGTCGGGCATCTCGACCTCGACGGCGTGGCCGAGCCCCCCGAGGTCGCGGGCCCCGGCTTCATCAACATCCGCCTGCTGCCCGCGTACCTGGGCGCCAAGGCCACGGAGCTGGCGGGCGACGACCGCCTCGGCGTCCGCCCGGCTGCGACGGCGGAGACCGTGGTCGTCGACTACTCGCAGCCGAACGTGGCAAAGGAGATGCACGTCGGCCACCTGCGCAGCACGATCATCGGCGACGCCATCGTGCGGGTGCTCGAGTTCCTCGGCCACCGGGTGATCCGCCAGAACCACCTGGGCGACTGGGGCACCAACTTCGGCATGCTCATCGAGCATCTCGGCGACCTCGGTGAGGACGAGGCGGCGGCGGAGCTGTCGCTCGGCGACCTTGAGGCCTTCTACCAGCAGGCCAAGGCGAAGTTCGACGCCGACCCTGCGTTCGCCGAGCGGGCCCGCTCGCGGGTGGTGGCCCTGCAGGGCGGCGACCCCACCACGCTGGCCCACTGGCAGCTGCTCATCGATCTGTCCACCCGGTACTTCTCGACGGTCTACGAGCTGCTCGGCGTGCGTTTGACCGACGACGACATCGCCGGCGAGAGCTTCTACAACCCGATGCTGGCCGACGTGGCCGACGACCTGGTGGACAAGGGCCTGGCCGTCGTCGACGAGGGCGCCCTCTGCGTGTTCCCACCCGGCTTCGCCGGCCGTGACGGCAAGCCCTTCCCGCTCATGGTGCGCAAGTCCGACGGCGGGTTCGGCTACGACGCCACCGACCTGGCCGCCCTGCGCTACCGGGTGAGTGCGCTGGGTGCCGACCGGATCATCTACGTGGTCGACGCCCGCCAGAGCCAGCACTTCGCCCTGCTGTTCAAGGCGGGCGAGATGGCCGGGTGGCTGGGCGACGCCAGGCGGGCCGAGCACGTGGCCTTCGGCGCCGTCCTCGGGCCGGACGGCAGGCCGTTCAAGACCCGCGCCGGCGGCACGGTGAAGCTGGTCGCCCTCCTGCGGGAGGCGATCGAGCGGGCCGAGGCGGTGGTGGCGGACCGGGGCGAACTCGACGAGGCGACCCGCTCCGAGGTCGCCCGCCAGGTCGGCGTGGGCGCTATCAAGTACGCCGATCTCAGCAACGACCGGGCCAAGGACTACGTGTTCGATCTCGACCGCATGCTCGCCATGGACGGCAACACGGGCCCGTACCTCCAGTACGCCCACGTGCGGACCCGGTCCTTGGCCCGTCGCGCCGCCGAGCAGGGCGTCACCCCGGCCACCAGCGCCCCCGTGGTGGTCACCGAGCCGGCGGAGCGGGCGCTCGTGCTCCAGCTGCTGGCCCTCGAAGTCGTGGTGCACTCGACGGCCGAGACGCTCCAGCCCCACCGCCTCACCACCTACCTGTTCGAGCTGGCCAGCGCCTTCACCACCTTCTTCGACCAGTGCCCAGTGCTCCGGGCAGACACGCCGGAGCAGCGCGCCTCGCGCCTGGCGCTCACCGACCTCACCGGCCGGACGCTGCGCCTCGGGCTCGGGCTGCTCGGGATCGAGGCGCCCGAGCGGATGTAGCCGGGCTCATCCGAGATTCCAGAGCAGTCTGCACCCGGAATCCGGAGCCAGATCGCTTCGGAATGCCCGTCAACGCCCTGCGAGGAGCTCCTCGACCCGCTGGAGCAACTGAAGCGGGTCGAACGGCTTGGTGAGGTACCCGTCGGCGCCGCTCTCGTCGCCCGCCCGCAGGTCTGCCTCCTGTGCCTTTGCCGACAGGAGGAGCACGGGGATCCAGGCGGTGTCGGGATCGGCCTTCAGGGCCTTGGCGACCTCGAGGCCACTCATCTTCGGCATCATGATGTCGAGCACGACGATGTCGGGGTGCTCGGCCCGGGCCCGTTCGAGACCGTCCATGCCGTCACTGGCCACGATGACCTCGTAGCCCTCCATCTCGAAGTTCACCCGCAACAGGCGCTGGATGACAGGATCGTCGTCCACCACCAGCACTGTGCCCACCACCCGGCCAATCCTAGGCTTCCCGGCGTTCCCCTAGGATCGGATCGCTGTTGCCCTCGTAGCTCAGCGGATAGAGCACCGGCCTCCGGAGCCGGTGGCGCAGGTTCGAGTCCTGCCGAGGGCGCCCTTGAAGGTGCTGGTCAGGCAAGGTGAGCGGGCGGCCGTCGCCGCCTCTTGAGCGGGTCGGGCCACGCGCAGGCCACAAACCGACGTCCGATTCGGCCGGCCGGCGCTCAGCCCACCAGACCCACCAGCACGAGCAGCGAGCCGATCACCACGTGCAGCACGTCGTCGAGGTGCTTCCAGCGGAAGAGGTCCTTCGGGAACCAACCGAGGCGGCTGGCCAGCGCCTGGTAGAGGTCGACAACGCCGAAGGTGATGTTGAAGGTCCGGGCCGAGGAGTTGGTGCAGGACACGACGACGGCGAGGCCGATGGCCCCGAACACCAGGTGGAACACGTTGTACCCCGGCGCCGAACTCGTGCTGCCCTCGCCGCGCTGGACGAAGCCGAGCACGCCCACGAGCACCAGGATGGGGGCGAACACGATGAGCACCCATCTGTTCAGCACGGCGACGGTTCTTCGGCACGCTCGGACGCCGCGGATTGGGCCATCCCCGATGGTCACACACGGTGGGGCCGGGCCGCGGGCCGGGCAATGAGGCCCTCGCGGTCCCGACCACGTACCATGGGGGGTTCCTGCTCGTCTCCGCGCCCGAGCGCAGGGGGACGACCCGATCTCGAGAAGGCCCCCATGCCAGCGCGTCACGACCTGCGCAACGTCGCCATCATCGCCCACGTCGACCACGGCAAGACCACGCTGGTCGACGCCATGCTCTGGCAGTCCGGCATCTTCCGGGTCAACCAGGACGTGGGCGAGCGTGTCCTCGACTCCGGCGACCTCGAGCGGGAGAAGGGGATCACCATTCTCGCCAAGAACACGTCCGTCCGCTACAAGGACGTGAAGCTCAACATCGTCGACACCCCCGGTCACGCCGACTTCGGCGGTGAGGTGGAGCGGGCTTTGTCGATGGTGGACGGCGTCCTCCTGCTGGTCGACGCGGCCGACGGCCCCCAGCCCCAGACCCGCTTCGTGCTGCGCAAGGCGCTCGAGTCCCAGCTCCCGGTGATCCTGGTCGTGAACAAGGTCGACCGGCCCGACGCTCGCACCCCTGAGGTGCTCGACGAGGTCTACGAGCTGTTCCTCGACCTCGACGCCGACCACCACCAGATCGAGTTCCCGATCGTCTACTGCAACGCCCGGGCCGGCTGGGCGTCGCTGGTCGCCGGCGAGGAGGGCACCACCCTCGAGCCCCTTTTCGACCTGCTGATCTCGCACATCCCGGCCCCGACCTACGACGAGGGCCACCCCTTCCAGGCGTTCGTCACCAACCTCGACCGCTCCCCCTACCTCGGCCGCCTGGCCGTGTGCCGGGTTCGCCAGGGCACGATCAAGCGCAGCACGAACACCGCCTGGTGCAAGGCCGACGGCACCATCGAGAAAGTGAAGCTGAGCGAGCTGTTCGTAACCGAGGGCCTCGAGCGGGTCCCTGCCGACGACGCGGGGCCGGGCGAGATCATCGCCGTGGCCGGGCTCGACGAGGTCACCATCGGCGAGACGCTGGCCGACCCCGACGACCCCCGTCCCCTGCCCGTCATGGTCATCGACCAGCCCAGCCTGTCGATGACGATCGGCGTCAACACGTCGCCGCTCGCCGGCCAGGACGGCACCAAGCTCACCGCCCGCCAGGTGAAGACCCGCCTCGACACCGAGCTGGTCGGCAACGTGTCCCTCAAGGTCCTCTCCACGGCGCGGCCGGACACGTGGGAGGTGCAGGGCCGGGGCGAGCTGCAGCTGGCCGTGCTCGTCGAGACGATGCGCCGGGAGGGCTTCGAGCTCACCGTGGCCAAGCCCCAGGTCGTCACCCGGGAGATCGACGGGAAGATCCACGAGCCCATGGAGCGCCTCAGCGTGCATGTGCCCGAGGAGCACCTCGGCACCGTCACCCGGCTGCTGGCCGTCCGCAAGGGCCGCCTCCAGCACATGGTGAACCACGGCACCGGCTGGGTCCGCCTGGAGTACATCGTCCCGGCGCGCGGCCTCATCGGTTTCCGCACCGAGTTCATGACCGAGACGCGCGGCACGGGCATCCCCCACCACGTCTTCGAGGGCTACGAGCCCTGGCACGGCGAGCTTCGCACCCGCCAGAGCGGCAGCATCGTGGCCGACCGCAAGGGCCCCACCACCCAGTTCGCCCTGATGAACCTGCAGGAGCGGGGCGAGATGCTGGTGGGCCCGGGCACCGAGGTGTACGAGGGCATGATCGTGGGCGAGAGCTCCCGGGCGGACGACCTCGACGTGAACGCGGTGAAGGAGAAGAAGCTCACCAACATGCGCTCGTCCACCGCCGACGAGCTGGTGCGCCTCTCGCCGTACCGGGTCCTGTCGCTGGAGCAGGCGCTGGAGTTCATCTCCGACGACGAGTGCGTGGAGGTCACCCCGAAGGCGGTGCGCCTGCGCAAGCTTGAACTGCAGCAGACGGACCGCCGGCGCTCCCAGAAGCGCGACCGCACCGCCTGATTGAGTCGGTCGGGCAAGCGCGCCACGATCGGCCGCGAGGCATGATGAAGGAGAGGCACGACCAGCGCAGGAACGGCGCCTGGTGGGCCGGTTCTTCCTCCGGCTCGTGCTCGCCACGGGCGCCTTACTCCTTGGGTCCACGCTCATCTACGACCTTGGCGTCGGCTACTTCGGCTACGTCGCCATCCCGACGCCGGGCAACTTCGTAATCACTCTTCTGCTGTTCGTCGGCTTGATCTTCGTGCTCCGGAGATACGTCTCCCGGGCATAGCTGCCCCGCTGGCGCGTCCTCAGCGTTGGTGCTTCGGGCACCACCACGTGGTGCGACCGCCCACGGTGGCGCGCGACAATTCGGCGCCGTCGCGGGGGCAGACCCCGCCGGCGGCTCGGGCCGGCATGAGATCGCCCGAGTGGGACCCGCCCCGCTCGATGAGATCGGCCACCGAGCCCCGCAGGTGCCTGTGGAGACGGCGGAGCTCGGCCGGGGTCAGCCCGCCCGCCGGCCGGCGGGGGTCGAGCCCGGCCCGCCACAGCGTCTCGTCGGCCAGCAGGTTCCCCACGCCGGCCAGGCGGGCCTGGTCCATGAGGCGGGCCTTGAGGGGCGCCGTGCTCCGCGCCAGGGCGGAGCGCAGGGCAGCGGGCGTGATGGTGAGCGCGTCGACACCGAGCCGCCCCTCGTCGGGGTCGAGGAACACGCCACCGAGCCGGCGGGGGTCGTGCACCCGCAGGTCGCCGCCGTCGGCGAACTGCACGGCGAAGCGGTCCCAGGCCGACAGGCCCTGATCGCTCGAGTAGAGGAGCCTGTCGACGCCGGCCCGCCCGTCCACCACGAGACGGCCGGTCATCCCGAACCGGAGGCCGAGCACGGGTCCGTCGCCGGACGTGTCGAGCAGCAGGAGCTTGCCCCGCCGGCGGGCAGCCGTGAGGGAGCGACCCGACAGGGCGGCGGACACCGCAGACGCGTCGATGCCGCCCTTGAGGAACCAACCGTCGGGGGCATCGACACCGGAAACGGGGCGCCGCAAGGCTGACTCGGCTAGCACCCGATATGCCTCGACCTCGGGCAACTCCGGCACCCGGTCAAGGTACCCGCAGCTCCTCGCCCCTCTGGTCAGCCGAAGGGTACCGGCGCAGCGCCGTTTCGCTGACCAGAACCCGTGGCTTGTCGGCGAACACTTGTTCGCTTACAGTGCCCCGCCATGGCAGTGGTCCAGCGATCGTTCGACGACCTGGGCACGCCGCTACACCAGGTCACCTTCGTGGTGCTCGACCTGGAGACGACGGGATGCGAGGCGGGCCGCTCGAAGATCACCGAGATCGGCGCCGTGAAACTGCGTGGCGGCGAGTGCCTCGGCACGTTCCAGACGCTGGTGGACCCAGGCCAGTGCATCCCGCCGGAAATCACCTATCTCACCGGCATCACCGAGACCATGGTGCAGGCGGCGCCGCCGGTGGAGGCGGTGCTGCCCACGTTCCTCGAGTTCCTCGGCGACGCCGTCGTCGTGGGCCACAACGTGCGCTTCGACCTCCGGTTCCTGGCCGCCGCCCTACGGGCGACGGAGCGGCCCGGCCTCACCAACCGCTGGGTCGACACCTGTGCGCTGGCGCGGCGCCTGGTGGCCGACGAGGTGCCCAACTGCAAGCTGGCCACCCTAGCCGCCCACCTCCGCGTGAGCCACAGGCCCACCCACCGGGCGCTCGACGATGCCCTGGCCACCGGCGAGGTCCTCCACTGCCTGCTCGAGCGGGCGGGCCGGCTCGGGGTGCTGGCGCTCGACGACCTGCTGGAGCTGCCAACTGTCCAGGGCCATCCCATGGTGGCCAAGCTCCGCCTGGTGAAGGACCTGCCCCGTCGGCCGGGCGTGTACTTCTTCCGTGACGGCGGCGGCCGCGTGCTCTACGTCGGCAAGGCGACGAACCTTCGCCGGCGGGTGCGGTCGTACTTCTCGGGCGACGAGCGGCGCAAGGTGGGCCAGCTGCTGCGGGAGACGGCGGCCGTCGACCACGTGGTGTGCAGCGGCGACCTCGAGGCCTCGGTGCTCGAGGTACGCAAGATCCACGAGTTACGGCCCCGGTACAACCGGCGGTCGAAGGACTGGCGGCGCTACACCTACGTGAAGCTCACCCTCGACGAACGCTTCCCCCGCCTGTCGGTGGTGCGCACGCCGAAGGAGGGCGACGGCTGCCTCTACCTCGGCCCCGTGTCGTCGGCCCGCACCGCGCAATTGGTGATCGAGGCGGTGCAGTCGGCCACCCTCATCCGCCGCTGCACCAAGAAGCCGGGCCGCAACCCGGCGGCTGCGCCCTGTGCGCCGGCCCAGCTCGGCGTGGCCGCCTGCCCGTGCGCCGGCGGCGCCGATGCGGCCGGCTATCCGGCTGTGGTCGACAGCGTGGTGCGGGGCCTCACTGTCGAACCGCAGCGCCTGCTCGGACCCCTGGCGCTGCGCATGCGGGCGCTGGCCGCCGACCGGCGCTACGAGGAAGCGGCCGCCACCCGGGAGCGGGCCGCCGCCCTCGCCTCCACCCTGGTCCGCCAGCGCCGCCTCGACGCACTCCGGACGGCCGGTCGGATGCGCCTGGAGGTCGAGGGCGAGGGCGGGGCGGTCCTCGACGGCGGCCGGCTGGTCAGCGCCTGGGAGGCCACGGAACCGAGCATGCTCCCGTTCGCCGAGGCCGACGATCCAGCCGGTCCGCCCTCGCCTCCCGACGGGCCGCTGCCCCGCGACCTCGCCGACGAGGTCCTGTGCGTGGCCGCCTGGCTTGACCGCAGCGCCGGCCGGATCCGCCTCAGCCGGTGCGAGGGTGGGCTGACGTCGTCGCTGCCCACCCTCCCGCGCTTCGAGCCGGGGGCGCCGGCCGGCCGGCGCACCTGAGGACTGGTCAGCGGATCGGGACCGTCACGGTACCGATCGGCTGGCCAGTGGGGGCCGCGGCCGCCCTCCGCAGTGGGCGACGCCCGTCGACTCTAGGCCCCGGCGAGGGCCAGCGCCACGGTTCCCCGTGCGAGGGCGAAGGCGACCCTGGGCACCTCCTCGGGGCTGACGGCGACGGTGACGGCCTCGTCGCCGACGCCGACGACCAGGGCGCCCAGCGCCACCGGGAACGTGGGCGCCGGCTCGGCGCCGGCGTCTGCCTCCGCCACCGGTGGGGTCGCCCCGCCGGCGCCTGCCCCCACGGGGTCGCCGGCGGCGACGTCGAAGGTGGCCAGCACGTCGACCCGGTCGCCCGGGCGCAGGGTCAGGCCGCCCCGGTCCACCGGCACGGCGAGCGCCCGCTGCCCGGGCGGCACCAGCGCAGCCACGCCCCTCAGGCCCTCGGGCGCCAGCTTGGCCGCCAGGAGCACCTCGCCGGTCACGATGGGGACGAGGGCCACCCTGCCTGCCGGCGACGCCGCCACCGGAGCGTCGGGAAGGGCGCCGGCGGGCAGGCGCCGCACGGCCACGTCGGCGACCCGCACCACGTCGCCGGCCTCGACGGGCCGCGCCGCTACGGCGACGTCGACCAGTCCGCCGAGTCGTGCGGCGCGGGCGGACGCCTCCCCTACGAGACGGGAGACGGTGAGACCGGTACCTGCAGCGAGCGCGAGGGACAGCACCCAGAACGGGAGCGGTGAACGGCGGAGGCGCACGGGGCGCTCCTTCCTCGGACGAGGATGGAGGGAGGGGGGGAAGCGGCCTGGCCGGAGACTACGCCCCGAGCGGCCCGCTGGAAAGGGCCGATGCGCACGAGCACGAGGGCGACGACGAGAGCCCGGGGATGGCCGCGAACAGCAGCGAGCGGGTGCGCTCGACGTTCCTGGCCAGGACCTCGAACACGACGTCCATGGTGACGGGCTCGATGCCGTCGACCCCTTCGAGGCCGGTGTCGTAGTCGGTGATAAGCGCCACGCACGCGTAACAGAGCCCGAGTTCCCGGGCGAGGTAGGCCTCGGGGTACTGGGTCATATTGATGACCTCCCAACCGGCCGAGCGGTACCACGACGACTCGGCCCGGGTCGAGAACCGGGGGCCCTGGACCACCACGACCGTGCCCCGCTCGTGCACCGTGACGCCGGCCTCGGATGCGCTGGCCGACAAGGCGGTCCGCAGGTCGGGGCAGTAGGGGTCGGCGAACGACACGTGGTGCACGGCGCCGCCGTCGTAGAACGTGTCGGCCCGGCCCGAGGTGCGGTCCACCAACTGGTCGACAAGCACGAACTCCCCGGGCTTCACATCCGGCTTCAACGACCCGGCCGCGCAGGGCCCGATCAGCCGGCGCACGCCCACTTCACGCATGGCCCAGACGTTGGCCCGGTAGTTCACCTTGTGCGGCGGCAACTCGTGGTGAACGCCGTGACGAGGCAGGAACGCCACCGACCGGTCCCTCATCGTGCCGATGGCGATCGGCGCCGAGGGCGCCCCGTAGGGCGTGTGGACGGCGACCGTGGTGACGTCGTCGAGGAAGGCGTAGAAGCCGGAACCGCCGAAGACACCGATCTCCGCCGTCGGGCGGCTCACGACGAGGCGGCGGCCTTCGAGTCCCCCCTGCCCGAGGAGGAACCGGTGCTCTTGTCGCCCGAGCCCGAGCCCGAGCCCGAGCCCGAGCCGGAGTCCGACGAGGAGCCCGAACCCGAGCCCGACCCGGAGTCGGACGAGGAGCCGGAGCTCGATCCCGACTTGTCGCCCGGCGACGACGCCGCCTTGGCCTTCGAGTCGGTGCGGGCCTTGGACGAGCCGGACTTGTCGCGGCTGTCGGTGCTGTAGAAGCCGCTCCCCTTGAAGGCGATGCCGATGGCCCCGAACACCTTGCGCAGCTGGCCGCCGCACGCCGGGCACTCGGTGAGAGCGTCGTCACGGAACGACTGCACGACCTCGAGATGCTCTCCGCACGATCTGCATGCGTATTCGTAGGTCGGCACGGCGGACCAGTCTACAAGCGACGCCGACATCCACACCGCACCGCACCGCACCGCACCGCACCGGGATGACGGCCCGGACCTACGATCCTGCCATGACGAGGGTCGTTCGCAAGGTGGTCATCCCGGCCGCAGGCCTGGGCACCCGGTTCCTTCCCGCCACCAAGTCGCAGCCGAAGGAGATGCTGCCCATCGTCGACAAGCCGGCCATCCAGTACGTGGTGGAGGAGGCGGTCCGGTCCGGCATCCGCGACATCCTGATCATCACCGGCCGGGGTAAGCGCACCCTCGAGGACCATTTCGACCGGTCCTTCGAGCTGGAAGCAGAACTGGCAGCGAAGGACAGGCACGAGCAGCTGGCCGAGGTGCGGGCCATCGCCGACATGGCCGACATCCACTACGTCCGCCAGGGCGAGGCCAAGGGCCTCGGCCACGCCGTCGGAGTTGCCCGCCAACACGTGGGCAACGAACCCTTCGCCGTGATGCTGGGCGACGACATCATGGACGACAAGAGCGACGTCCTGGAACAGATGCTGAGCGTGCATGGCCGGTACGGCCGATCGGTCGTGGCGTTGAAGGAGGTCGCCCGCAAGGAGATCTCGTTCTACGGATGCGCCCGGCCCGAAGCGGTCGAAGAGGGACTGGTGCGCCTGCTCGGCGTGGTGGAGAAGCCCGCCCCCGAGGACGCCCCGTCCAACCTGGCGGTGATGGGCCGCTATGTGTTCACCCCCGAGATCTTCGACGCCATCGACAAGGTGGGCCCCGGCGCCGACGGGGAGTTGCAGCTCACCGACGCCATCGCCCTCCTGCTGAAGGAGCAGGCGGTCTACGGCTACGTGTTCGAGGAGGGCCGATACGACATCGGCAACAAGCTCGACTACCTGCGCGCCACGGTCGAGCTCGCCCTCCAGCGCGAGGACCTCGGGCCCGAGTTCCGGGCGTTCCTCGTCGACCTGGTGGAACGCAAGAAGCTCGTCTGAGCGTGGCGCTCATCCCTCTGGCGACCGCCCGCAGCCGGGTCCTCGCCGCCTGCTCCCCGCTGCCGGCCGCGTCCGTGACGCTCGCCGAAGCACTCGGCCTGGTGACGACGGCAGCCGTCGACGCCCCCGAGCCGGTGCCGCCGTTCGACAACACGGCCATGGACGGCTACGCCGTCCGCGCCGCCGACACAGCCGGCGCGCCCGTACACCTGCGGGTGGTCGGCTCACTGGCCGCCGGCGCCGCGCCCGGCGTGCCGGTGGGCGCGGGCGAGGCCGTGCGCATCATGACCGGGGCGCCGATGCCGGCGGGGGCGGACGCCATCGTCATGGTCGAACGCACGTCGACGGTGGACGGCGGCACGTCGGTGCTGATCGAGGTGGCGGCGCAAGCTGGCGACCACGTGCGGCGCGCCGGCGACGACCTTGTAGCCGGGCAGGAGGTGTTCCCTGCCGGGACCCAGCTCTCCCCCGGCCACCTGGGCGTGCTGGCCAGCACCGGGCGGACGGCGGTCGAGGTGGTGCGGCGGGCCCGGGTGGGCGTCCTGTCGACCGGCGACGAGCTGGTCGACGACGGTTCGCCGCTGCGGCTGGGGCAGATCCGTGACTCGAACCGCCTGACCCTCCTCGGCCTGGTGCACGAGGCCGCCTGCGAGGCGGTCGACCTGGGTCGCTGCGGCGACAGCGAGGACGACATCCGGTCCGCGCTGTCGGCCGGTACCGCCACCTGCGACGCCGTCGTCACGAGCGGCGGCGTGAGCGTGGGCGACTTCGACTACGTGAAGGTCGTGCTCGACGAGCTGTCGGGTGGCTCCATGGTGTGGATGCAGGTGGCGGTGAAGCCCGCCAAGCCGCTCGCCTTCGGAGTGGTCGGCGGAACACCGGTGTTCGGGCTCCCCGGCAACCCGGTGTCGTCGATGGTGAGCTTCGAGCTGTTCGCCAGGCCGGCCCTGCGGAAGATGATGGGCCATCCCCCGTCGCAGCTCGATCGGCCCCGTGTCATCGCCGTGACAGACGAACCCCTGCCCCGCCGGCCGGACGGCAAGGTGCACCTCGTGCGGGTGCGGGCGGCCGCCGAGGAGGACGGCCGCTACCACGTACGTTCGACCGGGGCCCAGCAGTCACACCTGCTGTGGGCGATGGCCCGCGCCAACGCCCTCGCCGTCCTCCCCGACGGCACCGGTGTGGACCAGGGCGGCACTGTGCAGGTCATGCTTCTGGCATAGGGCCGGGGCGCCCGTAGCCTGGGAACACCCATGCGCGCACCAACGCCTCTCGTCGACCCCTTCGGGCGCACCGTCCGCGACCTGCGCATCTCGGTCACCGACCGCTGCAACCTGCGCTGCACCTACTGCATGCCGGCGGACGGACTGGACTGGGCGCCCCGCTCGGAGATCCTCACCTACGAGGAGATCGAGCGGGTGGCGAGGGTCTGCGTCGAGCGCTTCGGTTTCGACGGCATCCGCATCACCGGCGGCGAGCCCACCGTGCGGGCCAACCTGGCCGTCCTGGTCGAGACGCTGGCGCGCCTGGGCGTCGACCTCTCCATGACCACCAACGGCGTGTCCCTCGCCCTGGTGGCCGCCGACCTGCGGGCGGCTGGGCTCCGGCGGGTCAACATCTCGCTGGACTCGCTGCGGCCGGAGCGCTTCGCCGGCATCACCCGGCGCGACGACCTGCACAGGGTGCTGGACGGCGTCGACGCCGCCGTCGCCGCCGGGTTCGATCCCGTAAAGGTCAACTGCGTCCTGATGCGGGGCGTGAACGACGACGAGATCCTCGACCTCGCCGCCTTCGGTCGCGACCGGGGCGTGGTGATGCGCTTCATCGAGTTCATGCCCCTGGACGCCGACGGGGCCTGGACGAGCGCCGCGGTGGTGAGCCAGGACGAGATCGTCGCCACCATCCACGCCGTCCACCCGCTGGAGACCGTCCCCGAGCCCGGCTCCGCTCCGGCGCAGCGGTTCCGCTACCGCGACGGCGGGGGCGAGATCGGCGTGGTGGCGAGCGTCACCCGGAGCTTCTGCTCGACCTGCGACCGGGTGCGCCTCACGGCCGACGGGCAGTTCCGCAGTTGCCTCTTCGCCGTGCGCGAGGCCGACCTGCGCTCCGTCCTGCGCAGCGGCGGGTCGGATGGCGACGTGGCCGCCGCCATCGAGGCCGAAGTGGGCACAAAGTGGGCCGGCCACACCATCGGCCAGGTACAATTCACCCGCCCCGCCCGGTCGATGAGCCAGATCGGCGGATAGAACCTCCAGCCCCTACACTCCCGTCATGTCAGAGCGTGGGCTCACCCACATCGATCCCCTGGGCCGGGCCCGCATGGTCGACGTCACGCCCAAGGAGCCCACCCACCGGCGGGCCATCGCCCGCTGCCGTGTGTACATGAAACCCGAGACCACCTCGATGGTGGCCACCAACGCCGTCACCAAGGGTGACGTGCTCGGCGTGGCCCGGGTCGCGGGCATCCAGGCGGCAAAGCGCACGCCCGACCTCATCCCGCTGTGCCACCAACTCACCATCGGGTCGGTCTACGTGAACTTCACGATCGGCGACGACCACGTGGAGGTCGAGGCCCAGGTGGAGACAGTGGACCGCACGGGCGTGGAGATGGAGGCCCTGCTGGCCGCCTCGGTGGCCGCTCTGACGATCTACGACATGTGCAAGTCGTCGGACCGCACCATGGTGATCGGCGAGCTGGCTCTGTGGGAGAAGACGGGTGGCAAGGCGGGCACATGGCGCCGCCAGCCGTCCGACGGCCCTCCCAGCCACACCCTCTGAGCGGCCCGCTGAGGGGGAACGGCCGTTCGTGGGCTGGACGCGCGCCCCGACTAGGTGCAAGGATCACTGCACGTCTCGACCAAGACCATCCACCGCCGCCGGGGCGTGGGGGGTTACGGTCACCGAGTTCACGAAAGCGGGTCGAGGAGCTCTTGACGATCGTGGTCCTGCTTGTCCTTGCCGTGATCTGGGGTGCAGTACTGATCCCACAGATGCTGCGGGCCCGGTCTGACCTGAGGCCAGCCGATTCGATCGGCAACTTCCGCCACCAGTTGAGCGTTCTGCGCAGAACAGGCCCAACGGTCGTGGCGGCAGCCAATCCCCTACGGATCCCGAACTACGCAGCGCCCACGCCGGCGCCCACGTACCAGATGGCCCGGTCGTACTCGCGTGACGGCGCCCGCCGGGCCCGCACCCTCAAGCGCCGTCGCGACGTCCTCTTCATCCTGCTGGGCGCCATGGCCATCACGCTGGTACTCGGCCTCCTGCCGCCCTTCCACGCGCTCCTCGGGCTGCACCTGCTGTGTGACCTGTTCTTCGCCGGCTACGTAGCCCTCCTCATCCAGGCTCGCAACGCCTCGGCCGAGCGGGACATGAAGCTGCGGTTCCTGCCGGCGACGGCGCAGCCGGACAACGTCCTGCTGCTGCGCCGCTCGGCCAACTAGCACCCGTCCGTCCCGGGTGGCCGGGAAGGCGGGTGATCGCCGGAGCGACGAGTTGGTCAGCCTGTGCGAGCCGCTGCGGGCGGAGTTGGAGGCCGCCCACCAGGCCCGTGAGCGAGGCCTGGCTGCCTGCCGGCGCACCATCCGCGCCTGCGGCAATGCCATCCGGGCCGTGCACCGCCGGGACGACGACCTCGCCGGCACGCTGACCGCCGAGGCCCGCGACGCGCTGCGGGAGGCGCAGACGGCGCTGGGCCCGCACCCGAGGGTCGCCCACGCCGGCTTCCTGCACGACGCCGAGAAGGAGTACGCCGAGGCGATGCTCACCGCCGCCCTGGTGGCGGGCACACCCCTGCCGGGAGCGAAGGAGGTCGGCATCGGCGTGCCGGCCTGGCTGTGCGGGCTGGCGGAGGCCGCTTCAGAGCTGCGCCGCCACCTGCTCGACCGCATCCGGGAGGGCGACCTGGACCGGGGTGAGCAGCTTCTCGGCGCCATGGAGGACGTCTACGACCTGCTGGTCACCGTCGACTACCCCGACGCCATCACCGGCGGTCTGCGGCGGGCCACCGACGCCCTGCGGGCCGTACTCGAGCGCAGCCGCAGCGACGTGACCACGACCGTGATCCAGTCCCGGCTGCGTGCCGCCCTGGAGCAGCGCTGGCCGCCGTCCGAGGCGCCGGCGTCTTGACGCCGCTCCGGTTTTGGCGGCGTCAGCGTCCGGAATCCGGTCGCTGACGCCGCCAAAGGGACGCACGGCTACCGGGGCACGGCGGTAGCCTGAGCACCGACGGGGGTGTAGCTCAGTCCGGTAGAGCGCTACGTTCGCAACGTAGAAGTCGTGGGTTCAAGTCCCATCACCTCCACAACAAAACCGCAGGTCAGGAGTCCGTAGCGGCCTTTACGTCGAGAACTGTTCTCAGAGTGCCCCCGAAAAGGCGCGGGAATGGCGCAGGAATGCTCTGAGACGGTCGGCGAAGCCAAAAAGGCGCGGAGGTTGGCGCCCGGTGCGGGCTGCCTGACCCGGGCGTACGACCGACGCGAGAGCCGCCGCCAATCACCTGGCAAGCTCTCGGCCGGGGGAGGCTGGATCCTCGTCCGCTGCCGACGAGTGACACGGCGACCGCAGATAAGGTATGTTTGGCGCATTCTGGCGCTATAGCCCGCGGCTGGTACCATGTCGGTTCTGAACTGCGAACCTTCGCCTCGGCGGGTTCGCCTTGACTTCCCGCTTCTGCAGCGGGGCCGGTCCTGATTCTGACGCCGGTGGAGAACCATTGTGGCTCTCCCAGGAGGCACGATGGGGTACACGCAGAAGCAGCCGAACGGTAAGTACCGGGCTCGTTGGCGTGATCCTGATGGAAGGCTCCGGAGCAAGAACTTTGCCCGCGAGCGGGATGCAGCCCGTCACCTGCGATCGACGGAGGTGGCCATCGATCAGGGCCGCTACATGGACGAGGCCGGAGGCAAGCTCCTCTTCGCTGAGTGGGCGGAGCACTACTTCGCCCTCGCGCAGAAGCGGCTCGCGCGGACGACCTACGCCCGAGACGTGACCTGGCTCAACGCCTACGTTCTCCCGCGTTGGGGTCGTACCCCTTTGGGCAAGATCTCTGAATCCGCCGTTGAGCGGTGGATCGCGGACCTCGGCGACGAGGGCAAGGCAGTCAAGGGCGGCACTCTCGCCCCAACCAGCGTGCAGGACATCTATCAGACTTTCCGGAAGGTTATGAAGGCGGCGCACACGGCTGGACGCATCCCCAGGATCCCTTGTCCTGAACATCCCCCCATCGCTCGCAAGAAACGAAAGGCGATCCGGTTCCTGGCGGAGGCGGAGGTTGACCATCTCGCACAGAACATTGATCCTCTCTACGAAGCGATGATCTTCGTCGCGGCCTACGGCGGCTTTCGACTTGGCGAACTGTGCGCGTTGCGGATCGATGATGTCGACTGGGCTCATGGCTACATCCGCGTCGACGAAGGACTCACCGACGTCGATGGTCAGCTCAAATTCGAGAATCCGAAGTCAGACCGGGCGTTCCGAACTGTTCCTATGGCTGACCTCGCCTTGGAGAAACTGACGGCACACATCGAACTGCGAGTCGAGGGCACAGATCGGCGAGCTTTGCTTTTCGCCGCACCCGATGGCGGCGTCCTGCGGCCAAACAACTGGCGGAATCGCCATTTCAATCGTGCGGTATCTCTCGCAGAGCTCGCACCCTTGACGCCCCACGACCTGCGCCATACTGCGGCGTCACTCTTCATCGCCGAGGGTGCAAACCCGTGGATGCTTGCAGAGATTCTTGGCCACGGTGATACCCGGATGATCGACCGAGTCTACGGTCATCTGTTCGAGAAGGACCGCCAAGCTCTCAGGGATCGGATGAGTCGGCGGGCCCGAGAGGCATCGGTAGACAACATTCGTCGCCTACCTCGCTTGCCAGCGGAGAAGGCCACCTGAGAACTCGGTCGACAAGCAGGTCACGGAACAGCGAAGTCTCGGCGCCAGATGCCTATAACCGAGACGCCATACCGGCGTTGGACCGCAACTCCTTGGAATCGGCTACGACCTGCCGGATTTCGGCAGGAACAAACCGGACCGTTCCGCCGATCTTCACGAATGGGAGCCGACGACATTGCTGCCAGGACCGTACGGTCGCCTCGGATACCCGGAGGTAGAGCGCCACGTCTTCGGTGGTCCAGAGAGGTTCATCGGCCAGCACGGCTGCACCCCCGCAACAGGCGGTCGAGTTCAGACGCCGCGATGCGCCATTGACGTCGGATCTTCACGGCGTTGACCTCTCCCTCCTCGATCCACTTGCGTACGGTCTTCGGCCTGACTGCCAGCATCGTCGCCACGTCCTCGGTCGTGTAGAAGCGATCCGGATCCTTTCTCATAGCCTTCTCCCTCCGCCGTTCCGGCTCTGCGCCACCCGCTCGATCCGCTCGCGTCGGAAACTGCGAAACGCGGCACGTCCGGCCGGCCCGCCGAAGACTTCGACCTCGCCCACGTGGCCGGTTCGTTCGTCCACCTTGATGGCGCGGACCGTCGCCTTGAAGCCGTTGCGCTTCCCCGGGGCGGCCTTCACCCTCACGACGTCGCCCACCCGGATGAAGTTGCGCCCCACCCGGTACCGATCGACCTTGACCATCGTTCCTTCCTTCCTGGTCTCGCTCATGCCGCCCCTGCGTTCGTCTCCATTGCCTGGTCGGTGTAGGTGATGGCTTTTTCGAAATCGCTGACCCTGTGCTCCACCAGATGGGAGGTACGCCCGACCTTCCAGATGGCGTGGCCCCGTTGCATGTCCACCAGGTGCTCCTGGTCAGAGCGGCTGAGCCCGAGCAGCGCTGCCATCTCCGCCACCTCCCCGTCGGGCTGGGCGTAGATGATCCGGGTCTCGGTGTCCGACAACAGCCCGCTGGCCAGCGCGTGCTTCTCCGACCCTGCGTCGCCCGCCGCCAACAGGTCGGAGAGCCGGTGGATGACGAGGATGTTGGCAACCCCATACTGGCGGGCCAGCTTCAGGCTCGATCGCAGCCACCGCCCGGTACCGAGGTCGTTGAGGAGCCGCCACGCCTCGTCGAGCACGATGAAGCGGTGCTGGGCGCCGGGCCTCGCCACCGCCGCCTGGATCCACGCGGTGGCGCAGGCCATCAGGATGGCCAGGCCCTCGTCGTCGGCCATCTGGGACAGGTCGAGCACCACGAGCGGCCCGTCCCAGTCGACGTCGACCGTGCTGGGGCCATCGAACATGCCGGCCAGGTCGCCGTCGCACAGCCGGCGCAGCTCCAGGGCGACGTCGTGGCTCGACCGGGCCAGCTCGTCGGGCGTGGTGCGGATCTCATCGGCCGCGGTCTGGCCCGGCTCCATCAGGGCGGCAGCCACCTGCGGCAGGGTCGGCACCGCATCGCCGCTCGACACGGCGTCGAGAGCGATACGGCAGGCGGCCCGCTCGATGGGCCGGAGGTCGCGCTTGAGCGCCGCGGTGGCGATGGACTGCAACAGCGTGAGGCGCCGGCGCTGCACCTCTCTCGGCCCGAGCTCGGCCGCTCCCGGCCCGGCGTCGAGGGGATTGAGCCGCACCGAGCCGCCGGGGCTGAGGCGGATGAGCTCGACGCCGAGAGCGGCGGCCACGTCGTGGTATTCGCCCTTGGGGTCCAGGACCGCGGCCCGGCGGCCGAACAGCGCACCCCGCATCACCATGGTCTTCACCAGGGCGCTCTTGCCCCGCCCCAGCTGCCCGAGGACCAAGATGTTGGGGTTGGTCAGGAAGCGTGGGTACAGCGCCCACGGGTCGAAGCAGAACGCTGAGGTGCCGTCCTGGCCGACGTAGGCGGCCTCGCTACCCAGCCCCGGCCCGGCCAGGAAGGGGTAGAGGCCCGCCACGTTGGCGGTGGTGGCCCGGTGCGCCGGCCTTGCCATCCCCGCCCCTACCGAAGGCCCCGACCGAGGGGCAAGGTGTAGGTGAAGGCGGCGTCCTGCTCGCCGTAGAGGCGGCGCAGCTCGACCTGGGCGTCGAAGCCCAGCTGCTCGATCTCTCCCCCCAGGAACTCCAGGGCCTCGGGGTCGGGGGCGGTCACGCTCACGTAGGCGCTGAAGCGGTACTCACCATGGCCGGCGGCCAGCTCCGCCTCGCGGGCCAGGATGTCCTCGTGCTCGCGCCGGCGCCGGGCCGACGGCAGGTAGCCGGCCCTGGCCCGCAGCTCCTCGTCGGCCACGTGGGAGGCATGGGCCGACTCCACCGCCCGGGCTGCCTTGGACGGCGCCACCGGCTCCATCACCACCGCCACCGCGTGCATGCCGGAGGGCCGCAGCAACAGGGGCTGGAGGAACCCGGCGTACACGTCCCGCCGGGGCAGCTCGGCCACCCAGTAGGTGGCGTGCACGCCGGAGTCGGTGCGGTAGTGGCTCCAGGTGACCTCGGTGGCTAGCGGCCAGGCGTTGCGCCCGGTGGTCCCGCCCCGCGACGGCTCCTGGCGGGCACGCCGCGCCAGGGGGCGGGCCGACGCCGGGTCGAAGGCGGTCCGCAGGCAGCCGGCCAGTTGGCGGGGGCCGAGCACGCCGGTGACGTCGACCTCGGCCTGGCGCAGGCGGTCGACCAGGGTGGTCAGCTCGCGCAGCAGCACCTCGCACGCCCCCTCGTCGCCCCCGCCGGCCTGGCGGATGGCCCGGCGGCCCTTGCTGGCGCCGATGCTCACCACCACGTACGCACCGTGGTGCTGGCCCAGCGGGCCGGCGTTGGCGATCAACCCCTCGTACGATGCCCGCAGCGGGTGGTAAGGCTCCAGCACGGCGTTGTCACCCAGGTAGGCGTGGAGTGCGTCGCCGTCCTCCGGCACGGTGCGCTCCACCCACGCCACCCGCGTCACCGGGGAACCCTCCTGGGCGAAGGCGGCGAGGGCCTGACCCCACAACGCGCACAGCCGGTCCTGCTCGGCGCCGTCGAGGAGGGCGAACGCCCGGCCCCCGCAGGCCACCACGCCGGTGAAGGTGCCGGCCCGGGCGTCCTTGGCCACCGCCACGTCCCTGCTCCCGACCCTGCTCACCTTCAACAAGCTCACCCCGGCCAGGGGCGGGGGCGGCGACGCCCGCTCACCGTGGTCAGCGCGCTCGCCCAGCAGGGGCACGGGTGAGACCCAGCGCAGCTGCCCCCGCGCCCGGCGCCACCACCACCGCGCCACCACCGGCGCCCACTCGTCAATGCTGCGACGACGGACCCGCACGACAGCAGTGGGGACGCCCACCGCGAAGACAGCCAGGGTGAGGCCGAGCCCAGCGGAGGTGGGGACGGCCATCAGCAGGCCCACGGCGGCGGCCACGGTGATCCCGAGGATCGCCACCTGGGGAGCCCGCAACCCGAGGAGCAGGGCGCGGTGGTCCGGTCCCGGGAAGCGGAAGGTGGTGGCGGGCGGGGGCTCGCTCACGCTCATCCGCTCTCACCCCCCTCGCCCGGCCCCGACGTTGGACCGATCCGTCTGGCGTGGGACACGGTGGTGTTCTTCGCGGTGCGAACAACCGCTCCTGCCCCAGCCGCGCCGGCCCCCACCGCGCCGGCCGCGCCGGCTCCAACGGCCGCCGCCCCTCCGGCTGCGCCAGCGACGCCCGCTCCACCCGGTGACGCCCCGATCGGCGGTCTACGGGCACCGCCTCCTGTGCCGGCGCGAACGCCCCCTCCCCCGGCCGGCCGTCCGGCAGGCGGACGGGGCGGGTTCTCGCCCGGACGGGACCCAAAGCCCGACCCCCCGCCGCCGGACGGCGCCGATCGCCGGCCCGACCCGGCGAGCTGGCGGGCGTAGAAGATGCTGGAGGCACGGGGAACCGCCGCTCTGGCGCCCCGGCGGCCCTGGCCTTCCAGCGAGCTGATGGCCGCCATGGAGGCGATGGGGATGAGCTTGAACAGGGCGAAGGGAGCGAAGGCGGCCAGCAGCAGCATCCCCGCCCCACCCACCAGGGCGGCGAGGCCCTCCTGGGCAGCCAGAGCCGAGCCGGCCAACGACAGGGCGGCCACGATCACCAGCTTGGACAGGACCAGGGCCACGATGACCTCGACCAGGCGGCGCAGCCAGACCGACAGCGCCGGCCAGATGTAGGTGGCGAAGCCGATGGGCAGGAACAACACGGTGAGGTAGATGGCGGCCTGGCGCACCAACAGCTCGAGCCACACCACGAAGGCGGCGAAGGCCATGAACAGCGCCAGCAGGGCGACCCCGAACAGCCCGGCGGGACCGGCCCCGAGCGTCACGGCCACGGGGTTGAGGAGGGTGGCGACGATGCCAGAGAGGAAGTTCTGGCTGTCGGCGCCCAGCCCGCCGGCCACGAAGTTGCATGCCTGGTCGGTGGCCCCGAGGAACAGCCCCACCACGGCGATGGCCCCAGCGGTGCCAAGGGAGGCGATGGGCAGGTTGGCCAGGGCCCGGCCGAGAAGCCCGAAGGACTGGGTGAACACCGCGTGCAGGACGGCCAGCATCAGCATGGGCGCGAACACGGCGAGCCCGACCAGGGCCATCTTGTCGTAGTGCTCGACGAACCAGGGCCGGCCGCCCTCGCCTGTGTCGGTGAGGTCGACGCGGGTACCGCTGAAGATGGCGTGGCCGGCCGCCTCCAGGAACCCCGCCGCCCCCGACGCGATCCAGCGGGCGAACGCCTCGGTCACGTCACCGGCGATGGCGCCGGGGATGGCGGTGACTGCGTCGACGGCGCCGCCGACAACGTCGGGAATGGCGCACACGGCTCCGAGCAGCGGCACGTCGCACGGTCCGCCGGCGGCGGCGGCCAACACCGGGCGGGCCAGGGGGACCCCGGCGCCAGCCGGAGCGGCGCTGGTGCCAATGAGTGCCACGGCGGCGATGCAGCCGAGGGCCAGCGCAGTCGCCAGCGGATTACGAGGACGGGACATAGCGGTAGCCCTCCCAGCCGTTGATGGCGGCCAGCACCTCGGCCGGGTCGGTGGGCGCCTCCAGGCTGGCGGCGGGCACCGGTCCGGGCGCCCGGGACCACGACCACAGCCGCCAGTCGCCCTGGTCCCAGGCGAGGTCAACGGTGTTGGTCGACCACACCTCGGTCGCCTGCGTACGGCCCTCGATCAGCACCACGCCGAGGCTCCAGACCTGCACCCGCGCCCGTTGCGGATCGAAGCGGGACAAGGTGTAGGCGACGGGGATCTCGCGGAGGAAGGCTCGGGCGCTCGGCAGGGCGGCGCGTGCCTCGCCCACCACTGTGTCGAGCAGGGCCATGCCGGCGAGGGTCTGCTCCACGACACCCGGCGCGCCCGCAGCGGCCATGCGGCCGACTGCCGCCTCTCGTGCGCCGGGGTCCAATGCCAGGCCGTGCAAGGTCGACAGGTACGTGGTGGCCGCCGCCACCGCACCGTCCTCGCTTCGGGCATACCCCACCGCCACGCCGTCCTCGGTGCGCCCGGGCCCCGGCCCGGCCGGACCGGTGCTGCGAAGCGGGGGCGCCGGCGCGGCCACCCCCGGTGCGGGCACCTCCCGGCGGGCAGGTGTGACCCGCTCCGGACGGGCGGCCGGGCGAGGCGGGCCGTGGTGGCCCCGGCCGATCACCACAGCCGCGAGGACGACCACGGTGAGGACCACCCCGATGGCGACGGGGGCGAACCGGCGGGGGGCGGCCATCAGATCTGGCCCCCCATGGCGGTGAAGAAGTTGATGAGGGCGGCCGCCCCACCCACGATGACCGCCCCCAGGGCGGATATCAGCACCATGCGCTTTCCGCCGTTGATGTTGTTGTAGCTGGACGTAGCCGATCCGTAGGCCCACATCACTGCCCCGGCGATCACGGCGCCCACCAGGATCACCAGGGAGAAGGCGGCCACCCCGTTGACGATCTGCTGGAGCTGTGCGCCGCCGGGAAGCGCTCGCGAGTCGGGGCTGACCTTTACCTGAGCGAGCACGGGCACCACGCCCAGGCATCCGGCGCCGGGTCCGCGCAGCTGGCCCCCGAGGGACGCGACCCCCGACGATGCCCGTCGCCTGCACCACGCCAGACGCCCCGGATGGGCTTGGCCCACGCCGTGCCGCCCACTCCGGGTCCGCACCAATCCATTGACCACCAACGTTCCTCCTGTTCGGATCGCAGCCGGTTAGTCGTACCGGTTTCGCTTGACAGTTGCTACCTACGCTTGTTTACACTCATACGGTGATAGCACGCAAGAGCGATGTTCAAGACCCCGGACTTCGGCCGGGGTCTGCGAGGCAGGCGTGGGACTGAAGACGCTGCTGGGCCGCGGCTTGGCGGCCACCTACGCCCTGCCTGCCGGCCTGGCCGCCGCGCTGGCCGGCGCCTCCTCCTCGCAGGCGACCGGAGTCCCGAGCACCGCAGCCGTGGCCGACATCCCCGACGCGCTGTTGGCCGCCTACCGGGGCGCAGCGGCGAGCTGCCCGGGTCTGCCCTGGTCGGTGCTGGCGGCGATCGGCAAGGTCGAAACCAACCACGGGCGGGCAGGCGGCGCCACCCTCGCCCTCGGCGGGGACGTCGCCCCTCCGATCGTCGGCGTGGCCCTCGACGGGGCTGGCGGGACAACCCGGGTGGCCGACACCGATGGGGGGCGCCTCGACGGCGACGCGCTGGTGGATCGCGCCGTGGGGCCCATGCAGTTCCTCCCCGCCACCTGGGCCCCCTGGGGACGCGACGCCTCCGGCGACGGCGTCGCCGACCCCCACAACGCCTTCGACGCCATCGCCTCGGCCGCCACCTATCTGTGCGGGCCCGGCGACCGGCTCGACGACGTGGAAGCCGCCATCGCCACCTACAACCACTCGGCGGCCTACGTCAGTCACGTCCTGGCCGTGGCCGCCGGCTACCAGTCCGCCTCACCGACGCCGCCAGCCCTGGGGTCGTTGACGCCCGCTGGCCTCCTGGCCAAGGCGAACCTCACGGTCTCCGCCGCTGCCCGTGGCGACCTCGAATCGGGCCTCGTCGACCCCCGGGTTGTGGCGGTGCTGGGTATGGCCGCCGACCGCTTTCCCATCCACGTCGGGGTGATCCGCACCGGGCACTCGCAGTGCGTCGGAGGCGGCGACCGACAGAGCCGCCCCGGCTGCGACATCTCGCAGCACTGGTACTTCCGCGGCGCCGACATCGACATGGTCGCCGGCCAGGCGGTGAGCCCCGCCAACCAGGCCGCCCGTACCCTCGCCGCCCTCCTGATCGGACTCTCCCCGCCGCTGCGTCCCGACGAGCTGGGCGTCCCCTGGGCCGCCCTGGCGCCACTGGCCGGCGTCTTCTCCGACGCCTCCCACCAGGACCACCTCCACGTCGGTTACCGGCCCAACCCTCCGGCTTCGCCCTGAGCCCACCACCACAACACCGACCAAGAAAGGAACCCATCCCATGAACAACGTCAACCTGATCGGTCGCCTGACCCGCGACCCCGAGGTGCGCACCACCGCTGAGGACACCCCGGTGGCCGTGCTGCGCCTGGCCGTGCCCCGTCGACGGAGTGGCGAGGACGCCGGCGCCGTGTTCGTCGACGTGGTGTGCTTCGCACGTCAGGCGGAGGCGGCCGAGGAGTACCTGTACAAGGGTCGCCGGGTGGCGGTGGAAGGCCGCCTGGAGCACCGGGAGTGGACCGATCCCGACGGCGTGGCACGTTCGCGCCACGAGGTCGTCGCCACCCGTCTCGAGTTCCTCGACGCCCGCCACCGCCCGGGATCGGTCGGCGCCGGCGAGGCCGACGACCAGGACGACGAGGCCTGAGTCGCGTGCTCAACATCGCCAAGCTGCGGGCCGACGCCGTCGACTACTACGTCGGCTCCGTAGCCCACAGCGCGGCCGACTACTACTTCGGCCGGGGTGAGTCGGCCGGGCGCTGGACGGGCTCGCTGGCGTCCGAGCTGGGCCTGAGCGGAGCGGTGGAGCGCGAGGCCATCGAGGCCCTGCTGGGCGGCCTGGACCCCCGCACCGGCTCCGAGCTGGTGGGATCGGCCGGCTCCAACGCCCGGGCCCTGGCCCGATCGAACGGCCGGGCCGCACCGCGCCAGGCCGGGGCCCGGGGCCTCGACGTCGCCCAGGTGGCCGCCCAGCTCCAGGTGTCGACCCGGGCGGTGCGCCACTGGCTCGAAGCGGGAGAGGCGGTCAAGCTCGCGGTGCGCGAGGCCACCCCGGCCGGCGTCGCCCTGGGCAGGGTGGAGGACTACCAGGCACGCCTCGACGAGCTGGGCGCCCTGGGCCAGATCCCCGACGCGACGCCGACCACCTTCCTCCTCGGGCAGCGATCGAAGGCACCGGGCCGGGGCGGCCATCGCTACCGCTGGGCCATCCCGCAGGAGGCCGTGGACCGCGTCCGCGACCAGCGCCGGCCCCCCGACGCACGCGCCGGCTGGGACCTGGTCTTCCGCCCGCCCAAGAGCTACTCGGTGCTGTGGGCGGTGGGACCCGAAGCCCTCGGGCGAGAGCTCCAGACCATCCACCACCAGGCCACCGCCCACGCGCTGTCCTACCTGGAGGACACCGCCGCCACCGCCCGTGCCACCGCCGAGGTGGGCAGCGGCCGCAAGCGGGTCCGCACCGCCACCGAGGGACTGGTGGTGGCCGCCTTCGATCACCGCGACAGCCGGGCCGGCGACCCCCTCCTGCACACCCACTGCGTGGTGGCCAACGCCACCCGCCTCCCCGACGGCACCTGGGCCGCCCTTGACCCCCATGGCCTGTACCGCCAGGGCCTGGCCGCCGACGCCGTGTACCAGGCCAGCTTCCGCCACCTGGCCGAGCGCCGCCTGGGGCTTCGCAGCGAACCGGTCGTCAACGGCTGGGCCGACGTGGAAGGCGTGCCCCGGGCGGTGGTCGAGCACTTCTCCAAGCGCTCCGGGGAGATCGCGGCCGAGCTGGCCCGGGTGGGCTCGGACTCGCCCGCCGCCCGCCAGATCGCGGCGGTGGCCAGTCGCAGGGCCAAGGCCACCGACCGGGCGGCCGACGGCCTGCACGAGCGGTGGCGGGCGGAGGCGGCCGAGGTCGGCTTCGACGCCGCCTCGGTGGCGGCCTGCCTCGGCGCCACCACCGGTGCCGATGTCGACGAGCGCCGCATCGAGGCCCTGTTCGACCGCCTTGGGTCCGCAGGCGGGCTGAGCGAGGAGGCGGCCACGTTCTCCCGGGCCAACGTGATCTGCGCCCTGTCCAACTCCCTCGGCGGTGCCGTCGCCGGCCCGCAGCTGGTGTCGCTGGCCGACCGCTTCCTGGCCAGCGATCGCGTCGTGCAGGTGCGCGAGCACCGGCCCGGCCTGCCCCGACACCGCCTTCTCCAAGGCGCCGGCGGGGGCTTCGTCGACGACCTGGCCAACGCCGCCTTCACCACCCCCGACCTCGCCGCCATCGAGGCCCGACTGATGGCCGTCGCCACCGACGCCCGCTCGCTCGGTCCGGTGGTGGCGCCGGGCGTCATCGAGGCGACCCTGGCCGAGCGGCCGAAGCTGGCCGACGAGCAACGGGCCATGGTGCGCTCGGTGTGCGGGACCGCCAACCTGCTGCGCCCCGTGGTCGGCTACCCGGGGGCGGGCAAGACCTACGCCACCGAGGCGTGCGTGGCCGCCCTGGCCGGCGCCGGCTTACCCGTGGTCGGCTGCGCCGTCACCGCCGTCGCCGCCGACGAGCTGGCCCGGGCCACCGGGCTTTCCGCCTGCGACACCGTGGCCCGCACGCTGGGCGACCTCGACCACCCCCACTACGGGGGACTGGCTTTGGGCAGCGTCGTCATCGTCGACGAGGCCTCGACCCTCGGCCACCGCGACCTCGACCGCCTGGTGTCGCATGTGGAGGCGGCCGGTGGCGCCCTGGTGCTGATCGGTGATCCCCACCAGCACGGACCGGTCGGGCCCGGCCACTTCTTCGGATGGCTGGTGGCGCACAAGGGCGCCGACGTCCCCACCCTGCGGGCCAACCACCGCCAGGCCGATGTGGTCGACGACGAGGGCACCGTGGTGGTGTCCCTGGCGCCCGAGCGCGAGGCCAACATCGCCTTCCGGGAGGGCCGCGTCGCCGAGGCCCTGGCGCTTCGCGACGACGCCGGGCTCGTCACCCGGGCGGCCAGCGCCCCCGAGCTGTACGACGCGGTGGTCGGCGAGTGGCTTGCCGACTGGGAAGGCGGAGCACGCGACCCCATGGTCACCACCCGCAACGCCGTGCGCCACGAGCTCAACCGCCGCGCCCGGCACCTGTTGGCCGAGGCCGGGGTGGTGTCCGGGCCAGCCCTGGAGGTGGCTGGCCGGTCGTTCCAGGTGGGCGATTACGTGGTGGCCGGGGCCAACAACCGCCGCCTGCGCAGCACGTCCGACCCCAGCTGGTGGGTGAAGAACGGGAGCCGGGGCACGGTGGTGGTGGTCGACGCCGAGGCGGGACGCCTCAGCGTGGACTTCGAGGGGGCGGGCGGCGGCGTGCACCGCGTCGCCATGCCGGCGCGCTACCTCGGCGCGGGGCACCTCGACTGGGCCTACGCGGTGACCGACTACGGCGTGCAGGGCCGCACCCTGGAGCGCTCGCGGTCCGTCGTCGACGACACCACCACCTCGGCCGGGGCCTACGTGGCCACCACCCGGGGACGCCTGGAGAACCGCATCTACCTGGTCGACGGGGCGGTGGCCGACGAGCGCGACGTCGATGCCTCCCACGGGCCGCCCACGCTGCGCGAGTCGAGCTTCGACGCCCTGGCCGCCCGCCTGGCCGCCGAGGTGCCCGGTGGCCTTCTCCACGACGCCGACCCGACGGTGGCCGAGGGTGGCGCCGTGGCCGCCCGCTTCACCCTGGGCGAGCTGGAGGCCCTCCTGGCGCCGGTGGCCGCCACGGTGGCGGCCGCTCCCCCCGACGTCGCCCGGCGCATCGCCGGGGCGGAGGCCGCCTACGAGACCCTCGCCGCCCGCCACCGCCTGCTCGCCGATCAGCTGGAGGCGGCCGAGGGCGCACGGCGTCGAAGGGGCCAGCGCGGCCGCTCCGTTGGCGGGCTGCGGGCCGAGGCCGACGGCGTGGCCCGGCAGCTCGAGACCCTGGGGGGACGGTTGCTGGCGCTGCGCTTCCAGGCCGGGCGACGGGAGGTGTACCTGGGCGACCACGCCGACGACGTCGCCCGGCGCGACCTGTTGCGAGACGCCATCGCCGGGCGGGAGACCAAGGTGCGCCTGGGGGCGCCCGCCCTGGTCCCGCCCCTGCTGGCCGCAGTGATGCCCGAGCCGCGGCCCGGGGCCAGCGCCGAGGAGCGCCACCGGTGGCGCCGGGCGGTGGAACGGGTCGCCCTGTACCTCGACCGCTGGGCGGGACCGGCCGGGCTCGGAGAAGGCGACACGGCGTTGCCGGACCCTGCCGGGATCGACAACGACGGTGACGACGCGTCGCCGTCCGTGCCCGGCCTGGGCACCCGGCCCGGCGACCCCGATGCCGCCCGAGGGTGGGACGAGGCGGCCCGGGCGGTGGCCGAGGCAGCCGGGATCGACCTCGTGCCCCTGCCCGATCCGCGACCCGACCTGTCCCCGGCCCTGTAGGAGACGACGTGTCCGACCTCACCGACCCCGTCGATCCTCGGGTGGCCTCCGACGGCGACCAAGAACAGGTAGCTCCCGGCGCCGATGCGAACGCCCAGGCGGTGGCCGCCAGCGACCTCGTCGCCGCCTGCGAGGCGGCGTGGGCCGCCATCCAGGCCCGCCACCCAGGGGTGCCCGACACCGTGGTGGTGCTGGGCAGCGGGGTGGAACGGGGTCGCCTGGTCAAGCTCGGTCACTGGTGGGGCGGCCAGTGGCGGGTGGGAGCGGAGGCCAGGGGCGAGGTGCTCCTGGCCGGCGAGGCCCTGCACCTGCCCCCCGAGGCGGTCTTCGAGGTCCTGCTGCACGAGGCGGCCCATGGCCTGTCCGCGGCCCGTGGCGTTCGCGACGCCAGCCGGGGCGGGCGCTACCACAACGCCCACTACAAGGCGGCGGCCGCCGAGGTGGGCCTGCGGCCGCGCCGCATGGACCCCTACGGCTGGGCCCGTACCGACCTCACCCCGGCGGCGGCGGAGGCGTACGCCCCCGTCATCGCCGGCATCGCCACCCACATGCGACTGGCCCGGGGCCTGCCTGCGGTGCCGAGCGCTGGCGTCGAGGGCGGCGCTGAGGGCCGGCCGGGCCTAGGTGACGGGGGCCAGAACGACGGTGCGTCCAAGGCCAAGGCCAAGGCCAAGGCGGCGGAGTGCGGCTGCGAGCCGAGCCGCAAGCTGCGCATGGCGCCGTCGGTGCTCGAGCGCGGACCGGTGATCTGCGGGCTGTGCGGCTCGGAGTTCGCCATGCCACCACAGGCCGAGGCGAGGGTGGCGGCCTCGCCGGGGACCGGGCTGGACCGGGCCCCGTCCCCAGCCCGAGCGGCGGTCGACGGCTCTCTCCTGGCTCGCTCCCGGACGGCGGAAGTGGCAGCGCCGGAGGCGGCTGAGACGGGACACGCCTTCGACCTACGCACCATCGAGCTGCCAGATGCAGCGGCCAGCAAGCTCCCCGAAGCATCGGCATCGGTGTGGGCAGAAACGGGCATCGAGCGCCTCGCCGGTCCAGAGCCTCCCCTGCCCGGTCGCTTGGGGGCGGAGGTCGGGCCATGACGACGCTGCGACGCAGCGCCTTCGGGATCCAGCCCCGTCTCCTGGGCGATGCCGAGCTGGCCGTCGCCCGGAATGGGTTCGCCGCCATGGTGCGTCGGCTCGACGGCCTGTTCGCCCAGGCCCAGCGCGATGCGGCCATCGCCTGGGCCTCGGGGCGCTGGCGCCCCGGGTACCCGGACCCCGACCGCTATGTCCCCGGCGACGTGGCCGCGCTACGGGGCTTCGCGGTGGCCGCCGACCTGGCCCGCGTCGCCTCCTACCAGCGCGTCATCGCCGCGATCCCCCGCCACGGCCCGGCGCACGACGACATGGTGTGGCGCAGCGCGGTGAGCCGCACCTTGACCTGCCTGGCCGACACCGAGGCGCTGTACGACGCGGTGCCCCACTTCCTCGACGCCGACGCCGCCGTCGGCATCCTGGCCAGCCATCCCCCCGAGCCGGCCGACCTAGCCGAGCTGCGCCTGCCGTACCCGCGCATCGCGGTGTGGTTCGGCCGGGTCCTGGAGGTGGGTGCCGAGCTGCACGACTGGCCGAGCGAGTGGGACCACCTGTCCGACCTGTCGGGCCAGCCCACGTCGATGCGCACCGTCGTCGGCGACCTGCGTGCGCTCGGCGGCGGCATCGAGGGCGCCGTGCTCACCGAGCGCCCCGGGGGCGGGCTGGCCGACGAGGTGATGTGGCTGGTGTCGGTCAACCCCGACGCCACCCGACCCGGGACAGCCGCGCTCGACCGCTACCGGGCCACGGTGTGGGGCCGGCTGTCGTCCGCTCACCTGGCCCACGTGGCCCACAACCTGGCCGCCACCGTCTCGTGGGCGGAGTGGCACGAGCCCGACCGTGGCCTGGAACTCCCCGACGACCCGCGCTCGCGGGCATGGCGCAAGGCGGTACGCCGCGGCGAGTTCCGCCGCCACGAGCCGAGGGGCGCCGCCGCCGGCGTCCGCGTCCTCGACGTGGCCCGCACGACGGTGGCCGACCGTGTGGTGGGCGGGAGCGACGCGGCTGCGGGTCACGCCTCGCCCATCACCCACCTGCGCCGGGCCCACTGGCGCCACCAACGGTTCGGCCCCGGCCTGTCGTCGAGCCGGCTGGTGCGGGTGCCGGCCACGGTGGTCAACCCGGGCGGCGGTCCACTGGCCCCGGTCGTCTACCGGGTGCCTGCACCGGAGGCGACGGCGGCGACGCCCACCCAGGTCCCCACCGCCGGCGACGAGATCGACCTGCGCCGTATCGACCTGCCCGATCCCCACGCCGTCGACCTGGCCGACGTCGAGGCCGTGGCCGGCCAGCCGCGTCCCGATCCCACCCAACCCCAACAAGCCGAGGTGAGCCTTCCATGACGACACCCGCCCTTCCTCACCTGCCAGGTCGACGCCGGCGGGGCGACGGCGAGCACACCGTCGAGCGTCCCCCTCCCCGGCCCGCCCGGCCGGGCGACGTCGAGCAGGGCGATGCCGGCGACGATCCGTGGGCGACGCTGGACGTCGGCCGGTTCGCCGACGACGACCCCGAACGGCCCGACCCCATCGGCTGGATCCCCAGCGACTTTGACACTGAGGTGACAAAGCCCGAGCCCGGCCCCGAGGCAGGCCTGCGGTGAGCGGGGCAGCAGCGCCGGGTGGACGTGAGCCGAGGCCGGTGCAGGCCGCCCTCGCCTACGCCGAGCGGGGGTGGGCGGTCTTCCCGTGCCATCACCCGCTGGCCAGCGGTTGTAGCTGCGGCTCCACGGAGTGCGCCAGCGTGGCCAAGCACCCCCGCACCCGGCGAGGCCTGCACGACGCCACGACCCACCCAGAGGTGATCGCCCGCTGGTGGCGCACCTGGCCGCAGGCCAACGTCGCCATCCGCACCGGTGCCCTCCCCGGCTCCAGCACCCGGGGCGTGGTGGTGCTCGACGTCGATCCGCCCCACGGCGGCGACGAGAGCCTCGAGCATCTCCTGGCCGCCAACGGCCGGCTGCCGCCCACCCGCATGGTCCACACCGGAAGCGGCGGGCGCCACCTGTACTTCGCCCATCCTGGGAGGTCGGTGCGCAACAGCGCCGGCACCCGGCTGGGGCCCGGCCTCGACGTGCGGGGCGACGGCGGCTACGTGGTCGCCCCGCCCAGCATCCACGCCACCGGCACCCCCTACCGCTGGGGCCCGGTGCGCATGCTGGCCGCCGTTCCCGACTGGCTCGTCGAGCGCCTGGCTGCGCCCAAGCAGCCGCCTCGGCCCGCTCCCGATCCCTCCCGACTGCGCCGCGATGCCGGCGTGTCCTCCTGGGCGGCGGCAGCCGTGGAGGGCGAGCTCGCTCGTGTCAGCGCGGCGGCGGTTGGCCAGCGCAACCACGTGCTCAACCGGGCCTCCTTCGTCCTCGGCCAGATCGTGGGCGGGGGGCACCTGGACCGGGACCTGGTGACCGATCTCCTGGAGCAGGCCGGCCAGGCCGCCGGCCTCGGCGCCCGGGAGGCAATGGCCACCGTCGAGAGCGGCCTTGGCGCCGGGGAAGCCAGCCCGCGCCATCCCACCGACCGTCCGCCACCCACCGGCCATCACCGAGCGTCGAGCCGGCTCGACCAGGGGCCACAAGCAGTCCGCCCTGATCTTCCCGCCGACTGCGGGCCGGACCTGCGAAGCATCGAGTTGCCCCGCAGCCACCGGCTGGCGCCGACTGACTCGCCCCGGGTCGAGCAGGGACACGAGGCGGCGAGGACGCCGTGAGCCGCCTGCCTGATCCGACCAACCTCGTCTTCGCCGCCCCAGTCATCAGCCCGGACGAGGACTGGCGAGCCCGCAGCCTGGCCTCGTGGCTCATCCTGGCCGGCCACGCCGGCATCGAGGCGACGCCGACGGAGGCGGGAGGAAGGGGATTCCCGGGGACGTGGTGCGGCAACGTCGTGATCGACGGCCTGGCGTACCGGGTGCAGCGCGCACCGCGCCTTCGCATGGCCATGATGGACGAGCACGCCCAGCAGAGCTGGGTGCTGCACGCCGCCACCTACGTGGAACCGGTGACGACCGGTGTGGAGGTGATCGACCCCCGCCAGGATCGCCATCCTCCCGACGAGGATGCTCGGGCATTCGACCTGCTCACGCTCGATCTGGCGACTGCCGACCTGCCCGATGCCGGGCACGAGGCAGGTCCGGAGCTGTCGTGAACAGCCCTCAGCCGCCCGGGTCGTGGTCGCTACCCGAGGTCCCCGATAGCGACGCCGGTGCCTCGGCCTCCGAGCACTACCGGGCACTCCTCGCCCCCGACGCCGACGAGAGGCGGACCAACGTCCCGCTGGGCGACCTGCTCGGGCCGCTGCGGCCGCTCGAGACCACGCCCGTCTCCAACTGGCGACGAGGGGCCGAAGGCGAGCGGAGAACCGCGAGCATCCTTGATCCGCTGCGCCAGCTGGGCTGGGTCGTACTCCACGACCGCCGCCTCCCCGGCTCGGGGGCCAATGTCGACCACCTTGTGATCGGGCCGGGCGTCCACGTCATCGACTCCAAGGCCTACCGGGGCCGCATCAAGCTCCTCGGCGACGGCCGCCTCTGGTACGGGCGGACGTGCCTGGACGAGGTGCTGCGAGTCCTGCGCTGGGCAGCGGGCGAGGTCGCCGACGTCCTCAGCTCGGACCTGGCCGTCACGGGGATCGACGTCCACGCCGACCTGTGCGTCCACGGCGCCCGTTTGCCCCGTTCACCGCTGCATTTCGAGGGCGTGACGATCGCCACGCCCGACTCGCTGTTGGAGGCCCTGGTGAGTGCGAAGCCGTCCTGCCCGCCCGATGCGATCGAGCGGCTGGCCGCTGTTGCCCGCTCTGTCCTTCCTCCCGCCGTACGACGATCGGCCGGGAGCTGGGCACGACGTAACGAGGCATCCCGATGTGGTTTTGACGCTGAAGTGTCAAACCTGCGACAGCGGTGAGCGAATGACCGAGGTTCGTCACACCACGGTTGTAGGCTTCCAGGAAAGCCGAGATGAGTCTCGGGCGCCTCGGGACCACGTCAGGTCCCCCAGAAGTCTTGTCACTTCTCCGTACAGTGAGGTGCCATGAAGGCTGACACGCCCGCACGAGGCCAGAAGCGGACTACCGCCATCGATCACCCGGCGCTGTCGCAGTCGCTGGTCACCCTGGCCCGGTCCCTCGACCGGCGCGCCGCCGACGACGAGACAGGCCCGAGCTATCTGGAGCTGGCCGTTCTGGTGGCCGATGTCCAGAGCCAGCTCGACGACCTCACCCGCCAGCTGGTCCACTACGCCCGCCGGTACGAGCGAACGACGTGGAAGGACATCGCCGACACCTTCGGGATCTCCCGGCCCACCGTCTACAAGCGATTCGGCGAGACGAGCGACAACGACCCCGACGGTGATCCGGGTGATGACGAGGGCGAGCCGTGACCGGGGCCCTCAGCGCGTTTCGGTCCACGCTCCCTTCCTGGCGGGTCGAGGTCGAGGAGTGGCTCGACCGCCAGCCGGCCTGGTTCCGCAACCATCCCGCTTGGGCGGCGTCGGTGTACCTCCTCAATGCGCCGCCGCTGGTGGCCATCGGCTCGTTGACCCTCAAATGTGTCGAGGCCCGGTGGATCAACTGGGACGAGATCGTCTCCCGTGCTGAGAATGCCGGTCAGGTCGAAGCCGCTCTCGCCCGCGCCGCCATTGAGCTCGCGTCCGATGACCCTGGTCCATCCCTGGGGCTCATGCTCGTGTTCCCCGACATTGAATCCTTCCGGTGGGCCCACGCCGCCGGAGTGCTCTACGGGATGATCTGCGAGCGGTCCGAGGCCCACCCGCTGGCGGTGTAGGACACCCGGGTGGGGCAGGACCCAACCTGGGGCCGTCAGGCCCCTCGAAGTCCCTCGCCGCGCTCCACCTGAACATCCTTGAGGGTCTGGCCCTCGGCGGTCTTCCACTCAATCCGACCATTCGCTGTCCGCCCGAGCATGACCATGGCTGCGGTCGAGGGCGAGGTGAAGACATAGTCCTCCGTGAGGAGGAGGTGCGCTCCGTTCTGCACAAGCCGTCCCTTGCCGATGAGGGCCGCGCGCAGCTGGGCGCCGTAGGCATGGATCGAGGGCACCACGTCGAGACGGGCCAGCGACCCGGCGTGGACCACGAAGCCATCCGGTGCCTCGGTCCCGCGGGCCTTCGTGCCCTTGCCGGCCAGGTGGAGCACTACCGAACTCGACGCCTGCTCGGCGGCCTTCTCGAACACCTGGACACCGAGCACTGGGTAGATCAGCAGCATCTCAGCGAGAAACGCCTCTGCTTCAGCAGTGTCAGGCTCTGACAGGGGTGGCGTGGAGCCGACCGTGCCGTTCTCAAGTTCAGCGCGGTTGGCGGCCTTGCCCAGGCCGATCAGGCGACCCTCCAGGTGGCGGATGTGCGCCTTGTTGAGGTTGGCGTCCTTGCTGGTGAAGACGATTGCTCGGTTCCAGAAGTCTTTGGTCCGGTTGTGGTGGTCGAGGCGCCCAGGGAGATCGTCGGTCTCACCGATGTAGACCCGGTGTATGGGCACACCCGACTCGGTGGGGCCGATGAGGAGGTACACGCCGGGTCCATCGAGGTCTGGCCGTGATCGAAGCTCCTTGTACCGGGTCCGTGGCGCCATCAGGGCCTTGCCGGTCCAGTTGCTCTTCTCCACCACCCACACGCCGTCTGCTGCCCCGTTGGCGAGAAAGATGCGGATAGAGGTGCCGATCGGCGCGGGCAGGTCGTTCATGGGGCGATCCCGGGCGGCTGAAACGCCGCGCTCCTCCAGCGGCCGGCGATGTACTTCTCCCGCTGCACGACGTCGAGGGCCTTGGTGCCGTTCGCCATTCGGACGAAGAACTCGGTGCGCATCTCCTTCGGCCCGTCCGGCTTCTGAAAGAGGACCTTGGCGTCGACCGGGAACCCGCAGGCGTCCACCTGGACGCGGCAGATGTCATGGCCATCGACGTGGTGGAGATGGGGCCGGACGTTGGTGGCTGCCGCGTCGCCCATCGAGGTCGAGATGATGTTGGCCAGGTGCTGCTGGAACCAGTCCCGGGGGTCCTGGTCAGCCTTGGAACGGCTGGCGTAGTCGGCCTCGAGCCCGTGGACAGTGCCGTCGTCGGCCACGCCGATGAGCAGGGTGCCGCCCTCCCGGGAGTTGAGAAAGGCGGCGATCGTCTTGAGCGACGCCGTCTCAAGCGGCTTGAACGTCTCCCCCGAGTCCCGATGGGTGCGCAGCGTGGCCTTGTACTCCAGGTGGACCGACTCCTTGTCGGGCCCGAGGAGGTCGACGATGTCGCAGTACTCCTGATGGGCGACTTTGGCTTTGCCCTGGATGAAGGGCAGGTAGGCGGCCAGGATCTCGCCCTGCATGTCGGGGCTGTCGATGTAGGACAGCGCCATGTCCTCGGCCACGCCGAGCTGGTCGAGCACCCCGCCCTGGAACTCCTTGGCCAGGATCAGCGCGAAGTTCTCCGGGGAGTTGGCCGCGGCGGCCTGCTGGATGTCGGATCGCCGGGTGAGCTTCTCGGCGATGGTGTCGTAGAAGACCCGGTCCTCGGGGGCGAACGTGGTGCCGAACCGCTCGTTGAGTCGCTCGATGATCTGCGACAACGGCTCGACCTCTGGCTCGTGGAGCTTGCCGCCGCCGAAGATCGTGGTCACCACGCCCTCGGCGGTGGTGAGGGTGACCGAGCCCTCGAAGGTTTGGTCGATCCTGAGGTGCGTGAGCTCGACGTCGGGATGGACGGCTTCGCTGCCGCCGGTGCGTAGGAAGGCGGCCAGGGCCTTGCAGAACAGGTAGTCCCGCTCCAGCTTGGTGTCGGTGAAGGAGACCACCTGTGACAGGAAGGCGTAGGTCCGGATGAAGCGTTTGAGGGCGTCGAGGAACCGGTCCTGCTCGTCGGTGGCCAGCTCGCCGAAGCGGTCGATGGCCGGCGCCAGGGCGGCGTGCACCCGGTCGTGGGCCACTTTGCCCTTGGCCAGTAGCAGGGTCACGGCGCGTTCGATCTCGTCGGGCCAGAGCACGCCGAAGGGGTCGAGGGCGTGGCGGGTGTCGTAGAGCAGGTTCGGGTCGGTCGGGGGGGCCACGGTGGCCCCGTACCAGGGCTCGAAGGAGGCCCGGATGTCCTCGGCGTCGTTGCGGAAGTCGAGGACGAAGGTTCCGTCCTTGCGGATCCCGTCGCGGTCGTAGGTGCGGTTGAGCCGGGACAGGGTCTGCACGGCGGCCAGGCCGGTGAGGGGCTTGTCGGTGTACATGGCGTAGAGCTTGGGCTGGTCGAACCCCGTCTGGTACTTCTCGGCCACGACCAGCACGTGCCACGCCTCGGTGTCGAACTCGGTCGCCGTCTGGGTGTCGGGGAACCCGTTCATCGACGACTCGGTCACGTCGGCGCCGTCCAGGTCGAGGCTCCCGGAGAAGGCCACCAGGACCCCGACGTCCTTGTAGCCCTTGTCGTTGATGTAGCGGTCGAGGGCCAGCTTGTAGCGGGCTGCGTGCTCCCGGGAGGCGGTGACGACCATGGCCTTGGCCCGGCCGCCGATCTTGTGGCGCACCCTGGCCCGGTAGTGCTCGACGATGACCTCGGCCTTCTGGGCCAGCTGGTGGGGGTGCAGCGACACGAACCGGGCGATGGCCGCCTTGGCCTTGCGAGCGTCGTACTCGGGGTCGTCCGGGGTGGCCTGCTCGATCTGCCAGTAGGTCGTGTAGGTGACGTAGTTGGCCAGCACGTCGAGGATGAAGCCCTCCTCGATGGCCTGGCGCATGGAGTACAGGTGGAACGGCTCGTGGCGGTCGGTGACCCGGTCGTAACGGCCGAACAGCTCGAGCGTGCGGGCCTTGGGGGTGGCGGTGAAGGCGAAGAACGACAGGTTCGCCTGCTTGCCCCGGGCCGCCACGGCGGCGGCCAGGGCGTCCTCGGCCGGGTCCGGCGGCTCCTCCGGGTTCGGCTCCGGCGCCTTGTTGCCGAGCACGGCCTTGAGGGCGGTGGCCGAGTCACCAGTCTGGGAGGAGTGGGCCTCGTCGACGATCACCGCGTAGGTGCGGTTGGGGAGGGCCCCGATCTTCTCGGTGACGAACGGGAACTTCTGCAGGGTGGTGATGACGATGCGGGCCTGCTCGCCCTCCAGGGCGTCGGCCAGCTGCTGGGAGTTCTGGTCGACCCGCACCACCACGCCATGCGCGTGCTCGAACTGGTAGATGGTGTCCTGGAGCTGGCGGTCGAGGATGCGCCGGTCGGTGATGACCACCACCTTGTCAAACACCTTGCCGTCGGCGGCGTCATGCAGCGACGACAGCCGGTGGGCCAACCAGGCCAGGGTGTTCGACTTCCCCGACCCTGCAGAGTGCTGCACCAGGTAGTCGTGCCCTGGCCCGTGCTCGCGGGCGCCGGCGATGAGAGCCAGGACGGCGTCCCACTGGTGGAACCGCGGGAAGATGACCGTGGCCGGCGCCTTGGAGCCCTTCGGGGCAGGCTCCACGTGCACGAAGCGGTTCAGCAGGTCCAGCCAGGCGTCGCGCTGCCACACCCTCTCCCACAGGTAGGCCGTCCGGTGCCCGTCGGGGTTCGGGGGGTTGCCGGCCCCCAGGTTGTGGCCCCGGTTGAAGGGCAGGAAGCGCGTGCCCTTACCGGCCAGCCGGGTGGTCATGGCCACCCGCTCGGTGTCCACCGCGAAGTGCACCACCGCCCGGCGCAGCAGGGCGTTGTTCGGGTCACGGTCGGTGCGGTACTGCTCGATGGCCTCGTCGATGCCCTGGCCGGTGATGGCGTTCTTCAGCTCGGCGGTGGCCACCGGGATGCCGTTCACGAACAGGCACAGGTCCAGCGTCCGGGTGGACCCGGCGCTATAGGGAAGCTGGCGGGTGACGGTCAGGCGGTTCTTCGCGTAGCGCTCCAGCAGCGCCGGCGTCAGGCCCGACGCCGGCCGGAAGTACGCCAGCTTGAACGTCACCCCGAGGTCGACGACTCCGTGGCGGAGCGCGTCGACGGTGCCCCGGGCGTCGAGCTCCTTGGCCAGGCGGTCGGCGAAGGACCGCTGCGCCTTGTCCGGGTCGTTGCCGTAGAGGGTGAGAAGCTGGTTCCAGGTGTCGATCTGCGTCGCCCCGATGAAGGCGAACAGCTCGGCCGTGTCCAGCGCACGCACCGGGTCGAAGTCCGTCGGCGCCCCCTGCGCCGTTCCAATCTTGACGGCGTCGTAGCCCATCGATCCGACGAGCCGTTCGCAGATGAACGACTCGAACAGGGCCTCGTCCATCCTGCTCACGCCGCCGCCCCTGGGACGTCGAGGTCGCCGGTCACTGCCGCAGTGATGAGGGCCTGACGGTGCTCCTGCAGGAGCGCTATCTGCCGTATCAATGCGCCGCGGGCCAAGCGGTTGTTCTCGCGGACGGCATTGACTCCAACTAATACCGCCCCTTGACGGCTTCGAGGCACAAGAGGAACGGAGAAGTCCTTGTATTTCTCGGCGCTAACGTTCTCGATCGTTGCCTGGAGCGAGGCCAGCCGGACCTGTGACCAATAGTGGCGTGTTCGGGTCCAGGCTTCGATAAGTTCCGGAAGAATCTTCCGCTGGTCGGCACGGAATCGGATCAAGTAGCCGGCGAACGCTGCACTTCCCATCAATCCCCGGTAAAGGAACGCCTTCCCGACAGTTGCGCCACTTCGGGCTAGGAGGAGATCCCCGTCCTCCAACAGGAAGGGAGTCGCAATGTCGGGAGGAAGTCGAAGGATTCCGTCGGCACGGAGAAGCCCAGCTTCCGTTAGGTCAGTGATTCGGATGTAGCGAGGCCATTCGTCGGCGCCGGTGGTGCCAGCTTCCGCGGCGCCGTACCGCGGGAGGCCCACGAGCAGGCGGCGGAGCGAGATCTCCCGATCCGCAGCAGCACAGAGAACCTCCTCGATTCTAGCGCCATCTCGCTCGCCAAGGAGTTCGATCATACGGCGCTTCTTGGTGATGAGGGCGTCGATGCGGGCGGTCTCGGTGTCGAGGAAGTCGGCGATCAGACCTTGCTCGCCGAGACGAGGGTAGGGCACTGCAGCCGAGGCGATCACGTCCGTCCGCAACCCGAAGCGAGTCACGCCGGTGGCCCCAGCCGACAGCTGACCACGTAAGCGGTCGGATGCCATTGCCCAGTACAAATACCTCGGATGCACGGAACTTATTACCGGCCGGAGCATCGCCAGGTGGTAGCCCAGCACCATGTCCGCCGAGGAGGCGTCCACGAAGGCCGGGATGCCAATGTCATCAGCCGCCTCCGAGTCCTTCGTGATCAGAACGTCGCCGGACCGAACTCGAAACGCCCTCACCTGAGCAGGCGTCGCAGTAGCAAGCATGAGCGGCAGCTCCGGCGTGATCCGATCGCCGTAGTACACATCGGTGTAGTTGACGAGACGAACCGGGAGCTCTTCGTCGGCCGACTTCTTATCGACGTTGCTCACCGCCACCAGCGCCATGTGCTTCAACGGCTGGACCGGGTAGGTCACTCCGTCACCTCGCGCAGCAGTTCCTGGATCTCGGCTTCAAGTTGCTTGATCTCGGCGTCGATCTCGGCCAGCGGGCGGGGTGGGACGTACTTGTAGAAGTGGCGGGTGAGGGGGATCTCGTAGCCGACCTTGGTCTTGTCGTGGTCGACCCAGGCGTCGGGTACGTGGGGGTGGACCTCGGCGGTCACGTAGTCGTCGACGGCGGTGCGGTACTCGATCGTCGCCAGCCGGTGGGACGGGTCGTCCTCGTAACCGACGCGCAAGGTGGGCAGACGGACGTTCTCCTGGTCGCGCAGGTCCGGGGCGGGCTCCAGTTCGCCCTTGGTGTTGGTGACTGCCGGCGCTTCGGGGTCGGCGACGGCGAGGGCGTCGATCACGGCCCGTTGCTGCGGGACGGTGAGTCCGGCGACCTGCGGGAGCGGAAGGACGATCTTGCCCATCTCGTGGCGTTCGGTGGTAGTGGCGCCCACGTGCTGGGCAATGCCAGTGACGATGGTGTCGACTACGTCGGGGTGGAGCTTGGCCAGCTTCTTCTCGGCCCGGACGAGGGCGAGGGTCTCGTCGGTGATCTCCCAGCGGAGGCGGAGGGGGCGCTCGACGGTGACGCGGAGGAACCCGAACGCCTCGTTGGGGAAGATCTTGACCCGGTCGTTCTCGGTGAAGTCGCCGTAGAGGCGGACGACGTCGTCAATCTGGGTGTCGCTGATCTGCTTGCGCTTCTCGCCCAGGCTCTTGCGCATCTTGACGAAGAAGTCGCGGGCGTCGACGAGCTGCACCCTGCCCCGCCGCCGAGGGTGCTTGCGGTTGGTGACGACCCAGAAGTAGGTGGAGATGCCGGTGTTGTAGAAGAGCTGGTCGGGCAGGGCCACGACGGCTTCGAGCCAGTCGTTCTCGATGATCCATCGGCGGATCTCGGATTCGCCGGACCCTGCGCCGCCGGTGAACAGCGGGGACCCGTTGAACACGATGGCGACCCGGGAGCCACCCTGGTCGACCGGCTTCATCTTGGAGATCATGTGCTGGAGGAACAGGAACGACCCGTCGTTGATCCTCGGCAGGCCGGCCCCGAAGCGGCCGGCGAAGCCCTTCTTGTCGGCCTCGTCGCGGATGGTGTCGGCGACCTTCTTCCACTCCACGCCGAAGGGCGGGTTGGCCAGGAGGTAGTCGGCCTTGAAGCCGACGTGGCCGTCCTCGGAGAAGCTGTTGCCGTAGACGATGTTGGTGGCGTCCTGGCCCTTGAGCATCATGTCGGAGCGGCAGATGGCATAGGTCTCGGCGTTGAGCTCCTGGCCGTAGACGTGGAGGCGCGCCTGCGGGTTGAGCTCGCGCAGCCGGTCCTCGGCCACCGACAGCATCCCGCCGGTACCGCAGGCCGGGTCGAGGAGGGTCTTGGCGATGCCGGGCCGGGTGAGCAGGTCGGTGTCCTCGATGAACAGCAGGTTCACCATCAGCCGGATGACCTCACGGGGGGTGAAGTGCTCGCCGGCGGTCTCGTTGGACAGCTCGGAGAAGCGGCGGATGAGCTCCTCGTAGAGGTAGCCCATCTCCAGATTCGAGACGGCGTCGGGATGCAGGTCGAGGGCGGCGAACTTCGACACGACCAGGTAGAGCAGGTTGGAGCGGTCGAGGCGGGTGATCTGGGCGTCGAAGTCGAACTTGCCGATCACGTCACGGGCGCCGGCGGAGAAGTTGGCGATGTAGTGGCGGAGGTTGTCGGCCAGGTCGTCGGGGGCGGCCAGCAACGTCTTGAAGTCGTGCCTGGAGGTGTTGAAGAACTGCTCACCCGACTCCCGGCACAGGATCGGCTCCAGGTTCTCGACCCTGCCCTCCAATTGGGCGGCCCGGGCGAGCACCTTCGCCTTGGTCGGCTCCAGCACGCAGTCGAGGCGGCGCAGCACCGTCAGCGGCAGGACGACCCGGCCGTACTCGGACTGCTTGTAGTCGCCCCGCAGCAGGTCGGCCACCGACCAGATGAACGCCGCGTGGTTGCGGATGACCTCGTTGCCCTTGACCGCCATGCGCTCCCGCTCCCGTTGGTGTCGCCGACCATGCTGACACTCCAACGGCGGGGGGCGTCTCATGTCCCGGTGCGGACGGCACCGAGCTGCCCGGAACGCGCATGCGAATGGGTACGATTTGGTGTGGCCGATCCCGCTGGGAGCTTCGAGATCGACAGCGTCGTGGTCCCCATCGACGATGAGCCGACCATGACCCTGGAGGAGTGGTTCGCCCTGATCGATCTCGACGAGCCCGTGGCACTCGGCGTCAGCGCCGCCCAGCTGCTGGCCGAGGCCCGCGAAGCCGGCGAGGTTTGAACCCACCTGTCGTCATCGACGCCTCGGCGGGTGTCGAACTCCTGCTGAACACCTCGACCGGGAGCGCCCTGAGGGCGAAGTTGCCTGCTCAGGCAGTCGAGTGGGTGCCCGAGGTGTACTACGCCGAGGTCGCGGCGGTGCTGCGCCGGGCCGAGCTGGCGGGGCGGATCACGACGCCCCGCACGGCAGCCGCCATCAGTCGCCTCCTCGCTGCACCGCTGCGGCGGGTGCAGGTGAAGCCACTCCTCGCTGAGGCTTGGACGCTTCGTCACAACATCACCGTCCCTGACGCCCTGTACGTCGTGCTGGCCCGCCATCTCGGTGCGGAGCTGGTCACCGTCGACGTCAAGCTGGCGAACGCGCCGGGGATCGGCGTCCCGGTCATCCAGCCGTAAGGCTCTCGGTCGATGGTGGCCGGTACCGGCCTCGTGGAAGAGCCGGAGCGCCGGAGTGGTGCCAGGTCGGTGTGGTACGCGCCCCGCACCGTGTAGCGGCCCTTGCCCCAGCCCCGGGGAGGTCCCGGATCGAGTCACAGAGTGGCCGCTCCCTGCCGGGAGCGGTAGGTGCGGGCTTGACCCCCCGAGTCGTCGACAGGGTGACGAGTGGTTGTCCCGCGGGGCGGTCGTGCCGGGAGATCATCACGGTCGGGCGAACCACGCCGTGGACGAGGGCCCGCTCCAGTGCGTCAGACGCCGCATGCCACCGGGCCGACGAGGAGTTCCTCGCGGGCGACCATGCGGTGGCGAGCCGGCGGCGGAACCGGAAGGCCAGGAGCGGGGCGCACCACGGTCTGTCGTTTGGCTCGGGAATGGCAGCCAGCCCTCTGCGCCCTGTGCTTTGACAGTTGAGTGTCAAAGAACATTCGGCTCAGACTCGATTTCTCTTGACATCGAACCGCTTTGCATGGTTGGTTTGCCTGCATCGCCGTTCCCCCCGGAAGGAGTTGCCGTGTCCACCCTGTCCGATCAGCACCACCGGATCGCCGGTGTCTCGTCGCTGCGCATCGAGGCCTACCGGGACCGCCTGGTCGAGGACCACGGCCACGACCCTCGCAGCGCCTATTCATCGCAGTATTGGTTGCCAATCTTGGGGCCGTCCTCGTTGGTGGCGGCTCGATTCCTGGTCGACGGCCTCGACCGCAGCCCGGCCGGCTACGAGGTGGAGCTGGTGTCGTTCGGCCACGCCCTCGGGATCCCCGGCGGGGCCGGGCGGAACTCCAGGATCTGCCGCACCCTGGAGCGCCTGAGCGCCTTCGGCCTGGCCACCTTCCACGCCACGGCCACGCCGCTGTACCGGGTGCGCCTGGCCTGGCCGCCGCTCACCCAGCGCCAGCTGGCCCGCCTTCCGGCGTTCCTGGCCGAGCTGCACCCGGCGGCATAGATCGGCCGGCGGGCGCCGCTCGGGGAGTCGACGCCCGCCGGTCACGACCGCGGGGCCGGGTCCGTTCGGGGAAGACGGCCCGGCCCTGTCGGCACCACCACCACTCCCCCGCTGATCTTCCTTCACCCAAGGAGCGAATCCCATGAACAGCGTCCATCTGATCGGCCGTCTCACCACCGACCCGACCAGCCGCAGCATCACCACCGAGGCCGGCGAGCGGACCGTCACCAAGCTGGCCCTCGCCGTGCCCGCCGAGCGGGGCCGCGACGGCGAGCCGTGCTACGTCGACGTCGAGGTGTGGGGGACGCCGGCCGACGCCTGCGCCCGCTACCTGGCCAAGGGTCGCCAGGTGGCCGTGACCGGCCGGCTCGACCTCAACCGCTGGACCGCCGAGGACGGCACCACCCGCCGGGTGCACCGCGTGGTGGCCACCGCCGTGGAGTTCCTCGACCGGGCGCCAGCCACCGTCTCGACCGCAGCCTGAGCGGGCGGGAATCACACGATGGCGCTGCACCGCTACCTCATCGCCGGCGCCAAGGGAGGCCAGGGCACCACGACGGTCGCCACCGTCGTGGCCGCCCTCGCCGCCGGCCATGTCCCGACCCGTCTCATCGCCGGCCGCCCCGGCGATGTGTGCGCCCTCACCGGAACGCCGACGCCGCCCAACTGGTCCTCGACTACCTCTATCTCCGCCAATTTCGTCCTAGATGCCGGTGCAGAAGTGGAGCCGGGCGAAGCCTGCGCCAGCTCGCCCACACCGGGCGACGGCTCGCAGGTCGTGGTGGCCGACCTCGGCCGGCTCGACGAGCTCGGTGAGCCACACCAGCTCGAGGACGCCTCGGGCACCACCAGTCGCTGGCTCGTGGTGCGGGGGCCGTGTTACCTGAGCCTGCGCGCCGCCATCGAGCACCCGTGGCGACCCGACGGCATTGTGGTGCTGGCCGAAGCCGGCCGGCCCCTCGGCCCGGCCGACGTGAGCGACGTCGTGGGCGCACCCGTCGTCGCCCAGGTACCCGTCGACGCCGCCGTGGCCCGCATCATCGACGCCGGGCTGCTGCTGGCCCGACTGCACCGCCTCAGCGCCTTCTCCGGCCTCTCCCGGCTGGTCCGGGCCCAACTGGTGCCCGAGCCCGCTTCAGTGGCCTCATGAGCCCGCTGACCCGCCCCTGCGCCCGCCTCCCACCGTCGACCGTCCGGCCCCGCCCAGCCCGTCGCCGCCCGCTGCCCTGCCGACGCTCACCGGCCCTCGTCGCCGGCCCCACGCCGCCCTGTCGCCGTCCTGCCGCCGCCCCCGAACCGCCCCCAGCGACTCCCCCGATCCCGTCGCCGTCCACCCGTGTTTTGACCCACACAGACTACGCCGCTTCCGCCAAACCCTCTCCAGCGGCCGTTGAACGGTGCCGCCCTCCGGGCGTCACCTTGGGGAACGGCGAGTACCCGGGCCTCGCAAGACCACACCGGTCGGAGGCGAGCCGCCAGCCTACGATCACGCCCCGAATCGGAGGTGCAGCGCTGCCGTGACCAACCCCGTCCCGCCCACCGCCACCGTCGACCGGGCGCACCTGGTCGAGGCCCTCGACACGCTGGCCGACGTTGCCCATGCCATCGACCGTGCCGACGACGCCGGCGTTCCCGTCGCCGACGGCACCGCGCTCGTCATCCGCCTGCGGGAGATCATCACCAGCCTGAGCTTCGAGGTCGAAGCGTCGGACTTCCTGGCCGGGCTACCCGACCAGCGCGACCGTCCGGCGAAGCGCGATGCCGCGTGGAAGCGCAGGGTCGACGCCGACGAGCGGCTGCGCCAGGCCGACGTCCGCCATGACGACGAACGAGAGGCGATCCTCGACGCCATGGCTCGCCACGGCGACGCCGCTCCCTCCACCTGCCTGTACTGCCGGGCGGTCATCTCGTCGGACCACGACGGCCGCTGGGCTCACCTCGACGGGTCCGCCTGCCCCCACGAGCCGGAGCCAGCCGACCGCAGGCCCGACCTGCACCTGCGTCTTCGGGTGGATCCCGACGCCCACCCTCTGGTGTGGGAAGACGAGGCCGAGGACGTGGTGGTGGTGCTGTTCGGGGAGAAGGGCGCCGGAGTGTCGGGGATCTCGGCCACCATCGCCTTCCCGACGGCCACCGCCCGGCGCTGGATCACCGAGTTGCTCCGGGGGTTCAGGCAGGTGCTGGCGGAAGTCGACCAGCGCCAGGAGCCGGCGTAGGGGGGCGAGCACGTCCCCGAACGATGGTCACCCAGGTGGACGGCGGGGGGCGTTGGGGCCGGCAAGGGCTCCCAGGCTGCGTTCCGCGTACCAGGGCCGCAGGCGCAGATGGGCCGCCGGCTCCGAGCCGTAGAGCAACAGGCCCTGGTTGGTGGGCATGCGCCGGATGACGTCCATGGGCAGCAGGCGCCGGTAGGTGGTGTGCTCGCTGACCGAGCGACGGGGGCCACCCGCCAGGTCGGTGGAGTAGTTGCGCTCGGTACGCTCCTCGTCGCCCACCAGCTTGGAGATGTAGTCGAGCGTGCCGGCGTCGGCGATGCCGGTGCCGAAGATCTTGGCCCTGTGGTTGTTGAGGACCGTCGACGCCCGGTGACCGTAAATTGCCTCTATCTGCGCCAGGTCCTGCCAGATGCTCACCAGGCTGATGCCGTGGCTGCGGGCGGTGGAGGCGTAGCCGGGGAGATCCTTGAGCGGGACGATGTTGCCCGCCTCGTCAAGTAGGACGAGACAAGGGTCGTTGAGGGTGCCCCCCGAGGCGTTGGCCACCTCGTAGGCCCGGCGGATGGCCTGTTGGATCAGGACGGTGAGCACGGGGCGCAGGCGCGACTGCTCGTCGGCGGTGGCCACCACGTAGATCGTGCAACGGTCCTCGAGCCACTCGTCGAAGTCGATGTCGCAGCGCTCGGTCACCGATGTGACCAGCGGGTCGGCATAGGTCAACAGCACGTTCTGCACGGTGGCGTACACGCTGCCCCGCAGACGCTCCTCCTTGGCCCACAGGGACTCCGCCGCCACCAGGGCGTCGAGGTCGCCCCGGTCGCGGAACTCCTCCACCACCCGGGCCTCGAGAATCTTCATCAGCCGGCGGTCCACCTCGATGGCGACTCGCTCCTCGAACTGCTCTTGCATCTCGACCGGCCACGCCGTCACCTTCTTCTCGGCCAGCTGGCTCCTTCGGCCGGTGTCGGCGCGCAGCACCTGGCGGATCGCCTCCAGGACCTCGGCCCGCACCCGGGGCTGGAGCTGGCGGCGGTGCTCCTGCGCCACCTCGTCGTTGAAGGCCCGCTGGATCTCGTCGCTCACGCCGGCACGGCGGCGGAGGATCCCCCGCACGGGTTCCTGGTCCTGGCCGTCGATCCAGCGCACCACGTCGCGCATCGTGTGGCCCCCGATGGCGGCGGCGTGGAGGTGGGAAGGCAGGACCTTGAGCGCCTGCATGTACCAGTAGTCGCCATCGGTCACCGAGTCCCGCTTGGCGTCGGTGGCCTCGCACAGCCACGCCCCCATGCGCATCGCCCCCGCCCAGGTCCCGCAAGCGCCGAGCGGGCTCCAGTGCGACGAGTCCCCGCTGAGGCGGGCCGGGTCGAAGACCCAGACCTCGCCCAGGCGGCGGCGGCGCTCCAGCGTGGCGGCCACCAGGTCGGTCTTCACGCTGGTGGCGATGACCGGGCCCTGCCACTCCAACAGGGCCGGGATGGCAAAGCCGACGCTCTTGCCGCACCCGCTCGGGCCGACGACAGCCAGGCTCACCTGGGGCTCGGTGGCCACCAGGCGACCCCCCACCCGCCCGAGGGTGAGCCGGCCTGGCTTGGGGTGGCGAACCACCAGCTTGCGCAGCGCGCGGGCGTTCGCCAGTCCCGGGTTGGGATCGACGCCGAGGGGATGACGGCGCCGGGCGAAGGTGCGGTACCCATGGGCGGTCGACAGGGCGAGGCCGCCGAGGACGATCACCAGCAGGGCCAGGCAGGCGTAGTAGGCGACGGGGCCGGGCAGGGCTGGGCGCTGGCTCGGCCCCCAGGCGGCCGCCGGGTCACCGGGTGTCGACGGAAGCCGCCACAGAGCCCGGCCGGCGTCGCCGAGCCCGGCGCGGAGCGGGGGCGTTCCCGCCACGCGGGCGGCCAGGTGGGCACCGGCGAGGAACACTCCGGCCATGGCGACGAGTCCTCCGAGGGCAACCAGGCCGATCGTCTCCAGCGGATTCGCTGCGATCGACGGAGCCGGCGATCCGGGCATCGCCCCAACAGGTCGGCGCATGGCGCTCCTTCCAGACTCTTATTTGTTAGTGTCTCCTGTAATCTACGCTTATCTACCGACGAGGCGCTATGGATAACGACAACCCGATTCGTGACCTGCCGCCGGTCCTGTCCACCGAGGAGGTGGCCGAGCTACTGCGGCTCAACGCCAGGACCGTGTTGGCGATGGCCCGGGACGGCCGCCTTCCCGCCCACCGGCTGCCCGGCTCGCGCAAGGTCCAGTACCTGGCATCCGAGGTACTCGACGCCCTCGCCCGCGCACCTGCCGGCGATGACACCGACGACGCCTATCTGGTGTCGTCCCCACCGGTCCTCGCCGTTGTACCTGAGCCGGGCGACGTCGACCCCTGTGACGTGTGGGGCGCTGCGCCGGCACAGGGCGCGGGCCACGATCACCGGGAGCGCTGCCGGGACCACTGGACCGAGCTCGCGCGATGCAGGGGCCTGTCACCGATCGAGGTCACCGCCGCCATCGGACATGTCGGCGACCAACGTTCGGCGGGGGTCGTCGAGATCGACGGCCTCCTCTACGAGGTCCGGGTGGGGCCGCGCCAGCGTGTCCGCTACCTGAACGACGACGGCGACGTCTGCTGGGGCTTGATCGATGCCGTCTGGGTCGAGCCCCAGCAGGGCGGAACGGTGGTGCCATCCAGCGAGGCGTAGTCGATGCCCTCGAGTCCGGGTTCGTTTCGCACGGTCGTCCTTCGGTTCAAAGAACGATGCCGGTTCTCCTACGCGTCGACTAGTCCCGGAACAACGAGGAACCCTGACCGTGAGTCCGTCGACCCCGACCCACACTCGGGCAGCTGAGGCACTGTGGAGGCTCCCATGAAGCCGATCAGCCCTCCAACCCAGACCTGGCGGGCCACGTCGCTCCATAACCGGCGCGGCTGCGCGAACGATCCGCACGAGTTTCGCCGCGCCCGCTTCCGGTCAGCTGGGGATCGTTACCTTTCGACGCAGGCGCGCCGCACTCGTGCGCGATTTGCGCCCATGTCAACGTCGCAGGACCTCCCCGACGCGTCGTCCAAGGCTTGGACGAGGGGGTAGACGAGGCCCCTACTCTCCACACCACGCCCTTGTCTCCAAGGGCTCTGACTCGTGCCGCTCGACAATACAGGGCTGGAGGGCCCGCCGTTGAGCCCACAAGGCACGGAGTGCGGAGGAACGCGTCGCCTCAGCTGAGGCACGATGCTACCACCACCCGGCTTTGTGACGGTAACGGCGACTCTTCGCTAACGTGGTCCAATGAGCACGCTGCACCTCCGCCACATCGAAAGTGCGCTCGATTCGAAGTTCGCGACCTTTGTTGGTCTATCCGACGTTTCATCGAGTTCTCCGCAGTCGCAGAGACAACGCTTCCTCTCACGAAGCCTCGCCGCTTACCCAGTCGCCGAGATCACTGCAAGCGCTCCCCAGGAAGTCGCACTCGGCATCACGGACGGCACCGACGACAATGGAATCGACCTTGTTTACTATGACAGCTCCCAAGAACGGCTATATCTTGTGCAGTCGAAATGGCATGCCGATGGCAGTGGTGGACCCCAGGTCGGTGAGATTCAGAAGTTCATTCAAGGGTTTCGCGACCTCGTCAACTTGCGGTTCGACCGATTCAACGAGAAGGTTCGTCACCTTCAGCGGCAGATCACGGCAGCACTGGACAACCCCCGTGTGACGATCGAGTGTTTCTATGTTCACACAGGCACGCACGACGCCACCGAGCATGTGAAACGGCTGTTTGACGACCTTGAACATGAGATGAACGACTCCGGCGAGGTGCTCCACACACGGGTCTTCAAGCAGTCTGATCTGCATGCGATGGTGAGCGGTGAAGTCGAGGGTGACCGTATCGACTTGGACGTCGCCCTTTTCGACTGGGGTCAGGTCACTGAGCCGTTCGCCGCATACTACGGCCAGGTCGCAGCTTCCGATGTGGCTGCATGGTGGCGTGACCACGGCTCGAATCTGTTTTCTCGAAACCTCCGTAAGTTCATTCAGGCGTCGGACGTCAACAACACGATCGCAGAATCGCTAAAGTCGTCCCCGGATCACTTCTGGTACCTCAACAACGGAATAACGGTCTTGTGTCAGTCGATAGCCCGAAAGGCGATCGGAGGACTCGATCGCAAGCACGGGCAGTTCGCGTGCGAGGGTGTGTCAGTCGTAAATGGGGCCCAGACTGTGGGTTCTATCGGAACCGGCCACGCTGGGTCGAACGGAGACAGTTCGGCCGCCGATGCTCGCGTACTCGTGCGACTAATCTCGCTAGAAAACTGTCCTCCATCTTTCGCAAACACTGTCACTCGCGCGACGAACACCCAGAATCGGATTGTTAACCGGGACTTTGTAGCGTTGGATCCCGAGCAAGAGCGACTTCGGATCGAATTGCGAATTGACGGTCTTACCTATGCGCTCAAGACCGGGGATGCCGATCCGGCTCCGGACGATGGTTGTAGCGTCGTAGACGCGACTGTTGCGCTCGGATGTGCGGTTCCGGACGTACAATGGGCCGTCCAGGTAAAGCGTGAGATTGGTAAGATCTGGGAAGATACGGAGAGTTCCTTATACCGCTCCATCTTTAATTCTGGCGTATCAAGCACCGCACTCTGGCGGTCGGTGCAGGTCATGCGTGTTGCTGACGCTCGTCTGGCTACGATCCAGCGGCGTGAAGAAGGAAGGAGGCGGCAGGCGGCAGTGCACGGAAACCGGCTCCTCCTCCACTGCGTCTACCGCTGCCTACCACCGGAGTACTTTCGAGAAGGATTCGCTCCCGTGAACGATGAGGTCGTCCAAGGACTTGTTGACCGACTATTCGAGGCCGTGATTGACAGCGTGGAAGCGGACTACGAGGCTAACTACTTGGCCAGTCTTTTCAAGAATCTCAGCAAGTGTCGCACTGTTCGGAACGGTATGCTTAAGTCGGTTCCTCAAATTGCCTTGGCGGCCGGAATGTCGCCTGTTGCCGGCGGGGACCGGTGAGCGACCACACGCCGGCCATACGCGCGCAGCCAGCACTCGTCGAGCGAGTCGCTACCCCCGGTCGTGGCACCGGGTCGTCTGGGGATCGACGTGCCACGCCGCCTCCTGCAAGTGACGGAGGCGAGGGCAGCAGGGATGTAGGAGCGGAGCCGGCGGGCGACTGAGTTGGCGATGCCCTGTGGTCAGGGTAGCCAAGGGCCCGCGTTGTGCTCTACTGGCTGAGGAGCAGCATCCAGTCATGACGCCGCCACGTCGCTCGCGCCTGGAGCCGTCGGCATTGGTTCCTCCTGGGATCGGTGCCGACCCCCGTACTGCAGAGCCATCAGATGGATCCGTAGCGCCTCGACGTCCTCGACGGGTGAACTCACATCGACATCGACGTTGTACTCCGAACGCAGCCGACGCATGTCGGCGCGAGTTTCCTCGGCCTCGTGGCTGTCGTCGAGCACGTACCCGAGTTCCTCGATTAGATCCTGCAGGTCGACCTTGCGGATCAACGTCGGGTGGTCAGCGAGGAAAGCGTCACGGACGCGGGCAATTCGCTCGGCGAGCCGGACCTCGTCTTGTTGACGGACGGCTGCCCGGCGTAGAACGTTCAAACGCCGAAAGAGTACCCTGAAGTTGTCATCGAGGCGTGTGGTGTCCGCGGCTGACACTTGTCCCTGATCGGAATTGGCCTTCATCTCGTCAAGAATCGATCGGGCGAAACCGAGCTTGTCCACTAGTATCGGCTCGGAAAGCGTGGCATTGAGTACAGCAGTCGCTCCAGGCAGGACACCGTCATCGACCTGTGCCGCAGTGGGGTCGAGGGCAGGCGACGGCGCAGCAAGACCGACGAAATGTACTGCGTAGCGCTCGGCCGCCCTGACTCCGAGGCCGATCGGAATGAGGTCTTCGAGATTGACTGGTCCACCTCGCCGATCCGATTGAATATCGACTCGGTCGGCTTGATTTAACTGGAGCACGAGTTCGTCGGGCACCAGGGGCTTCCCGTATGCGCCGCCCTTCTGGACCGACTTTCTTGCCTCGTCGCCTGCTTTGTCTCCATCAAGCAAGATGATCACCGCAGGCTTTTCGATATCACGACCGCGGGCTAAGTACGCAAGGTAAGGAATGTGAGGTGCGCCGCCCGCAGGGACTAGCGTTACTGCGTTGAGGTCAAGATAATCGTTCTTCGGCGCACCGCCTAAGCGAAGGCGACTGGACATGCCGGCGAGAAGAACCTGATCACTGATTCCTTCGACCATGAGGTTGCAGTTGCCCATGAAGGTTGTTTCCGCCACGAAGGCCCCGAACGCGGATCGGAGTGGTTCGTAATGATTGCGCGACACGTCGTTCACGACTCGCGTACCCTCCGCCTCCTCACCCTTCTCGATTACTCGGATTCGCTCGGCGTGGTTGCGATCGATAAGGAATGGGGAATGGGTGACATAGACGACCTGACATCCCCGTGTGCCGTCATCTGGGTGCGCGAATGCATCGAAGATCTTCAGGAGGTCCTTCTGGCCCTGGCTGGAGAGGTACGTATCGGGCTCATCCATCAACAGGATCTCGTCCCGTCCAGTAAGGGGCTGATGGGAGAGGTACTGAACGAAGTAGCTCAGGAAGTAGCTCAGACCGCCGCTACGCTCGGAGAACGAGTAGGCGGTTCCTGTTCTATCTCGAATGATGAACGCAATATCGTACTCCCGGACAGTTACGCGAAGCTGGAAACTTCGGTCCTGAGTCCACCAGCGCCGAAAGTTCAGCCGTGTGGCCAAGGCCCGATTAATTAGCTCCTCGACGCCGTCAACGTAACCATCACGTCCTGCACCGATTGTCGTCACGAGGTCCGCGAAGTGCTCGCCGGCGACCCCGGCGATGTCTACGAGCAAATTGCGGGCGAGCGCATACTTCTCGGCAGCATTATCGTCATGTGACTCGGCTGGCGGGACGAACGCCTCGGCGACCTTGGCCGCGTTCTTCGTCACTGAGTCCGAGGAGTTCACCATCGCTGGCGACAGACGAAGCAAGCGTTCGAGCAGCGTGAGGCGGTGTTTACGAGAGCTGATGGCGTTCAGGCTGCTGGATGCACGGCCAGCAAGGAACGTCAAGGGAACTGCATCGGGAAGGGGGATGTCCGGCCGTAACCTAAGTGGTTTGGGTAAGACCGCTTCGACCCGCTTCAGGTCCTTGCTGCTCAAGGGATGGGCGTCCCACTTGTCGCCCCTTTGAACGTACACCGTCGCCTTACCGTTTCCCACTCGCATCAGCTTGAATTCCTCGAGCTGGGCGGCTTCCTCGCGGCCGCATGCTTGTCCGATCTCGTTGGCCTCTTCCGGCGATAGGTCAACCAGTGTGAGCCCGATGTCCGGGAGGCGAACGACTTGATCGACTAGAAAGAACTTCGAGTACCGACAGAAGTCCGTGCGGAGCAGTCCGTGGCCGGTCAAGGCCACCTCGATGGCGTCGAGTACCTGGGTCTTTCCGGACTCGTTGGCCCCTACGACCGTAGTGATGTCCGATTCAAGCGGCACCGTGACGAACGGATACCACGAGCCATCCTCCATCTCCTCCCAGGGCAGATGAACGGTGCGACGGTCGTACTTCCGCAGATAGTCAAAGTTGAACGCCTTGTAGAACCGGACGTGAAGCTCGGTCAACCTCACCAAACCACCTCGCGATCGTGTCGGTACGCTGCATTTTCGCGTGCGGGTGTGACAACGACGGTCTTGGCGTCGACGTTCGTGCCCGAAAGGCCCTTCTCGGCGTCGGACCGTGATGCGAGCCCTACACCCGCCCGCCCGCCCGGGAACCGGCACGTGCGCCCGGCGACCGCTCGATAACGCCCGCTCCATAACGCTGCACTTCGTCGGGCCGGAGCGCCGAACAGCGCTCAGCTCGCGAGCGGTCTCGTCGACGAGTATGACGGAGGCATCGATGACCGAGGGTCCAGGCCCACGTACGGTCGAAGCGCCGCTCAGGCAGTGGACCTGTCCCGCACGGTCCAGAGGAACCAGCGGCCGTGATCGTCCGGCCGCAGTACGAGCTCCCAGCGGTAGCTCTGTCCAACCTCCCCGGATCGGCTCCACCTGACGGTGGCGGCGATGACCGTCTCCGTTGACCCGCTGCCAGTCACGGTCGCAGCCTCCATCGTGATGGCGTACACCGGCCCCACCATCGGTTGCTCCGAGAGCCGCTTGGCTTCGTCCGCGAGGAGCCGATACTGGGGGCCATCCGGGGCGAGCCGCCCGACAAGGACGTCGAGGCTCCCCGTGAGAGCGAACTCGCCCCAGGCGTTCAGCGCCTCCCTCGCGGCAGCGATCCGCGGATCCTCCTTGGCCACGGGGACCGTGTTCCCGGGTGTGGCTCGACTGCGAGTGACAGCGGTCGCTCCTGGTGTTGCCGCCGAGCCACCGGTCACCGCTGGCAGGACAACGACTACCAGCACGCCCAGCAACAGCATCCCCGCCACAGCGAGGGCGACCGGGAATCCCCACCGGGGCGGGCCGCCATGAAGACCGGAACTCCTCTCGTCGTCGATCTCTCCGTCGACCTCGACCTGGAGAAGGTCGGTCACTGGCGGACTCCTCGGACCTCGACCACGTGGTACGAGCGGGTGCGGGTCACCGTGACGCTGCCGAGCGAGCCGGTGTTGGAGACGCCGAACCCGCTGAAGGTGTAGGACCCCTCCCACACGACCTGCATGGTCACCGTGTAGTCGCCCTTCGTGCGGAAATCGTGCCGGGCCGCCGGGTGCTGCTCGCTGCCGGAGACCCGGCTCGAATACACGGTCTGCGGCTGGTCACCCATCGCCCACTTGTAGAGGACAGGCCGTGCATTGACCACAAGCCCGTAGCCACGCAGAGTCGGCGTCACGGACACCCCAGCGCTGCCCCCTTCGTGCCAGAGCAACGTGTCGAGCCCGGTGAGCCCGTCACCCTTCGGGTCGATCCCGAGCTCGGACTTGGTCAGGGGGACGAACTGCCAGATCTCCGTCGGCGTCGGGGGAGGGGGCGGTGGCGGCGGGGGCTCCTTGGCGCACACGGCCTCGACCACGGTGCTGGTGCCGTCGGCATTCTCGTCAGCAAGGACGGTCAGCCATGTCGTGCCCCACACCGGGGTCCGCGTTCCGTCCGCATGCCTGATCTCGTCCAGCAGGCAGTTGCCTGCGTTCACGATCAGGTAGCGAGGCCGAGCCGGATTGCTCCCGGTCTCCGTCGCCACCGGTCTGCTGATCGGGCCGTCCTCGGTCAGGCCGATGGAGCCGCCCGCGCCGGCCTGGTCGAGCCCGGCGCTGTGGTCAGGCCCGGCGGCGGCCGGAACGGTGTGGGCGCCGACGACGGCACCGGCAAACAGGACCACCAGGAGCCGGCAGCGCGGGGAGCGGAGACCAATGGCCATCGGCTACACCGCCCCGTTGTTGGCGTAGTTCTGGATCCGCCAACGGCCGTCGTCCCCCTGCTTGAGGAGGTACTGCTCCCGTCTACGAGGCCAGCCGGCGCTCTGCTCCACCAGCTTCCCGCCTCCGTCCAGCACTCGCTGCGGCCCGTGACTCGTCTCGACTTTCAGCAGCACGTTCAACGGGTCGATCCTCCGCTCGACGGCGACGGAATGGACGACCGGCCCCTCGTCGTCGTAGTGCCAGCCCTTGTCGACAAGGTTCTGGAGAAATCCTTGGACCTTGGGACGGATGTTCGCGTCGCCGGTGTAGATGATGTCCAGCTCCTTCACGTCCGGATGCTCGAAGACCCAGGTCTCGAAGCCCAGGATCTCCCGGAAGACACGGTCGAAGTCTTCGCCCCGTGTCGCCGGGTCCGGCACCGGGGCCGGGGTTCCCGTCGTGCTCGTGGCGCCGAGCGTCGTCGTCGACCGATCGCTGGTTGTCACCGTGGTGGTGGTCGCGGTCGCCGCGACTCCGCCACCACTGTCCTTGCAGCCGGCGCCAACGAGGACGGTCGCGGCAGCCAGAGCGGCGCCAAGGGCTCGCGTCCGGTGTCTCATGGCGAGCGCCTCGGATCGGCGGTGGCCTCGACGCTCACGGTGAACGGCTTCTCCCCTGCCATGAAGATGCTCAGCAGGGTGAAGTTCACCCTGCCAGTCGCCCTCACCGTGACCTCAGTGGTGGTGGCGGCCACGTCGGCGCTCACCAGCGACCGTGTGTCACTCTGCGCCGCCAGGTTGTCAGTCGCCAGTTGCTCGGCCAACGCCCGGTCAAGCCGGAGCTGGCTTGTGCGGCGGAAGTAGTCGGCGTCGATGCCATTCGAGCCCGCCACCGCCGCCGCGTCGACGACGCCAGCGAGAGCCCGGCGCTCGGAGAAGGCCCGCCACAAGTCGAGCGAGATGCCGCCGAGAAAGAGCATCATCATGCACAGCCCCAGCACCCACAGGGTTATGGACCCATGCTCAGACCGGTGCCGGATCACGGAATGCTCCTGTAGTCGTCGACTCGTTCCGTATGGTCGGCGGTCCACGACCACGGTTCGACGGTGGTGAGGCCCGGGATCACCAGGGCCGGCATCCGCACGGTGACGCTGGCGGTCACACTGCCGCCGCGGCTGAACGAGCCCGCCCATGAGACCGAGATGTCGCTCGGGTCGAGCCCCTGGTTCCGCGCGGCACGACGCACGGCGGCCTCACCCTCCTCGACGCCCTGCTCCCACGAGCCGGCCAGCACGGCGGAGCGGGACGCCTCGATGGCGGCGGCCCGGGCCACGGTCTGGCGCTCCGGCCACGCCGGCACGGTGATGACGAATAGCGCCAGCGGCAGGAGCAACAGTCCGAGGGCCAAAGGGAGCTCGACGGCGACCGATCCCCGCTCCCTCCCGGTCACGGCAGCGTCTCCTTGCGGGCGGTGGCCGCCACCCGGAACGTCCAGTCGGGGCTGGGCGCCATCCAGGCCCTGAAGCGCACCCTGGCCTCGGCCACGACCTCGGTAGCCGTCTCGATGCAGCGAACCGAGATCCCATCACCCATGGCGCCGCCCAGAAGGTCGCCCAGCACGTCCCGGGCCCGGGCCTCGCAGACGCCGGGGCCGGCCTCGGCCGGCGCTCCGCTGCGCGCCCCCTCGTCCAGTGCGGAGCGGACGACGCCGCGGCCGTACTGCCATGCCACGAACTGCACGAGCAGGACGAAGAACATGAGGGACAGCCCGACGGCGACGATGTAAGCGGGCGCGCTCGAACCCACCTCGCCTCGCAGTCGAGGCGGGGCCGGGCTGGGAGCGACACGCAGGCCCGGACCGTGCACCGGCGGTCCCTCGATGCTCACACGCCCAGCTGGACGCGGATCCAGTCGACGAGGTCGAGGCCCAACAGCTTGAGGGCGGCCCCGATGGCCACGATGGCCACGATGGCGAGGGCCGACAGACCCAGCCACTCGTTCACGGCCTGGCCGGACTCGGCGTCGAGGTCGGCCTCGGCGAAGCGGGCGTGGTGGGCAGCGGCGAGGCGTGCCCACAACATGACGACGGCGTGCATCGTTGGTTCCTCCTTGTCCTTCTTGCTGCGGTCAGGTTCCGAAGATCACGTGCGGGAGGGCGGCGGCGACGAACAACAACATGGTTGGGGCGATGAGCACGAGGAGGGGCACCAACATGGCGCTGCGCCGGCGGATGGCGGAGCGGGCCACCTCCTCGCGCCGCTCGCCCCGTACGTCGTCGCTCAAGGCCAGCAGGGCGTGGGCCACATCCCCGCCCGAGGTCGCGGCCGACCCGAGGAGGCGGTAGAGGCGGGCGGCCAGGGGCTCGGGGGTCGACTCGGCCAGGCGCTCGTAGGCCGCCTGGGGCACCGTCCCGCCGCCGATCCAGGCCAGGGCGTCGCGCAGCTCGGCGGCCACGGGGCCAAGCCCGCGGCCGGCGACCTCGCGCACGGCCTCCACCGGGCCGTGTCCGGTGCGGCTGTAGACGGCCAACAGCTGGGCGACCGTGTACAGCTCGGTCCGCATGGCCTCCCGGCGGGTGCGGATGACCCCGTCCACCCTGGCCCGCCAGCGGGTGGCGCCGAAGTAGCCCGAGAGGGCGGCCATGACCAGCACGGTGGCGGCCGAGACGCCGAGCACGATCCCGAGCGCAGTCCCCACGGCCAGGCCGCCTACGGTCCAGGTGAGCTGGCGCATCCGGTACTGCTCGGCCGAGGTGTCGACGAAGCCGGCCTGGCGCAGGCGCATCTCCACGCTGGAGCGGTCGCCAACGTCGACCATGCGCCCGAGGACCTCGGCCAGGCGCCGCCCGATCGGGCCGAAGACGGCACCCACGGCTCCGCCCGGCCGGCCATACGACGCCAGCACGGAGGCGTCGGCCAAGCCGGTGCCGAGGCGGGAGCGGCTCAGCTGGGCATACGGACGGACCCGCACAGCCACACGGCGCGGCGGCCGCACGACCAGGCCGACGGCGGTGGCGGTCGCCACCGCCGCGCACATCGCTGCGAGGACCACCCGGGGGTCGCCCATGCTCAGCGCTCCCGCCCGCCCGGCGCGGCAAGCACCCGGGCCTCGGCGGGGAGCCGGCCCAGGCGGGCGATGAGGGCCATACCGCCGAGGGCCATGACCGAGCCGACCACGATGACCACCAGGCCACCGCCCGAGGAGTAGAAGTCCCGGTAGGGGCCCGACGTCGAGCACAACAAGACCAGCACGGCGAAGGGCAACACCACCGCGGCACGGGCCTCGATGCGCCGCTCCAGCTGTGCCGTGTCGATCTCGTCGTTCAGGCGGAGATCCTTGGCGGTGGCGTCGGCCAGATCGCGCAGCACGTCCATGACCACGCCGGCACCCTGCTCGTGCGCCACCGCCAGCACCGCGATGATCCGGTCGCTCACCGGGTCGGCCAGCTCCGATCGCACCGACTCCAGGGCGGCGCGGTAGTCGAGGGCGGTGGTCAAGGCCTCGTAGCGCCGCCACGCCGGGCGCAGCGGCGCCGGGCCGCTGCGCCCCAGCTCCACCAGGCCCCGGTGCAGCGACATCGGAGCCTCCAGGTGGGCCACCAGGTCGCGCAGGGCGTCGGGCCAGGCCCCCACCCGCAGTCCTGCCTGGCGCTCGCCTTGTCGGGTCACCCACGCCCGAGGCAGGCAGGCGACGGCCAGGGCGGGGACCGCCGCCACCGGCAGGGCCCCGCTCAGCACCCACACCACCAGGAAGGTGACGGCGCCTGCGCCCGCCGACATGGCCACGAACTGACCAACCGTCACCGCCACGTCCGCCTGGTGCAGCCGGTCGGCCAGGCCCGATCGGCTTCGCGTTCGGCCCGAAGACCGCACGAGACTGCGAGGGGCGTGGCCGGTGAGCACCCCGACCAGGAGGTAGGCGAAGACCCCACCGGCCAGGGCGGCCGCCAACCTCATACCAGCGAGTCCTTGCCTTCGAGGATGCGCTGCACGCTCACGCCCCGGGGCCGCAGCGCCCGGTCGAGGCGGGTCCGCAGCTCGTCGGGAAGGGGGGCTCCGGTCCAGCGCAGCGGCGCTCCCAGCTCCTCGCGCACGAAGATCGGCTCCACCGCGAAGTCGGACTCCGAGCCCTGCAGCGGGGGGACCGCCGCGATCTCCATCACCTGGCGCCGCACCCGGCCCTGCCCGGCACGAGTGAGCGCCAACGGCTCGCGTTCGAGGTGCACGACGAGGTCGATGATGGTGGTGAACACCGACCGCACCTGGGCCGCGTCCACGTTCTGGCCGGCCATGACGGCGGTCGAGATGAGGGCCTGGAGCCCGGCCCTGGCCGAGTTGGCGTGCAGCGTGGTGAGCAGCCCACAGCCGGCGTTGCCCGCCCTGGTCAGCTCGTACGCTTCGGCCCCGCGCAGCTCACCGAGCAGGATGAGGTCGGCCCGCATGCCGAGGGCGAAGCGCACCAGGTCCCGCAGCGTGATGGCGGAGGCGCCGTCCGGGCCGGTCCGGCGGGTGCGCCACCGGAACGGGCTCAGGTGCTCGGGGTTGACCTCGGGGGTGTCCTCACAGCAGATCACCCGCAGCGTCTCGGGGGCGGCGCGCAGGATGGCATTGCCCAGGCTCGTCTTGCCCGAGCTGGGCGGGCCGGTGAGCACCACGCCGGTGCGGGTGTAGGTGGACGCCGCCATCAGGCTGGCGGCCGGCGGGGTGAGGGCGTCCCAGGCGATGAGCAGTTCGAGCGTCTCGTGGCGCATCACATAGCGGCGCAGGCTGGCGTTGAGCTGATCGGCGACGGGCGGCACCACCACCCCGAGGCGGGCCTGGCCGTCGAGGATCTGGACCTGGACCATGGGGTTGGACTCGTCCACCGAGGCACCGGCGGTGGCCAACAGGCGCTCGACGATGGTGCGCATCTCGGCCTCGGCGATCGGCTCGTCGAGCATGGCCAGACGTCCCTCGCCGTCGATGTACAACACGTCGCCGCCCACGATGAGGACCTCCTCGACCACATCCGGCCCGGTGATGAAGCGGGTGAGGGGGCCGAACTCGAGGACCGACTCGCGCAGGCGGTGGACCATGCGTCCCGGGTCAGCCAGGGGCCGGCCCCCCAGACCGCTGCGGGCCCTCGCCTGATAGCCCTGGATCAGCTCGTGCACGGCGGCATCCACGGCGGGCGACGACGTGGCGTCGAGGCGGCGGTCCTGGATGGCGGCCAGGACCTCTGCGCGCAGCTCCTCGAAGGCATCAGGCCCGGCGTTGGCGGCCTCCGCCGCCCGCCCGTTGGCGACCTCGCCCAGGACGGGCGGACCCCGATGCGAGCGCAGGCGCCGCCCGGGGGGCCGTCCTTCGCCGGGCCCGTCCCCGCCGCCGGGCGCGGGCTGGCGGGAGACGGCCGGCGACGCCCCGTTGTGGTCGGCCACCGCCCTCAGCCCCACACCTTGAGCCGGCGCCGACGGGGCGGCGCCGGAGCGACGTTGGCCGCCAACTGCTTCACGGCCCGGCGAAAGCCACCGCGGGCCACCACCACGCCGTCCCAGGAGGCGCGGCGCACCTCGGCGTCGTCGGGCACGACGGTAACCGATGCCAGATGGGGGCCGGCCAGGTCGCACAACTGGGTCTCCAGCTGGCCCCGGCGGTAGGGGGAGCGCTGAGCCCGGTTCACGGCGACGTGCACCTGGCGCCCGGGCGCCAGCTCCTCGACATCTGCCAGCCAGTCCAAGAAGCGCAACAGTCCTCGGGGGGAGGCCTCGCACACCCCCACCAGGTACTCGGCGGCGGCCACCACCGCTCGGGAGGCGCCGAAGCGGTCGACGTGGCGGGACAGATCCTCGAGGTGGGGACCGAGGTTGGCGACGACGCAGCCCCAGTGGGCGCCCAGCTCGTCCACCAGGCATGCCACCTCGTCGCCGCGCAACAGGCCCCAGTCCCGCCGGTTGGCCAGGCCCACGATCACGTCGAAGCCCAGCCGGTGCTGGCCACCGTCGGCGGAACGGGCCAGGGCCGCGGAGAGGGGCTGCGCCGGGTCGCCGTCGCCACCGACGCCGGCTCCGCGCAGCTCGTCCAGCGCGCTGAGCACGTGCGGGTACAAGCTGAGCTGCAGGCGCCGGGCCACGCCGGGATCGACCTCGTCCACGTCGACCAGCACTGTGGCCCGATCGGCCGACACCACGTCGGCCAGGGCGACCGCCACCTCGGTGGCGCCGGCGCCGGGAGGGCCGCCAACGCCAATGACCTGTCCACGAGCGAAGACGTCGTCGAGGTCCAGGCCGGCGACGACCTCCTCGAAGCGGTGGTCGAGGCCGCGCTCGGGCACCAGTTCCTCCAGCTGGGCCAGGAGATCCTCGGGCGCGAGGGTGGACGGCGAGATGCGGTCCACCCCGAGCTTTTGCAGTGCGTTGGCGCCCCGCAGGTCGGCCTCGCCCGGGTCGTAGACACCGAGGATGCGCACCCCCCGGCCGCGGAGTGCAGCGACGAACGAGGCGGACAGGAAGGAGGTGTCGTTGTCGACCACCAAGACGTCGAGGTGTTCCTCGGTGGCCATGCGCGAGTCGCGCACGAGGCGCAGCGAGATGCCGGCCACGTGGTCGCGGACGTAGCGCTGGAAGGCGGGCCGCCACTCGCAGGGGGTGTAGACGATGCCGACGGTGAAGTCGCTCACGGCGTCGCCGTCCCGGCGCCACTGGGGGCGACGCCGGCAACCGGGTTCGCCTCGGCTGAGGGGCGTGGCTCGACCGGGGTAGGCGGTGCCTCGGCGCCGGTGGAACGCACGACGTCCACCTTGGCGTCGGCCAGCGCCCCGGCCAGGGCGAGGGCCTGATCCGCACTCACCTGCACGACTACGAAGAAGTCCCGGTCGACCCCACGGGTGAGCCCGCCCGAGACCGACGACGTCGACACCTTCGTCACCTGGACCCCGGTGACCACGAATGCCGAGCGGCCTTCCACCACGTCGATGACGTCCACCCGGTCGCCGACCCGCAGGGCGCCGCCGACCGCGTTCTCCCGGGCCACGGGGATGCTCATCGAGCGCAACCCGCTCACCTCGCCACCGCGTACGAGGTCGCTTCGCCGGATCGGGTCACCCGCCGAGATCGTCCGGCCCGCCACCCACTTGCCTCGCTGCACCTCGTCGAGCAGGGCCAGGCGCCCGACCAGATCCGAGTCCGCCGGCAGCCGGGCCGCCTTGACGAGGTCGGGGCCGACGGCCATCCCCGCGGCGATGTCGCCCCGAGCGGCGGCCACAAGGACGATCTTCGACCGGTCGCCCACCTCGGCGGCGATCAGGAAGAAGGCGAGCAGGCCCGACAGCGCCATCAGGCCGTGCGCCATGGAGAACTTCGCCAGCAGGCCCGGGCGCAAGGGCGGCGGGGCGGGGCGGTCGGGCCTCGGTGCCGCTTGCCTCGCCATGGTGTGGCCGGTACGTGCCATACGACGTGCGCCTCCTGTCGTAGCGCTTGAACCAGGGGGAAGTACCGGTGCGACGGTAGCGACCGCTTGTGGAGGGGTCAAGGGCTTTGCCGCCTATTTCTCCACCTTTGTCCGCAACAGGAACTGAAATCAGCCTTTGACTGGTGTTCGCCGCAGGGCGTTTCTATACTGGCGGTCGTGGCCCCGGACGTGGAGGACGACGCTTTCGGCCGCATCCGCGACCAGTACCCGCCGATCGTGACGACGGCGCAGGTGGCGGAGCTACTCGACATCAACCCCCGCACGGTGTTGATGATGGCGGCCGACGGCCGGCTGCCGGCCAGCCGGCTGCCGGGGAGCCGCAAGTTCCACTTCTTCTTGGAGGACGTACTCAAGGCGCTGCGCCAGCACATGGTCCGACCGGGAGAGACGACCTTGACCGAGGACGACCTGGCCGAGGTTGACGAGCCGGAGCCGGTCGCTCCGGTGAAGAAGAAGGCGGCGGCCACCCGTACCCGCGCTACGAGCTCCAAGGGCCGCCAGACACGCGGATGACGTAGCCGATCTCGGTGAGCGGCACCACCCACTCCGAGCCGTCACGGGCCCGGAACTCAAGGTGGGAACGGGCCACGACAGTCACGGTGCCCTCCAGGCTTTGGACGAGGCCGGCACCGCCCAGCTCCACCTGCTCGCCCGAGTTCTCCAGTTCCCGCAGCCTGGCCACCATCTCACCGGGATGCGTCGAGGTGCGCGCTCGGCCGCCCGACGCGGCCCGGTTGACCACTCGGATGGAGCCGAGGCAGTCGTAGGCGATGTCGATTTCGTTGTCGCCAGGAGTGCGCAGTGTCATCACTCCCGTTCCGACGTGGGTCACCTGCCCGGTGAAGATGCGCTCCCCCACCGCCACTCGGATCGAGTCACCCCGGTAGAGGAACTCCAGCGCGACCTCGGCCAGGGAGCGGGTCGCCCGCTCGGTGTGCTCGGCGACCTGTTCGAGCTCCTCCTGCTGAGCACGAAGCTCCGCGTTCAGCTCCCGGACGGCACGCTGGAGGTCATCGACGCCCGCCGTCCGTTCGTCCCCACTCTCGCCAGGCTGTCCGATCAACGGCTTCCCCTCCCGGGCACCCTTTGTTTACACTCACCGCATGCTAATTCGTCGACCTACGTCTCTTGCCGCTGTCGTCGGTCTGGAGCTGACGTCCTTGGTGCTGCTGTACCGGGTCGGATCGTACGGACCCACGACCATCGAGTGGCACGACCTGAGCCACTGGCTCGCCGGCACCGCCCCCGAGGACGTCGTCGTGGCCGTCGTGCGACTGGTGGCACTCGTCGTCGCTTGGTGGCTCCTCGGCTCCACGGTCCTCTACGTCCTTGCTCGGGCGGTCCGCTTCCCGGCTCTGATCCGCGCAGTCGAGTGGGCGACGCTCCCCTCGGTCCGCCGCCTTCTCGACGGGGTGGCGACCACGACGATCGTGGCCAGCTCGGTGCTCGGCGGCGCCGGGGTCGCCAGCGCGGCGACGGCGGACCCCGCCCCTGTCGTCGTCAGCTTGGGCGACAACGGGACGACGACCACGACTGCTCCGCCGTACCGGCCTCGTCCGGCCGGCGATGACGTCGTCCCCACGTTGGCACCCCAGGTCCAGGCGACGATCACTCCTCCCGGCTCCGGAAAGGCGCACGCTGTGGAGGAGCGCCCCGTCTTACTGGCGACCCCGCCTCCGGCGAAGGAGGCCACGGCCACCTACGTCGTCAAGTCCGGCGACAACCTCTGGACGATCGCTGAACGCCAGGTCGTCGAGATGACCGGGCATTCGGAGCAGGAAATCACCACCGAACAAGTACGTGAGTACTGGGTCCGGCTCCAAAAGGCCAACCGACACCGGTTGCACTCTGGCAACCCGGACCTGATCTTCGCCGGCGAGGAGCTGGTCCTTCCGTAGGCGGAAGGGAATCGAATGCGGCGCGCTCCGGCGTACAGCGAAACCGGTCGGTCCGGCCGCCAGTCGTCCTGCGTCGCCCCACCCGTCCAGGGCACGTCCCGGGCGCTCCCCGCCCGTCCGACTCGCTGACAGTTATAGGGCGCTCTCGCTGCGCGACTTCGCATGATATGTAGGTGATCCATGAGGGGCCTCGGAGCTGCCCCAGAAGGAGGTCGCCCATGCGGTGGGTACCGAGCGTCAGTCGTTCGTTGGGCGAAGCCGGCGGGTTGCGAGTGGCTGTTGGACATCCGCTCGTCGATGAATACCTGGAGTTCCTGACCGCTCGGGCCCGGCCCAACACCATCCTGGCCGTGGCATTCGATCTGAAGGTCTTCTTCTCCGTCGTCGACACGACGCCGGTGCGCGTCACGAGCGCTGACGTCATGGCGTTCATCCGCGCACAGCGCTCCAGCGACCACAAGGTGGTCCGCATCGACGGCCCCGGCGGGTTGTCGTCTCGCACCATCCGCCGTCGTCTGTCCTCGGTGTCGGGGCTCTACGCCTACCTACTCGCCCGGGGCGACACGTCCGTTGCCCGCAACCCGGTGCCCCAGGGACTCGTCACCCGGCGCGAGCGCGAGCGGCCCCGGGGGCGTCCGCTGGTGCGTGCCGTGGTCACGCTGCCCCGGGTGCTCAGCCCAACCGAGGTCGACGCCTTGGTCAAAGCGCTGCGCACCGAGCGGGACCGGGCCATGGTCGACGCCATGGTGCTGGGCGGGTTGCGCCGCTGCGAGGTGCTCGGCCTGCGCCTCGAAGACATCCGCCTGGCCGAGCGCCGGGTGTTCATCGCCGACGGCAAGGGAGGCCGCCAGCGGCTCATCCCGGTGTCGCCACGGTTCTTCGCCTCCTTGGCTCGCTACCTCGACGACGAACGCCCGCCGCAGGCAGCCACCGACTCTGTGTGCGTGGTGCTCAAGGGTCCGCGCCGCGGACAGCCCCTGTCGGCCTACGGACTCGACGAGGTCATGCGCGGCGCCCGAGGCCGGGCCGGGCTGTCGCGGGGAAGCTGCCACGAGTTGCGACACACCTGCCTCACCCGGCTGCGGGAGGCCGGCATGTCGCTCGAGGCCCTCCAGGCCCAGGCGGGCCACGCCTCCATCGAGACCACCCGTGTGTACCTGCACCTGGCCGACGACTGGCTGGCGGCGGAGTACCGCAAGGCAGCAGACGCCATCGAGGCACAAGCCGTGCGGACAGCGCCATGAGCCCCGGCGCTCTGCCCGCAGTCATCGCCGACGGCCCCGACGCGGTGCCGGTTCCGTGGCAGGCCGTGTATGCCGGTGCACCGCAGATGGCGACCACCATGGTCGCCTACGTGGCGCAGATGGGCGTGTCCATGCGGCCATCGACGGCCAGGGCCATCGACGCCGATCTGCGGATCTTCGCCGGGTTCTTGATCGACCACGATCCCGCCCTGTGCGCCGTGGTCGACATCGAGCGCCCCACATCGAGGCCTTCAAGCTGTGGCAGTGGGCCCAGCCCGGCACGTCGGGTCGGCTGAAGCCGGCGACGTTCCGCCGGCGGATGGGCCAGTTGCGCACGTTCTTCATGCGCATCATCGAGTGGGGCTGGGACGACGCCCCCATGCGGGTGCCGATCTTCTTCGGTGACGTCCCCAAGCGCGATGAGCCACTGCCTCGGTTCTTGGACGAAGCGCGCTTCGCCCAGTTCATGGGGCCCTGGCCGCCGAGCCGGTGATTCGAAGGCGAGTGGCCATCGAGGTCCTGGCCCGCACCGGCATGCGCGTGGGCGAGCTGTGCGGCCTCGAAGCCGACGCCGTCACGATCATCGGTGACGCACACTGGCTGCGCGTCCCTCTGGGCAAGCTCCACAACGACCGCTACGTCCCCCTGCACCCCCACCTCGTCGAGCTCCTCGCCGCCTACCGCAGCGTCCACGGCGTCCACGCCCATGGCCTACTGCTGTCTGGCGAGCAGGGCCCGCTCAACCGATACGCCGTCCAGCGCTGGATCACCGCCGTCGCCCGCCGCGCCGGCATCGGCCACGTCCATCCCCACCAGCTCCGCCACACGCTCGCCACCCAGGCTCAACCGAGGCATGTCCATCGAAGCCATCGCCGCCCTGCTCGGGCACCGGTCGTTGGACATGACGCTGCGCTACGCCCGCATCTCGAACCGGGTGGTCGCAGATGAGTACGACGCCGTGTCGGCCAAGGTGGAAGCCCTGTACTGCGATCCCGCCCTACCCGCCGATGCGGAGGGCCCGAACATGCGCCGTCTCCGTCAGGAGGTTCATCACCGCCTCCTTGGCAACGGCTGGTGCCGGCGCCCGTCGGTGCTCGATTGCCATTTCGAGTCGATCTGCGAGACCTGCACCCACTTCGCCACCGACACCACTTTCCAGCCCGCCTATTGCGCCAACGCGACCACGCCGTCGACGACCGCCAAGACGCGCGGGCGGACATGTTCAACCGGCTCATCGAAACGCTGGACCTGGATCAGCAAGATCACCCTTGACAGAGATCACCTACATATCGCCGGTTCCCGGGCGGTCTAGCAGTCCTTCGCGAACGTCCCCTACCGGCACATGGGTGACGCGCCTGGTGACTTCACCCGCATGTTTGGGGCGCGCGTTCTGCGACACCGCGGCAGACCCGCTCGCCGACTCCGAGCCGTCGATCTGGAACTGCCTCACAGCTCGCGACACCGGCCCACCGCGGCAAAAGGGGAACGACCCGCGTCACGACCGCATGCACAGAGCATGAGCTTGGCGTGACGTCGCCCGCCGAATTGCTACGTTGATGCGCTGGAGTCAACTGATACCAGGGGGTGACGTTGTGATCGTCGTGCGGTTCAAACTGCGGTGCTCGCCTGAAAGGGCCGAGGAGGTCAGCGCCTTACTTGCCGCGGTGCAGACCGCGAGCCAGACGGTCCCAGGCGTCATCACGTTCGACGTCGGTCGAGACCTTCTCGACGCAGACGCGTTCATCGCAACCGAGGTCTTCGACGACCGCGCCGCGCTCGACCGTCAGGAGGCGCTGCCCGAGGTCGCAGCTGCCATGGCCGCATTCGACGGGGCGCTCGTCGCGCCTCCTGAGGCGACGATCTATCACGCCGATTCGTCCGAGCCCTACGAGTGAGCGAGCCGACTCGCAGATCGGGCTCAACTGCTTGGCCACGCGGGTGAACTTCGGCAGCAGACCGCGTCCCAGAACGCGCGGTGAAGACGGGAAGCTGGCGTAGCACCAAACGCCGGCTCGGTGACGCCTCCCGATTGAGCCGTTCGGGTCGCGTGTTCGGATGCACGCGCGTCGCAGCGAGCGGCAACACGAAACGTCGTTCGGTCGCAGTCGCGGCGGACAGTATGCTTGCGGTGATCGAGTGTCAGCTCGTGGTCGTCGCTGCGGCCGAGCCGGTCCGCTGGGGTCACGACCTGCCCTACCCGTGGAAAGCAATTAGGCCACCGGTGAGGGCGACGACCGCCTCCCCCGGCGGGCGGGGCCCGCACTCGAGCGCGCTGATCTGGTCGCGAGGTTCAGAGAGTCGGTGACGGCGCAGTCGTCGTCGTCGTCGTCGGGAGAATTCCCGCCTTGTCGAGAGCGTCGGTCACTTCCCGGGCTGCCTGAGTTGCTGCGACGTTCACTCCCTCGATGAACGCTTCCCGCTGATAGATCGCGATGCCCAAGAAGAGGATCGCCGCAATCACGGTGACCTTCCCCCAGGCTTTGCGGCCGAGGATCACCTCGCCTACGTCGGAGCGCATGACCGCAAGACAGACCACCACCAGACCCGCGAGCGAAAAGGTGACGCCCCCAAAGAATCCCATCACTGTAAGTATCCTCGGACGAGGCGTCTGTGCCAAGCGAGTTTGGTGGGCTTCGCAGGAACGCAGCCCGACGTCGCCTGCCTTGTGGCTCATCGGCACGACCCCCGGGTACTGCAGTCTCGCCAAACAGCAGCTTCCGACCGACTACGGCGCTTGCGGCGCGAGGTATCGCTCCCTCAGGCGACCGGCAAGCTGGCCCTCGAACCCGTGTGCAACTCGCGAAGAGGACGACAAGAGGCCGCACCGGTTGCGCCCTCGCTAAAAGTGACGACGGGACGCAACGGGAAGCCTCCTCAGGTGTTGCGGCGGCGACGGATTAGGCGCGATGGGTCCTTCCGGTTTGCCGCTACTCGGTCTAGCAGCTCGCGGTTCGCCAGCATCCGGGCTTCAAGTTCGGTGATCACCACTGCTGGCCGCATGACGATGGTGCCATCCGGCTCCTGTGTGACGAGGTAGCGACGATGCTCGGCGCGCCCGATCCGGCCAAAGCTGGCGCGCCGACGGTCATCCAGTTCCAACACAACCTCAGTGTCAGTGTCGTTCATCGTGCTACAGCCTAATGCCCGTTGGGCATAATGGCAAGTACCATCCTTGGGTTGTCGGGCAGATTGGGGGTAGAGTGGCGCTCCATGGCGACACTGTGGTTCGACGAGGAAGCAGACGCATCCCTCCGGCGCCTGGAGAACGACGATGGACGCCCTCATCTGCTTCAGGCAATCAATCGGGTGCTGGATCAACTCGAGGCGGACCCCGGGCACGCGTCCGTACGCCGGATCCGGTTTCAGGTCCCCGCCCTGTGGTGCGTCACGGTCGTGGCCGACAACGAGGAGTGGGCCATCCTCTGGGAGCCGCATCCCGACCATCCGACTGAAGTGACCGTGCACTACGTCGGACCCGCGTCGTTCTCGTGAGCCCCTGGGGGCACGCTCGTGTCGCGGGCGCTGATCGAGCTGCTCTCAGCAGGATCCAGGCAGGACTGCGACACAGTCTTCGGATCAGCCAGATGACCGAGCACCGTGCCCACACCTGTCGGTGCCCGCTGCGGGACCGACAGGGGGTTCCCCCGATGCGGTGCGGGCCCCGTGTCCTACGGCCCCCGGGTACGGGCGGTGGTCGCCTACCTGCTCGGGCGCCAGCACATCCCGTGCCGTCGGGCGGCGGAGACCCCGGCCGACCTGTTCGGCCTTTCGATCTCCACTGGCGCCATCGACTCGATCTATTCCGACGCGTCGAGGCGCCTGCGCGGCTTCATCGCCGCCCTGGTCGCCTACCTGCGCACCCTGCCCGTGCTGTAGGCGGACGAGACCACCGACCGGGTGGGCACCCGCAACTGCTGGATGCACGTGGTCTCCACCGCGTTGTTCACCCTGATCCACGCCTCGGTGACCAGAGGGAGCGACGTCCTGGGAAGAAGCCTCCTGTAGTTGTCGAGCGCAGCGATCTCGAGGACGACCTCCACGCAGTCTCGAATGGTCCGGGCGCGATCGGACCAAATGCTGGAAGCGTGGCTAAAGCCGGCAGTGGCCTCCACCGACGTATGAGGTATGGAGCTAGGCGCGCCGACGGCTCTCGGGATCATCCCGAGAGCCACCAGCGGGGTCGACAACCTCTTGTCTCGGCAGTTCTTGACCGGAACCCAAGAGCCAATCTGGACCATCGACGTGACTTTCCTCCTTTCCGTCGCTACAAGGCAACGAAAGTGAATAGAGCAACATGGCGCCAGTCCAGATCGTCATCCTGAGCCTGGCAGGAGCGGTGGCTCTGCTGTTTGCAGCCGTTGCTGCCCTGCGACTCCTGGTCCGGAACCGGGAAGAGTCTCTCGTCGACGCCGCAAACGCCCTCGCAACGCTGATCCGGGCGACGCGGTGGCGAAGCAGGTAGGAATTGACATCCACGGCGGGACTTGCCGCCTTCATCGAGCGACCACCCTGCATCCGACCGTTTGGCCGCGGGCGACGACCAGCTGCCACCATTACGACGGCGACTACGACCACACCGATGGCTGTCACCATCACGACGACAACGACCACACCTATGGCTGTCACAATCACGCACGACAACGACCACACCTATGGCTGTCACCATCACGCACGACAACGACCACACCTATGGCTGTCACCATCACGACGACAACGACACCACATTGTGGCCGTCACCACCACGACAACAACGACACCACATTGTGGACGTCACCACCACGACAACAACGACACCACATTGTGGACGTCACCACCGGCATGACAACAACAGCGCCGCCCTGGACCGCCCTTCCCATCCCGCGGCAACTGATTGGGCCGCACCTTCGACGGGCTCGTGCGGTCGCTGGAGGCCCTGGCCGGCGTCCGGGCCACACCTGGCGCACACTGATCCCACCCCGGAGTAGTGGCGTTACGCGACGTCAGCGAGCTCCAGGCCTGGATCGACCGAGAAGCTCCCAGCCGGGCTGCACGCACGGTGGCTCGCACCTTCGCGGCCGAGCTCGGACTCCGAAGACGGAGGTCGGCGCCGAAGAGACCGGCTCCCCGTCGGGCATCTCCTTCTGGCCGACCTCACCAGCGTGAGCTGTACGTTGCAGCGGGGCGCGGATCGGGCGCGAGAATGGCGGGAACCGTCCGTAGTCCTTGGGTAGATAGGGCTGCCAACGGACGGCAGGTCCGGGTCCGGAAGAGTGCTCCAACCAGGGGTTTCGCCTCCCTTGGTGTCAGTCGAGCGCCGTATTTCCCGATGTCCGTGAGACCGCCCCACTACGTTCGCAACGTAGAAGTCGTGGGTTCAAGTCCCATCACCTCCACAACAAACCCGCAGGTCAGATGGGGTGCGAGTCAGGACTCCCCCACCGAGTCCCCGCCCTGCACCACATCTGCACCACAAGCGGGACGAAAAAGTTCGTCGAGCTGGTCGGCGACGGCGCGGTCCACCGACTCTGGAAGGGACCCGTAGACGTCGGCCGTCGTGCGGATGCTGGCGTGGCCGAGCCGGCGCTGGATGACTTCCAGCGGCACGCCTGCCTGTCGCATCAGGTGGCCGGCGGAGTGACGAAGGCGGTGGAATGTCAGCCCGTCGAGGTCAGTGGCATGGACAGCGGGGCCGTACACCCGGAGGCGGAAGTTCGTGGCGCGGACGGGCCCGCCGTCGGCGGCCTGGAGGACCAGGTCGCCTGGCGCCGTTCGGCCGGTGCGGGCCAGGTGGGCGGCCAGCTCGTCGGTCACCAGGCGGGGCAGCGAGATCGTCCGCACCGAGGCGACGGTCTTGCCGTCCCTCTCGACGAATCGCCCTTCGACCTCGTTGATCGTCGCCTGGACCGTCAGCGTGCGACGGAGGAAGTCGACAGAGCCCACCCGGAGCCCGAACACCTCGGCCTGGCGGAGACCGATGGCACCAAGGAGCACGGCGACCCGGTAGTCCGTGGGCACGGCCTCGACCAGCCGGGCGATGTCCTCCGCCGACGCCGTCCGCTTGGGTACCTTCGACACCTCGGGCAGCCGTATCCCGCGGCACGGTGATCGGACGATCAGGTCGTCCTGGACGGCCCACGCCAGGATGGCGCGCAGGACGCCGTAGTTGGTCCTGATGGTGCGCGGCGCCAGCGCCCGGCTCGCCATGGCGTCGACCGTCGACTTCACGTCGCTCGGCCGGAGCTGGTCGAGGCGCGTCGATCCCAGCGCGGGCAGGAGGTGGACCCGCACCACCGTCTTGTCACGCGCAAGCGTCGTCGGGCGCTTGGCCGGGTTGGAGCCCAGCCAGGCGGCGGCGAGCTCGCCGAAGGTCAGCCGGCCTGCCTCGGGGTTTCGCCATGTGCCGCGCTGCATGTCGGCCTCCGTCGCGGCCAGGAAGGCCTGCGCGTCGCCCTTACGGTCGAAGGTGGCCGTCCGCTGACGGCCGGTCGGGTCGCGGTAGCGAGCCTCCCATCCACGGCGTGGAGGACCGCCGCCGCCAGCTGGAGAGCGCCTCCGAGCGCCACTTTGGCCGGCGGGACAAGGGGAGGGGTCGTGGCGGCACGGAGCGCACTGGAGCGGGCCGAGGATGCCGCGGCGTCGGCCGTCGATGCCGAACGGGTTGCCCGCCTGCGCCTTGACGATGCAGTGTCAAACGAGCGCAGGCGGACCAAGGCGCTGGCCGCTACCGAGCCGCAGCGGGTGAAGCTGAGCGAGGCACTGGCCGAACTCGACGCCGGCCTCGACGACACCCGGACGGCACGGGTGGCGGCCCTCTCCGCCGAGGCGATCGTCCCCGCCCACCTGGTGGCCGTCCTGGGTGAGCCGCCCGGTGACACGGCTGGACGCCAGGCGTGGTGCGGGCCGGCCTGTCGGATCGAGTCCTACAGGGATCGCCACCCAGAGGCGTTGGGCCATGAGATCGCCGGAGGCGTGATGGCGGCCCTCGGATCGCGGCAGTCCGAGCGGTGGGTGCCCGATCCCGAATGGGACGACCTCGGCGGCCAGCTCCGCCACGGTTCGGCCCTGGTGACCATGGCCGCCGAGATCAACGGAGGCACGAGGATCACTCCGGTCGGCGCCGAGGTGCGCTCATGGGCTGACATCCTCGACCAGGCAGGGATGCTGCTGGAGGCGCGACGGCAGACGACCGAGCGAGGGCTGGACCGGGGCCTGGGCCTGGGGTTGTAGAAGACGCTTCCTACTTGAGAATGTCCCGGAAGCCGGTCCGTACATCCAGATCGTGCACGACGGCGACTTGCCCGGGGCTCGAAGGTGCTGGGCTCAAGTATCAGGCGGTCGGCCGGATCTGCCAGGCCTGCCCTCGGCCCGACGCTGCCACCGTCCGTTGACACGCGATTTGGTGCGCCGGCAACGAAGGGGCGGCCCGCATTACCGAGCGGGGGTTATCGGGCGCTCACCGAGCGCACTGCGCCGGATACCGGGCGCCCGCCCGTCTCCGGGAGCCGGCGGTACGTGATGGCCGTGCCCGGCCGCCGGCGAGTCTGGCCTCCCTCGATCCCTATTAGACCTCGTCTCGCAAAAGCGCCCTTTGTACATCCGTGGACCCCCGACAGCTTTGGCGGGGGTGAAAATCGCCGATCCCCAAATCCACTGCACCATTT
>JAHFUS010000113.1 GCA_023264975.1 Actinomycetes bacterium | reverse complement strand
CGGGCTCGGCCGAGGGGGCCCCGCCGTGGGCGTTGGAGAAGCCCCTGCCGGTGCCGGAGACGGTCATGCCCGAGTCGGCACTCGAGGTGTTGACCGACAGGCTGGCCAGAGCGCTGCATGCATAGGCGATGGACGCAGCCACGAGAGGCACTGCGATCGCCCCGAATGCCATGAGGTACAGCGGACGACGCTTTTGCATCTTGTCCCTTTCCTCCTACTGTTCCGCCGGACCGCCACACGCGACAGGCAACTCGGCTACCCCGGCGCACCCGGATGGCCGGAAGCATACACGTCCGCACCGCTCGCTCCAATAGGTGCCCGGCAGAAATAGTTCGGGTCCAATTCGCCCCGGCCGGCCCGCTAGTATCCGGGGCCGAGCCGGAACCAGGCGAGGCCGTTCCGGGTGTGCGTGGAAGGGATTCCCACATGAGCAGTCGGACCGAAGGTGCGCGGGCAGGGCGGGACAGATGGCGGTGGGCGCTAGTGGCGACCGCCGTCGGGGTCGGGTTCGCCCCCATACCGCCGGCGGGCGCCGGGTCGCAGGGTGCCACGGAGCGGGTGAGTGTGAGTTCCAGTGGATCCCAGAGCACCTCGGTTGGCGGCATCACCACGCCCACCATCAGCGACGACGGGCGGTACGTCACCTACCACACCCGGAGCACCGGCCTGGTGCCCAACGACACCAACGACCGTGAGGACGTCTTCGTCTTCGACCGGAACACGGGCACAACCAGCCGTATCAACGCCCCGGGCAACACCCAGCCCGACGGCCCCAGCCTCTTCCCCGAGATCAGCGGCAACGGCCGCTTCGTGGTGTTCGGGTCGGGCGCCCGCAACCTGGTGCCGGGCGACACAAACGCGGCCCCCCCGGCGCCCACGGCGTCCACCGACGCCACCGGCCGTGACGTGTTCGTGTGGGACCGCACGACCGGCGCCATCACCCGTGAAGACGTGGCCAGCGACGGCACCGAAGGCAAGTGCTTCTCCAGCGGCCCGAATCCGCCGGCCGGCGAGCAGGTCTTCTGCGGCGGCGGCGTGGCCCTCGCCGAGGCCAGCATCAACGCCGACGGGCGCTACGTCGCGTTCGCCGCCAACGCCCAGAACCTGGTCGCCGGTGACACCAACGGGCAGACCGACGTGTTCCTCCGTGACCGCCAGGCGGGCACCACCACCCGCATCAGCGTCACCTCGCCCGGCGTTCAGGCCACCGGTGGGGCGAGCCTGGAGCCCGACATCAACGCCGACGGGTCCCTCGTCGCGTTCAGCTCGGCATCGGTCACCCTCACCAACACGACCACCATCCGCCAGGTCCTGGTCCGTGACCGCAACGCCAACACCACCACGCTCATCAGCAAGACAACCGGGGGCGTGCCCGGCACGGGCAACAGCAGCCTGCCATCCATCAGCGCCGACGGCCGCTGGGTGACGTTCTCGTCGCTTGCCACCAACCTCGTCCCCGACGACACCAACAACAAGGCCGACGTGTTCCTCCACGACCGCAACACCGGCACCACCACACGGGTCAACGCGGGCCCCGGCAACGTCCAGGCCGTCGACGGTGGGTTCTTTCCCAGCATCAGCGGCGACGGCCGGTTCATCACCTACGACTCTGCGGCCAACAACCTGGTGGCGAACGACACCAACGGCCGCAGCGACGCCTTCGTCTACGACCGGATCAACGGCACGACCAGCCGGGCGAGCCTCACCCGCACCCTCGGCCAGGCCAACGACGGCAGCTTCTTCGCCTCACCGAGCTTCGACGGGCGCTACGTGGCCTTCGCGTCCGAGGCTTCCAACCTCGTCCTCGGCGATGGCAATGCCGATGTCGACGTCTTCGTCCACGACCGAACAGGCCCGCTCCCGTCCACCGACGGCTACCGGCTGGTGGCGTCCGACGGCGGCATCTTCGCCTTCGGCAACGCCCCTTTCCTCGGGTCCACCGGTTCGATCAAGCTCAACAAGCCCATCGTGGGCATGTCCTCGACGCCCCGTAACGACGGCTACTGGATGGTGGCGTCCGACGGTGGCGTGTTCGCCTTCGGCAACGCCAAGTTCCTCGGCTCCACCGGCGCGCTCCCGCTGACCAAGCCCATCGTGGGCATGGCGTCCACGCCCACCGGCGGCGGCTACTGGTTGGTGGCCTCCGACGGTGGCGTGTTCGCCTTCGGCGACGCCAAGGTGTTCGGCTCCCTCGCCGACAAGCCGCTGGCCAAGCCGATCGTCACCATCGCCTCGAGCCCCTCAGGCAACGGCTACATCCTGGTGGCGTCGGACGGTGGCGTGTTCGCCTTCGGTGACGCCCAGTTCAAGGGCTCCACGGGCGCCATCAAGCTGAACCAGCCCATCGTCGGCAGCGCCGTGACGCCGACGGGCGGCGGCTACCACCTGGTCGCAGCCGACGGCGGCGTGTTCTCCTTTGGCGACGCCGTGTTCAAGGGTTCCACCGGGGCAATCAGGTTGAACCAGCCCATGGTGGCCATGGCCGCCACCGCGTCCGGCGGCGGCTACTGGTTGATCGCCCGAGACGGCGGCATCTTTGCCTTCGGCGACGCCGTGTTCAAGGGCTCCACCGGGGCCATCCGGCTGAACCAGCCAATGGTGGGCGGCGCGGCCGCCTGATTCCCGCCGGCACCCGGGAGGAGAGCCTGTACGCTCCTCCCGGGCGTCGCCGCGTGCACGCCCGGGGCCGGGCCCGGAGGGGTGCGAGAGCGGCCGAATCGGACGGTCTCGAAAACCGTTGTGGGGGCAACCTCACCGTGGGTTCAAATCCCACCCCCTCCGCCAACTGACCTGGGTCTTCGCACGAAAGCCCAGGTCAGCGCCATGTTCCGGCCCCGGTCGGCAGTTGTCCATAGGACCCAATTGTTGACCGCCATGACCGCCCATTTCGTGGTGCGGATGTGGTGCCGTGCAGAGTCCGTGGTGCGGATGTGGTGTCGGGAGGGCCTGATCCGGCCTCCGGAAGCCCGCCGAGAGCGAGCACGCAGCGTGGTCGTCCGGGACCGGCTACGGCAGGAGTTGGAGGACGAAGCAGTTGTTCTTCGGCCTCGCCGTGCCCCTCAGCCGATGGACGTTGGCGGGATCGCGCCGGTCAGCTCGGCCTCGGTCCGCGCAGGAAGGAACGCACTGACGATGTCGAGTCGGGCGACATAGCCCTTCGGCGTCAGCGTGATGAGACCGAGGTCCCCCAAGGCGTTGAGGTCGCGGGCGATGGTCTTGCCCGTCTTCCCGGCGTACGCCAACCCGATCCCCGGCGAGAGCTTCGGAATGTCGGCCCGTTTGGCCGGCAGCTCCGTGCGACCGAGCTCGAGAGCGATCAGGCGCTGTCGATGCGCCGTCGGCCCCGCCCGCTCCTTGAACACTCCCTCGACGTGGTCCTGCCACGCCTGGTGTCGCTGCTGCGTACGTATGACGGCGATCTGCTGTCCGAGCTGATCGACGAAGCCGCGCACCGCATACTCAAGGAACGCGACCAGGTGCTCGACCGACCGCCGAGCCTCATCCAGACGCCGGTAGTACTCGGTGCGCGTGGTGTTGTAGTGGTTCGAGAGAAGATGGGCGGCGGGGGTCGGCACCCCACGGGCCATGAGGATCACCGCCTCGAGCAGGCGAGCGGTCCGACCGTTGCCGTCGCCAAACGGGTGAATCCAGGCGATGTAGAGGTGGGCCAGCACAGCCCGGAGGATGTCGAGGGGGAGCTTCCAGTCACCCGCTCCGTTGAAATCGTCGCCACCGAGCCAGGAGCAGAGGCGCTGCAGGAGAAACTCGCAGTCCTCGGCCGGTGCGCCCAGATAGCGGCCCACGCCGACCGAGCCCATGCGAACCTCGCCCGGCACGACGCCCTCGGCAAGTTCCAGGTCGCTCAGGATGAGGCCGTTGAGCACGCAGACGGCGTTGGGAGTCAACCTCGCATCGCCGTCGGCCACGTACTGCCGCGCCATGTTGAAGGCGGTGACGATGTTGTCCAGTTCGCGCTGGAGGTACGCCTGCGACGGAGGGAGATGAAGGTTGCCTTCGAGGTGCTCGCGTACCTGTTCCTCGCTGAGGGTGTTGCCCTCGATGGCGGTCGTGCCGTGCACCCCCTTGGCCAGCGACAGGAGGTGAAGCTCCTTGCTGGTCGCGGCGCGAAGGGGAACGCCGGCGATGTGGTCGATCTTCGACCGAGCCTCACCGAGGAGCATCCAAAGCTCCGGCCTGAAACGACGGGCGTCCAGCCTGAACGTCAGCCAGGGGTGCGTCGCTTCGTACTCTCGCGGTGGATGTCCCAAAGTATGTCCCTGTAATTTAAGCCCCCTGCCTGGGGGTTTTCCTATTTTAGCCCCGGTCCTGTCCACAAGGATGTCCCCAGAAATGTCCCCTGGCGTGTCCACGGCGCCATGGCGTACCGAGCTGCGGCCAGCGCGGACGTCAGCCGAGTCAGCCGGCGAGGTCGGGCTCGGCGGGCGCCTGCTCGTCGAGTGCAGCCCTGAGCCTGCCGTCCGTGGCGATGCGCTCGAGGTAGTCCGAGCCGGCCTCGCTGAGCACGGCGTCGTGGGCTCGCCCTGCCGCGCCCTCGCCTGTCCCGGCGAGGCTGCGCAGCCAATCCCTGAGCTCGCGGTCCACGCTCGACATTGTGCCCTCCCTCGGTCGCCCGGCACGATCACGGCAGTCTCCCGACCTGCGCGTCGCCGCCGTCACCGGGCGCCCTGGACGGCTCGGCGGCCAGGTAGGCGGCGTCCATCCGCTCGGCGAGGGCGGCGGCCATGTGGGGCATGATGTGGCTGTATCGGTCGAGGGTGATCTGCACCGACGAGTGGCCCATCAGCTCGGCCATCTCCTTCGGGTGCGCCCCCTGTTCGAAACTGGTAGTGAGCGATGTTCGAACCATGTCGAATGCCTCTGCGATGAGCAGTGCCGGGGCAGGGCATTCGACATGGTTCGCGATCAGCGGTCCCTGGCCACTTGGGCGGCGTAGGTGG
>JAHFUS010000065.1 GCA_023264975.1 Actinomycetes bacterium | reverse complement strand
GGCCGGGGGAGGGGTCCCCGGCCGCCGGCGGGGCCGGGCCGGCCGGGGGAGGGGTCCCCGGCCGCCGGCGGTGGGGCGACTTAGGCGGCCGGGTCGGCGTCGGCTGCCTCGCGGGCCTGGGCGTGGCGCTCGGCGGCCCACGCCGCCGATTCCCGGCACAGCGTCGGATGGAAGCTCCAGCGCTGGAGCTGGTGCTCGGTGGCCTCCACGTCCTCGCCCAGCTCCAGCAGGCTGAGGGCCAGGCGCCGGCTGCGCCGGCGCTGCTGCTCGTGGGCCGGCAGCGCCAGCTCGGTCTCCTGCCAGGCCTGGTGGGCCGCGACCAACTCGGGCGACAGGCGCAGGAGCTGGCGGCGGCTGAGGGGGGGCAGCTTGCGGCGCACGGCCAGCGTGCCGTCCGGCCGGGCCTCGGCCACGTCGAACTGGCAGCACCGCGAGAGGGCCCGCATGAAGGGGGAGTGCCGGCCGCCCCGTGCGCCCAGGCCGAGGGCGGCGGCGGTGCCGGCCAGGTCGAGGTCGAAGCCCTCGGGGGTGGCGTCGAGCCGGTTGGCCATGTACCGCACCAGCCAGGTGGTGGACGGGCCGAGGATGCCGAGCCAGAAGCGCTCGACGTAGGCGGAGCGGGGGTCGTGGCCCAATGCGTCGACTAGGCTACTATATAATACATGAGCCCAGCGGCCATCTATTGCAGGATCTCCGACGACCGCGACGGCAGCGCCCTCGGCGTGAAACGTCAGGAGGAAGACTGTCGTGCGCTCGCCGAACGCCGTGGTTGGCCTGTGGCCGAGGTGTTCGTCGACAATGACGTGAGCGCATACAAGGGTCACGCCCGAGCCGCTTACCGGCGCATGCTCGAAGCCATGAAGGCCGGCGATGTCGACGCCGTGGTGGTCTGGCACCTCGACCGCCTCCACAGGCACCCGAAGGAGCTGGAGGAGTTCTTCGAGGCCTGCGACAGCGCCGGGATCAAGGACCTGGCCAGCGTGACGGGCGACGTCGACCTCTCCACCTTCGACGGCCGATTCATGGCCCGTATCCTCGGCGCCGTGGCCCGTAAGGAGTCCGACGACAAGAGCCGACGAACCAGGCGCAAGCACCTCGAACTTGCAGAGTCCGGCGCCCCCGTCGGCGGCGGCCGCCCGTTTGGCTACGAGGTCGACCGAGTCACAGTGCGGGAAAGCGAGGCGGCGCTCGTGCGCGAGGCCGTGGAGCGGGTGCTGGCCGGCGACTCCATACGCTCCATCACTATCGACTGGAACGCCCGGGCCATCCCGGCCGTCCAGGGCGGGAAGTGGGGCCAGACGGCCCTGCGGAGGGTGCTGCTGAGCCACCGCATCGCCGGTCTCCGCTCCCACGGCCGCATGGGCCCGGTGGTGGCCGTAGGCACCTGGCCGGCCATAGTCGACCCGACGACCCACGAGCGGGTCCGGTCTGTCCTGCTCGACCCCGCCCGTCAGGCGACCGCTGGCTTCGGCGCCCGCAAGTACCTGCTGACAGGTTTTCTCGTGTGCGGTCGCTGCGGGACCCGTCTCATTGCTCAGCCGCGGAATGACCGGCGGCGCAGCTACACCTGCTCGTCCGGGCCGGGCCGCGACGGTTGCGGAGGCGTGCGCGTCGTCGCTGAGCCCCTAGAAGAGCTGATCGTCGAGGCCGTCGTGCAGCGGCTCGATGGCCCGGCGCTGGCGGAGCTTCTACGCGCGGACCAGGGCGCCGACGACCAGGAGCGTGCCGCCGTGAAGGATGTCGCCCAGGCAGAGGCGAAGTTGACCGAGCTGGCCCGGGAGTGGGCCGCCGACTCGATCACAAAGGCGGAGTGGCTCGTCGCCCGTCAGGCCGTCGAGGCCCGGCTGGATGCCGCCAGGCGGGCGCTCGGCCGGCACAGGCGATCCAGTGCCCTCGATGGCTTCCTCGGGCAGCCTGGAGCGCTGAGGGCCGCCTGGCCCGGCTTCAGCCTGCACAGGCGTCGGGCCGTCATCGCCACGATCGTTGACAGGATCTCGATCGGGCCCGCAGTGCGCGGGATCAACCACTTCGACCCCGATCGGGTCGACGTGCTCTGGCTGGCCTGAGCCGCCACCCGACCGCTCCCGAGGCAAAAGCAGCGCCGCCACGCGCCGGAGGAGGTCGATGTTCGCCACCTCGGGCGGGAGCCCTTGCCTGCCGCACGAACGCGCCACCAGCTCGCCCGCAAGCTTGGCCATAGTCGACGATCCGCCGACGCTGGTCGAACCTCCCGGGTTGGCCAGCAGCGAGGAGTCAGGGCGGGCAGCCACGCCGTCATCTTCGGTCAGATGCGGTCGACCATGTGGGGATCACAACCCAAAATGGAGGCCCCATACCAGCAGGTGGGCCACGGGCTATCGGGCGCCAGGCCCCGCAAGAGGGAGAGTCAGAAGCACTCGGATGGGCTCTATGAGAAGGGAAGATGCCAGTCCCTCCGCCGTCGGAAGTTCGGGCAGACACACTTGCACCTTGCGCTGTGCGCAAGATTTCTCCCGGAGGGGCCAGGCGCTCGGGCGCGCCGGACCAGGCCCGATAGGGGGGTCGCAAACCACGCGGCCGCCGGATCGGCCGCTCGGCGCCTCCGCAGAGCATGACCACCTGAAGGCTGGCTACGGGCTGCCAGGCGTCCTCAGCACGGTGACCCTCGCACCTTGCGCTGGGGGCGCACTGGTTCGGGCGGTCAGGTTGCGCTACCAAGCTTTGGACCGGGGAGCGATCCGGACCGCCCTTGGCTCGTGGCGGAGAGGAAGCCCCGAGTCCTCGCCCCGCGCACCCAGTCTCGAATAGTTGACGGTGACACGTTCTCCTGCACGGCCAGCATTTTCGATAGGCCCCGACTCGTGCCTTTCTCCTGAAGGTCGAGATAGGCATAGGCGATGTGCCGGTAGTGGGCATCGCCTAATCCGGGTCGCCCTCCGGCGCGACGGGTCCCGGGCTCGACGTTCCGAGCCGCACCGAGAAGGCTGCGGCCAAGCTCCTTTTCATGCCCGGCCTTCTCGGCCATCTCCTCGAAACCTTGGTTGAACTTCGCCAGTTCGGCGCGGACCATTCTGAGGATCTCCCCCATAGGAATGGCTCTCAGGAAACTGCTCGTGACGCCAGGTGCGGCCGTTCCGATCTGCAATCTGACGCAGACGACTTGGCCCTTCTCGACCCGAAAATTCCCGGTCGCTTCCCAACTTCGGTCTGCCGCCGAGATCCACGCCGTCGCTTCCGCCGGAGTGTTCCCGCTCGGATCGGCTGCACAGGTGACCTCAACATGGGGGCGGTCAGCTGGCATTCGGAGGAATCGTACGGCTCCGAATGCAGGATGTCAACGGTTCGCCAACTAGTGACAACCGGACAGAAAACTCCCTGCAGAGGTTTTCCGTCCCTCACGGGGGGGTCTGAACGTCAACAGTTCGCGAAGATGTTGGCATGGACATTACGGAACTCCGTTCCAGAGTGCGCGATCGAGCGGGTCTTCCGTCGCCTGATGAGCGCCGGCGGCTACGAGTCGCAGCGCAGGTGACGACGGGTGAAGGTGCCGAGTTCTGTGGCGTGTCTCGCGAGGCCTTCCGCCAGTGGGAGGCTGGTCGCCGTCGGCCCAGGCCACCGCACCTCGGTGTATACGCAGAGTTCCTGACAGCCCTGAAGGCCGAGGTCGGCGCGAACTCACGGCTCTCGCCGCCTCCAGCGGCATCGCCTGTCGGCACCGGGATCCAGCGGCAGCTATGACCGTCGCAGAGGACGCGAGAGTCCTTGTAGCACGCACGGCAACGGGGCAGGGCCTCCCCGAACAGGTCGTCGACCCCTCGACGCTCGGCCGGGTTTCGGCCATCATCAGCGCGGGAGCGACCGCCGCCGCCTCACCGCCGAAAGCTGCGGCGTGACTCACACCGACCGCATCCCCGATCTCCTGGCGCGGGTGGACCTCGACGCCCTGGTGGCGCGCCACGGCGGACGGGAAGCTCGTCGCACAGGTGGACGTACCTATTTCCATTGTCCCGGGCCCGGCCACGATGACCGGACCCCGAGTTTCGACACCTACCAGCCCGCCAACGGCGGGGCCCGGCGGTGGGCGTGTAGGTCGGTCTGCAGCAGGGGCGGCGACGCCATCGACCTCGTCGTGTGGCTCACCGGCTGCACGAAAGCCCAGGCGATCGACCAGCTCGCCAGCGAGGAAGGGATGGTTGAGCGGCCCTCTCTGGTGGAACCTCCGAGCGTGGCGCAGTGGTGCGCGCTCCGCGGCTGGGGGCCGTGGGTGGCATCGGAGCTTGGCCTCACACTGGTAAAGGACAAGTTCGGGCGGCCCCGCGTTCGCTTCCCGTTCCGCTTCGAGGGCGGGGTGCCTTACCACCAAGACCGGGCGATCGACGATGCGGCGAAAGTCAGATGGTTGTCCCCGACGGGCCGACAGCCGATCGCCTACGAGGCCGAGCGACTGCGCATAGCCCACGAGAGAGGGCACGTGTTCATCCTGGAGGGCGTCACAGACGTTGCGGCAATCGTGGACGTCTACTCGGCGCCAGCGGCGGTGGGGATCCCTGGCGTGGGTGCATGGCGATCGTCGTGGGCACCGTCGTTCAAGGGCTTGGTCGTATATGTGATCGGCGACAACGACGAGGCCGGGGGGAAGTTTCGGGCCCGTGTGACCGCGGACCTCCAGCACGACGCCCGCTCGGTGTGCAACGTCCATGTTCCGAAGGAGTTCAAGGACGTCGCCGACTGGCGCGCCGCACGTGACCCGCAGGACTTCGATGACGAGCTCATGGCGGCGGTGGAGGCGGTGGCACCCGGCAGCGTCCGTATGGCTGGATGACCGACGCCTCGATCGACTACCTCGCCCCGTTCCGAAACGGGGCTGGGCCGGGAGGAGAGTCGGTCACGCTCGACCTGCCGGAGCCCGACGACCTCCTCCGGGCCTGGACGCCGGCCGAGCTTCTCGACGCCGACCGCACGTTTCGCTGGCAGGTGCGGGGCGTGCTCGTCCACCCGACCTACGGGATGCTGGCCGGCGAGCGGAAGACCCTGAAAAGCTACCTGGCCACATTCGTGAACGTGGCCGTGGCGGCCGGTGTCCCAGTCTTCGGGCACTTCGCCGTCGACGAGGCGGCGCCGGTCGTCGCCTACGTCGGCGAGGGCGGTCGGGTGCCGTTCACGAGGCGGCTCGAGCGGGTGGCCGCAGCCATGGACGTGAACCTCCGGCACCTCCCGTTGCGCCTGTCCTTCGACGTCGCCCCGATCGCCTCCGAGATCTTCCGGGAGACGCTCAAACGCGACCTTCGGGAGATGGAGCCCGGGCTGGTGACGCTCGACCCGCTCTACGCCTACCACGGCCCGGCGACCAACGCAGCCAACCTCTTCGAGGAGGGCGCCCTGCTGTCGAGCCTCTCGGCACCCTGCGTCGACGCCGGCGCGAGCCTCCTGGTGCTCAGCCACTTCAACAAGACGGGCACGGGCCGTGGCCTCGACCGCATCACCCAGGCCGGCGGCCAGGAGTGGTCCGACTCGTGGGTCCTCCTGTCGCACCGAGAGGCGCCCGACGTCTCGGGCGGGGAGTTCCACCTCCTGCTGGAGATCGGCAGTCGGCAGTGGGGAGGAACGGAGTGGGACCTGGACTTGAACGTCGGGCGGTTCGACGTGGAGCTGGGCGAATTCGACGGCGACATCACCTGGGACCTTCGTCGACATGACGAAGGAGCCGGGGACAGCGCCGAGGTGAAGGTTCTGGCGCTGGTGGAAGCGAACCCTGGCGGACTCGTCAAGGAGGAGTTGGCAAAGGGTGCCGGCGGCAACCTTGTGAACGCTCGGAGTGTCGTGGTGGGCCTTGAGGCAAAGGGTGTGATCGTCCCCGAACGGACTACGAGGAAGCGCTCCGACGGCAAGCCGCACCAGGTCTGGACCTATCGGTTGGTTCAGCGGCCGTCTCCGTCCGGACGAGACGAGACGGGGGTTGGCCGATGAGAGCGATAGTCGCAGGTCAGGGGCTATGCGAGCCCTCGTCTGGACCGGACGAGGGCTGCTTTGGAGGTGTACGTGGGGGCCGGGCGGACAGCCAGCGTCCGTCCAGGCACACACCTAAAGGACGGACGCTGGCTGACTCGACGCCACGCGCGGCGGGCTGTTCGATGGCCCGGCTGGCTCCTCGGCTGTGGTTGGAGTTTTCGGACGCTCCACGCGTGCGCGGTCGCACGAGACCGAATCTCACCCCGCCGTCAGGTCAATTCCTCTCCTCTGCGGAGGGCATCAAAGGCCGATCGAGCAGCACGAGGATCCCGGCGCCCCTTCCCGCCACGCTGCGCTCGGCCTGTACAACAAACCCCATACATCATACGAACGTTTCGTGTATGATGTGGACATGGAACGAGTACAGCGATGAGCCCGGCCGGCACGCGCGTCGTCGGCTACGTGCGTGTGTCGACCGCCGAACAGGCCGATTCCGGCGCCGGTCTGGCGGCCCAGCGGGCAGCGATCGAGCAGGCGGCGAGGCGGCGGGGCTGGGTGCTGGTGGCCGTTCTGGAGGATGCGGGGGTCTCTGCGAAGTCGATGAAGGGCCGGACCTCGCTGGCCGCTGCCATAGCCCTGATCGAGGCAGGCGGCGCCGATGCCCTGGTCGTGGCCAAGCTCGACAGGTTGTCTCGCTCAATCATCGATTTCGCCACCCTGATGGCGCAGGCGAAGAGCGCCGGCTGGGCCCTCGTGGTGCTCGACATGGACTTCGACATGACGACGCCGCAAGGCGAGCTGATGGCCAACATGCTCGCCGCCTTCGCTCAGTTCGAACGCCGGCTGATCGGCGAGCGCACGAAGGACGGGCTTGCACAAAAGCGGCTGCAGGGTGTCCAACTCGGTCGCCCTCGGTCAACGCCGGACGCTGTCGCGCGCCGAGTCGTCCGGGAGAGGGAGAACGGCGCCAGTCTCGGGGTGATCGCCCGTGGGCTGAACGACGACGCCATCCCAACGGCGCAGGGCGGCAGCCGCTGGTACGCCTCGACGGTGGCGGCGCTGCTCCGGCGAGCCGGATAGTCCGCAGCCACGCAGAACGCCCCCGACCGGAGGGTCGACGTGGGTGATCTCCTGTTTACGCGGAGCGAGCGGCTGGCGGTCGTGTTGCGAGTGGCCACCTTGCTCCGGCTCGCCGGCGACGACCTGCGCCTTCTGGCGCTACTGCTCGACGCTGACGAAGAGGTGGACGCAGGCCGCGCCGCCGCGTTCGGTCGGCTGGTAGCGCTCGTCGACCAAGCCGGCACGCGCAAATTCACCGAGTGGTTGGGCGACCTGGATTCCGCCGCGCATGCGCTGCTCGCCGACGACGCAGAGCTGACCTTGGGATTGACGATCGAGCCCCGTCCTCCAATCGAGGCGGAGCCGGATACGAGAGGAACCGAATGACCGTAGAAGAGAGCGACGCGGACGAGAGCATCGCCGCGGTCGCCGTAGGGCGACCGGCGCTGCTGACCGACGAGGTGATCGACCGGATTCTCGCTGCGGTGAAGGGCCACCAGCGGCTCGAGGTCGCGGCGGAGATGGGAGGCGTCGGACGGGCAACGCTCTACGGCTGGCTACGCGCCGGCGCACGGGCCAAGGACCACCTGGCCAACGGTGGAGACCCGGCAGCGCTCACCGTGCTCGAACGGCGCTGCGCCGACCTCACAGCGTCGATCGAAAACGCCATGGGCCTGGCCGAGGCGACCGCCGTTCACCACATCGTCCGAGCGGGCCTGCGGCCGAGCGTTGAGACTAGGCGGACGACTCGCTGTCTGGGCCTCGTCGACGGCCAGCCCGTGTACGTCGACGAGGTCACCACGACCGAGCGCGCACCCGATCCCCGAGCGCTTCAATGGTGGCTGGAGCGCCGGGTACCAGGCTACGGCCAGCGAACGGAGCTGACCGGAGCCAACGGCGGCCCGGTCGCGATCGAGTTCGCGGCGCGGATAGAGGCCGTTCACGCGAAGATCGCCGCCCACCAGGCGGCCATCGCCGCGCAGTCGAAAGCACAGGGCGAATGACGTGTGCCCGATGCGCTGACACTCCCAGCGCCTGAGGGTGTCAACTCCTGCGTCGCCCTTCTTCGACGGCCCCGTCGTCGTGGTGTCCGGCCGGGTGGCGTCGCGTCTCAAGCGACCCCTGATGCGAATCTTGCGCGAGGCGCGTGAGGGCGGCGAGTGGATCGACGCCGACGTCCTCGCCACAGTCGACGCCATCGCCGCAGCAGCGCGCGCCTACGTCGAGGCGCGCGTGATCGCCAGCGTGTACGACCCGGCGACGTCCGATGACGGAACACAAGCGCTTCCGATGACGGAAGCGGTCTCAGTATCGGGCGTCGATGGGTGGCTGTCGACGTCCGCTGTCGCGGACAAGCTTGGGTGCGGAGAACGCAACGTCGTTCGCCTCATCGACAGCAAGCGCCTCGCGAGCATTCGCGTCGGCCGGAGCCACCTCGTCGACCCCGCCGAGCTCGCCCGGTTCATGGAGGACCGCACGGTCTGAGTCCAACAGAGAGGGCTGGCGGTGACAGCGGTTCAGCCGCTGCCACTTCTGGTCGACCGCGGCGAGGCAGCACGAGCGCTCCGTTGCACGGCAGACGTCATCGATCGCCTCGTCAGCGATGGTCGGTTGCACCCCGTCCGGCTCACCGCCGACGACGACATCCTCCGCTTTCGGCCTGAGGACCTTCTCGAACTCGTCGAGCGGTCGTGACTCGGCCCGCTTCGAGGCGACCTGACGGCGCTCAGGAGGACGCCCGCGATCTGCCGCGCGCTCGCGACATCAGGGCCGCCGAGCTCGTAGCGAGGTTGCCGAATCTGTCGCGCGCGCGCGGCATCAGGACGGCGTAGTGCTCTTCCGCTCCATCAGCGTTGCTCTTTCCGCCAACAGCTCGTCGTTCGTTTCCCAGATGCGGGCGGCCGGCGCAGCGGTCGACAACTTCCACAAGCAGGCCTCCGCCGGCGCCGACAAGACGGTCGTCTCCTCTGCGGCCGCCAGCAAGGCGTTGTCTCAGCTCGGCGTGATCGCTGCGACCGTCGTCGTCGCCGGGCTCCTCTCCTCCGTGAAGGCTGCCGCGCAGTTCGAGGCCGTCATGCGGAACGTCAACTCGATCTCGCGCCTGTCGGAGATCCAGTTCAAGGCGCAGGGCCAAGCCGTCATCGACCTGTCGACCAAGCTTCCCCAGACCGCAAAAATCCTGGCCGAGGGGCTGTACGAGATCGCCTCCTCCGGGTTCCAGGGCGCCGAGGGGCTGGTCGTTCTGGAGAAGTCGGCCCGGGCGGCGTCCGCGGGGCTGACCACCACCGACAACGCAGCGAAGGCCATCACCGCCGTGCTCAACGCCTACGGCAAGAGTGCCTTCGACGCCGGCGACGTCTCCGACGTGCTGTTCAAGACCGTCGAGCTCGGCGTGGTCCACTTCGAGGAACTGACCGGCGTCCTGGGCGACACGGTTGGCTCGGCCGCTGCTACCGGCGTGTCGATCCAAGAGGTCGGCGCCGCCATCGCCACCATGACCCTCCAGGGCCTCTCTGCCGCTGAGGCCGGTACGTCGCTCAACCGGGTGCTCCTAGAGTTCATCAAGCCAAACGAGTCGCTGAAAGCGATACTCCAGGCCAACAACTTCGAGTCGGGTGTCGCTGCCATCAAGGCCCTCGGCCTCAAGGGCGCCATGGACCTCCTCACTCGGTCTACGGGCGGCTCGATCGAGTCCATGGCCGCCCTGTTCCCGGAGGTGCGGGGGCTGAAGGGAGCGCTCGACCTGACCGGCCACGGGGCCGAGCTGTTCGCCAACAACCTCGACGGCATGAAACACGCTTCCGACGGAGCGGGGGCGTCGCAAAAGGCCTTCGACGAGCAGATGAAGTCGGCATCGGCTCAGTGGAGCATCTTCCGCAACCAGGTCGACGCTGCCCGCATTGCCCTCGGGGCCAACCTGCTGCCAGTCCTGGTGGACGTCATGAAGGGAGTCCAGAGCCTCGGCCGAGACGCAGTTCCCGTTGCCCGGGACGCCGTCAAGGAATTCGGGCCGGTCTTCACCGACGCCATCCATCTCGGAGAGAACCTCGTCAACATCGGTGGTCGGCTGGTAGATGCCTTTGGCCCCGTGGCGGCGCTGCTCATCAAGGCCCAGGTGGCAGCGCAGAAGCTCGGTCTCGGCACGGTGCTCGACGCGCTTTCCAAAATCACCAGTCTGTTCACCGAGCACAAGGACGACGGCGAGAAGTACCTCGCCAGTATCCGGGGCATCTACGACCAGGACTCGATCCAGGGACTCCGGGAGTATGCCGCCGACCTGGTCAAGATTCGCGAGGAGTTCAAGGCGACGGGCGACTCCACCGCCGCCCTCGACGAGGAACTAGGCAAGGTCAACGCCAAGCTCAATCTCGACGAGCTGACCAAGGCGACCGGCCAGAGCCAGTCGGTGGTCGAGAGCTTCGCCAAGAGTATCGGCGTCGACCTGAGCAAGTCCCTGCAGTCGACCAGTCCCGAGTTCCAGAAGATCGTCGCCGGGCTCGCCGCCATTATGACCAACGCCTCCGGGGCCGGGCGTGGGCTGGACGCCGCCCTGAGTGGCACCCCCGAGCAGGCACTCGCTGCGGCCGCGGCCATTGACGCGCTGGCCAAGAAGACCGGTGAAGCCTTCGCCTCCAGCTTCGACCTGATCTCCAACTTCGGCAAGGCCAGCGCGGATCACGCCGCGGCGCTGAAGGAGGAGGCGTCGGCGGCCGACAAGGTCGCCTCCGCTCAGGACGGCGTGGCACAGGCCTCCGAGCGGGCGGCGGACGCGGCCGACAAGATCGTCGACGCCCAGGAGAAGGCGGTCGACGCCCAGGAGCGGGTAGCCGACGCCCAGGAGCGGGCGGTCGAGGCGGAGGCCCACGTCGGGGAACTGCGGATCGACCTGGCAGAGAAGGCGGCCGACGCACAGGAGAAGTACGCCCAGAAGGTCATCGACTCCGACCAGACCATCCGTCGCGCCGAGGAGGACCTGGCCGACAAGCGGATCAGTTTGGCCCAGGACGTCGCCGACGCCGAACAGGCACTCGAGGACAGCCGCCTCACCGGGGCCGAGCGGATCGCCGCGGCCGAGCAGCGGATTCGCGACGTCCAGAAGCGCAAGGCTGATCAGGACCGTGAGCGTCGCCAGCAGGACGAGGACCGCCGGCGCCTCGACGCGGCCAGGACCCCCGGAGGACCGCAAGCGGATCCAGGACCAGATCGACGCCCGCAAGCGGCGGGAGGATGAGGCCTCGGCCCAGGCGCAGTCGGCTAAGGACCTGAAGGACGCCCAGGACGAGCTCGCCAAGGCCAGGAAGGACGCCGCCGCCAACGAGGAGAAGGCGACCAAGGCTCTCGCCGACGCCCAGCAGAAGCAGTCACGGGACATCCAGGACGCCGAGGAGAACGTCGCCAAAGCCCGACGGGAAGGGCTGGCGGTCCAGAAGGAGGGAGCGGACCTCGCCAAGCAGCAGGCCGAGGACGAGAAGTCTATCGCCAAGGCGATCAAGGACGCCGCCGACGCCCGGCGTGACGTCACCGACGCCCAGAAGGACGCCGCCGACGCGGTAAAGGACATCGCCCGCGCCCAAGCCGACGCCGCCCGGGCATCTGGCGACGTAGCCAGGGCCCAGGATGACCTGGCTGACGCCTACGGGACCCTCGCTTCGGCCCAGCAGAAGGTAGCCGACACCTCTCTGACCGGATTCTTCGCCAACACCCTGGAGGATGCGAAGCGATTCGCCGAGGGGATCACAGAGGCGGCACGTCAGGGCCTCAACCCGGACTTGATCGCCGAGCTCCTCCAGGCCGGGCCGGAGAAGGCGGCGCCGATCCTCAAGGCGATCATGGAGGACCAGACCGGCAACCTGACGCGGATGCTGAACGAGGCCTCCGGCAGCGTGCGCTCAGTCCAGGAGAAGATGGTCGAGACGGCTCGCGTCACCCAGCGCGCCATCAACGCCACTGGTACCGACATGGCTGCAGAGTTCGGCACCGCCATGGACATCCTGGCAGCAAAGGCGGCGCTGGGAGGCAAGGCCACGGCCGATGCCATCGCCGACAAACTCGGCATCGGCGTCGACCGGGTGCGTCAGATCGCTAAGGACTACATCATCGTCTTGGTGGAAGGGATCAACCCGCTCCTCTCTGCCATCGGCTCGGTGACCATCAAGGCGGAGGGCGGGGTTCCGGCCGGGGTCTACGTCGGCAACATGGCCCTCGGTGGCCCCGTCCCGGGACAGGGAGACACCGACAGCGTCCCCGCCATGCTCATGCCCGGCGAGTACGTCGTCTCCAAGCCGGCGGTGCAGCGCATCGGCATGGAGAACATCGACGCATGGCACAAGAAGGCCCGTCGAGGCTACGCCGCCGGCGGCTTCGTCTACCCCACCGACGTCCCCCCCACCCCCGACTTCTCGGCCTACGGGACCGGGCTGGGGTACTCGGGCGACCAGAGCATGAAGATGCTCCACGACGAGGTGGCGAAGTTCCTGGCCGCCCACCCGCCGCAGAAGACCGGCGGTAGCGGCAGCGGTGGTGGCTACGGCTTCCAGGCGCTCATCGACTTCCTAAACGCCAAGGGCGTCGAGAACGAGGTGACGTCGACCCAGCGCGACGGGGCGACGACCGTGAACGGAACGCAGAGCCTCCACGCCCTTGGCCAGGCGGCCGACTTCTGGTCCTCGAACATGCGGGAGATCTTCGACGCCTTCGAGATGATCACGCCCTCGCTCCAGGAGCTTTTCTACGACCCGGTTGGCCACAGCGTGAAGAACGGCCAATACGCCGACTGGATCGCAGGCGGGCACGACGACCACGTCCACGCCGCCACATGGTCGGGCCCGGGCGCTGGTCCTGGCGTGCCCGGCACCAGGGGCGGGGACGGTGCTTCCGCTCCGGTGACCGGTGGCATCTGGGACTGGATCGACGCGGCCATGTCCCTCACGGACGCTCCCGGTAGTTGGCGCGACCCCCTCTACCGCCGGGCCATGTACGAGTCCGGCGGCCAGAACATCCCCCAGGGCATCACCGACATCAACAGCGAGAACGGCACGCCGGCCTTTGGTCCGTTTCAGGTAATCCAGCCGACGTTCGACGCCTATGCCGTGCCGGGCCACAAGGACTGGCACAACCCCGTCGACAGTTCCGCTGCCGCCATCAAGTACATCGAGGACCAGTACGGGTCGATCTTCGAGATCGACCCCCCGACGTCGGGCTACTCCCTCGGCGGTCTGGTGAAGGCCCTCTCCGCCATGCCGATGATGCACGCCGGCGGCGTCGTGCCCGGTTCCCCCGGTTCCGACGTGCTCGCCCTCCTGCAGGGCGGCGAGGGGGTCCTGAGCCGCTCCACGATGGCGAAGTCGACGCCTCTGGTCGCTCAGCTCAACAACACCATTTCCAGCCCTCTGGGGACGGCCTGGAGCGGACGTGATTCCAGCCCCGTCTTTCTCATCGCAGAGGTTCGCTCCGCCGTGGATGCCGCTCTGGCACACGTCGAGTCGAACGTCACGCTGAAGCTGGATCGGGACATCTTGGTCCGGGAAGTAACCAAGGGCCAGTGGACCCGTCGGAAGGCTCGCCGGTGATGCGGAAACTACCCGGCGATCTGTTGGATACGGGCACGGCTGAGGCCGGTGGCTTTGGCGATGCGCCCGAGCGACCAGCCCTCCGCCTGTAGTTCTCGCACCAGCCCCTCCCGTTCGCCGCTCACGCGAACCACGTCACCTTGGAGCGCCTGGAGCTTGGCACTGAGCCGGACGATCTCCGCCACGATTGCGTCCGCGTCGGTCACGTGACGAAGTGTATACCCCCTCTTGACGTCTGTATAGAGGGACTATACAATGAACGCATGACGACGACCCAGACAAGCGTGAAGAGGCGGGCCGCTCGGTGTCGCTATGACCGAGCCCGCCACTGCTTTCTCGTGCAGAGCAGCGCCGGTACAGGAGACTACGAGCTGACCGCCCGTGGCTTCGACGGCTTGCTCGTCGTCTCCTGTACCTGTCCCGCCGGCATCAGGGGCCGCCAGGTGCCCGCTGGCGCCACGAAGTGCCGGCATGGCGCTCTCGTCGCCCGTCGCCTCGCCAGAGCTGGCCTCGTCCGTCTCGTGGCCGGTTCGTGGGTCGTCACCGCCAAGGCCCTGCGCCTCACCCTCTCCGCTGCCTGACCGCAGCATCCCCGAGCACCGAGAAAGGAACCGAACCGACATGATCAGGATCGACAAGGAGCAGAACACGAACGAGGATGACCCTCGGGCCAGCTATGAATTCCGGGCCGGCGACGAGGTACTCCGCGTGGATTGGCTCGACGACAACACCCGAATCGTCCAGGTCTTTGATGTCTCGGAGCGCGCCGGGAGTCGACTCTCGATGGTCACGACAGTGACAGGATTTGCCCATCCCCGTTAGGCATTCGCCCTGTGCATCCACTCTCCACACACCGAAAGGATCCAACCTTGAGCGACATCGACCGCAGCTCCGGTACCCACACGGACACCATCTCCGGCCCCGGGCCGATCGTCTTGGCGGACCGACAGACGTATGAGTTCCGGGCCTCTTCGCTGACTGCACTCCTGGCCGACGTCCTTCACTGGTCGGAGACCTACGGCGACGCTGGGGTGGTTGAGGCGATATCGATCGACCCCGTACCCTCCGGCCGGGACCGGCCCAGCGCGTTCGTGATGACCTGGGAGCCGAGCCCGTAAGACTCTTCGGCCCTTAGTGCGCTTAGCGACCTCAATGACTCGCCTCCATTTCCGTAGAATGGGATGCGACGATCACCAGTGCGGGGTGCGTGGGCTCCTTCGCCCTCCGCACTGGTGGACGGGCACCTCGCCCTCGTCAGAACAGGAGCCAGCAACGTTGTCTGATACCCGCAAGAGGACGAGCATCTCGGCCACCACCATGGCCAAGTTCCGCCGGCTGGTCGATATGCCGACCACGACTCCAGCGCAGGACGTCGTGAACGCTATGGCCGCCGCGATCGCTGCGCAGTGCCCGCCTGCCGTCGACGGTGCGGTTCCCGCTCGGGGAGCGGCCCCGGCTCACGTGCTCGATTGGGCGACTCGAACTCGTCGGATCTCTGCCACTTCCCGGGGCCACTGGGAGGCCGAGTTCATCCAGAACCCGCAACGAGCCGATGCGACGATCCGGAGCCTCGCCCCCTGCCCGTTCGTCATCGACGCTTCCGTTTCGGCGCCCACCGGGACGGGAACGCCAGCGCTGCCCACAGCGGCCCCTGGCCTTGACACCGCAGCACTCCCGCCTCGTATTCAGCGTGCTGCGGCGCGCTCGAACGACGCCGCTGCCCTATCCCGATGGAACCAGCGCTACTGCGGCATGACGGCCGTCGAGGTGAGCCCTGACGCCCTTCTGATGGATGGAGAGCAGTGGCTTTCAGCGGAGGTCAGGCGCGACGAGAACGAAGCCGCCCACGAGGCTCAGCGGCAGTCTGACCTGCAGCTGGCAGCCTCCTCCGAGGCGACGCGGCTCGCGGATGTCGCCGTGATGGACCGCGTACGAGAGGCGGGGGTCTCGGCGAGATACGCCATCCGCGGGGGGCGCTTGGATCCTCGCTGGCGGGCCTCCGAGACCCACTAGGGCTGGCGTGGCTTGCGACCGGCCGGCGGAGGGTTCCCCTCGTTCGTCGCCGGGCGCCCCGTCAGCTCACACCAGCGCGACCCAAACGCCACGGAGGCGACAGTGCTCAGTCCTGAGATCATCCACCGCGGCAACCAGCTCGCTCGGGGATTCGCCACAGCGTGGCTCGACGACGACGTGCAGCTCAAGGGTGACGCTCAACTCGCCATTGTCGACGAGGTGCTGGCTGACCGACCCCTCCTGTGGGCGACGCTCGCCGGCTTTAGTCGGCTGACCGAGGTACTCCTCGAGCGGATCGATACCCTGACCGGGGACCCACCGCACGAGATCCTCGCTCTCATCGCCCAACACTGGGAGCAGGGCGGCTAATCGACCGTCTGGACGACATAAAGAACGACGGGAGGACGGCGCCCGCGCTGCAGTGTTTGTTGCCCTCGGCTGTGCTGACTTGTGCCTCATAGGCGTGTGAGGTCTAGGGTTCGGACTGTGCGTTTACGGCTCTACCTGGTTGTCATCGTCGTAGCGACTGCGCTAGCTGGGTGCGCGCCGGCGCCGAGGGTTAGGCCGTCAGCCGCCGCTACGTCGACGACGTTGTCTGTACAGGCCTGGGTACGGGATAATGGCCAGGCACTGGCAGAACTACGTGCCGCGGGTCAGAGAGCGCAGGCTAAAGCGGCAGGTTCGGTGCGGGCGGGGGAGGGGATCGGAGCATGCGAGGACCTTCGTGGCCAGCTTCCAGGAATGTTGAAGAGGCTTCCGATCCCGATCGCTGGAGGCGACACGATTCTCCTCGATGCTCTTGATCTGTATAAGCGAGCAGCGGATCAGTGTGTATTGGCGAAAATTCGGGATGACATACCGGCCATCCTGAATGCACGGGACAACCTAGTTCGTGCCGACAACAAAATGGACGAGCTCTTTGGCCTGCTGAACGCTCGTGTCTGAGCTGGTGCTGACCGGGCGCGCACGGCAGGGATCCTGAGGAGCGCACGTTGGCCTCCTTCGACGCACCCACGGCCGAGTAGCTCAGGCTCGAGACTTGCCGCACCCCCCGTCGTGATCGAGCAATTCACGGACTCGGCAGTCCGGCCCGCCTCCACACTGCCTAGCCACATCGTTCGCTCGTGAGGGCCGCTGGCGTCGGCCTGAGCCCGCTCGGCGCCGGCAGCGCCCTTGCAGCCGCCGTCTGGCTTCTTGGTCGGCTTCCGGCCCGAGTCCTACGCCGACGACGTGACCTGTTCTCCGGACGTCAGGAGGCGAAGGTCGTTCCTAGGCTTCTGATGACGGACCAGGCCGGCGAGCCTCCGCTGGTCACCGAGCAAGCTGGCGTAGCTCGCCGGCCTGGTCCTTGAAGGGCGGGCTAGCGTCGCGGCAGTGCCGGAGGACCAGCTTGTGGGCGCGAAATCGCTGAGCGCCGAACGCCAGGCCAAGGTCGACCAGCTCGCCGCGCAGGCCGCCTGCCGGCGGCGCACGGCCCTCGCTGCCATGGTGAAGCGAGTGGGTTGACGTCTACGGTGTGAGCGTCGGATTGAGGCGGGAGGCCCGAGACATGGAGCAGGAAGACCGGCTGCGGTTGGTGCGCGAGGTAGTGGCGATCAAAGAGGGACGTGCGACGGTAAGCGGCGACGATCCTGGGCCGAGTGATCCCGCCTATATGGACATCGCCGTTACGGCTCTGCTTGCCGCAATGGAGGAGCGGCATCCAGAACTCCGGCAATGGATCGACCAGGCCGTTCGCCTCGCGGAGAGACGTGCAGCGCTGCTGCTCGCGCAGAACACCGCGGAAGTGACGGATGCCGTGCGGGATTACCTCGCCCAGGCCATGTCTGCGGAGCGCCGACGTCTCCACGAGGCCCCGTTGCCCGACCGTGAGCCGTCGGCCCAGCTGCTACAGGCCTACGTCGTCCTCGCAACGACTGCCAGCGTGACGACTGAGTCCTGGACTTGAACGTCGGGCGGTTCGACGAGGAGCTCGGCGAATTCGACGGCGACATCACCTGGGAGCTGCGCCGGCACCAGGGGCAGAACCCGGCGCCAGAGCGCCGGAATAGAGGATCTCAAGCGCCGGTACGGACCCTAGAGAGCCTTGCTCATCGCCGACGACGCCGCTGGATGTGCTTCAACGCTTCGGTTTCGGGAAACCGCGGCGCGGAAGTACCCGGCGTGAAACGCACTGACGTCGGTCAGGGCGAACGCTCGGCACTCCTCGAAGGATCGGCCTGACTGATTTGCATCGGCCTGACCGGTTCACCCCCCTTACTCGCGAGCCTGCTCCTTGGTGAGCACCCAGGGGCGGCGGCGATGCGTTCGATGATCGCTACGCGCCGGGCGTTGAGCCCTGTCAGGTTCGCATCAGGCACGAGGGCGTTGCGGGTCTGGACAACCTCCGCCGTGCCCCCCGATCGACGGCGATCACGCGGCCCGCCAGCGCACCAACACCCGGCCGCACCGCGTCCCGCCCTCCGATCCTCGATCGCCGCGCCACCAAGCTGGGACATGGAGAAGCCGGCGGTCGGCTCCGTCGCTCCGCTGCGCTGCGCTCCTCCGCCGCCCTAGGCACACACTGGCACCACGAGGTGCACGCGGCGTCTCGCGGCGCAGGTCTTGACATGGGATGCTCCCCTGTGGGCATGTTGCGCACAAGCGTCTAGCTCCGCCCCGGTGCATTCGAGCCCTGGAGGCCTACCGGCCCGGCCGGTCCCTGTGTCCCCAGCCGCCCGACTCATCCGGAGGTGGTTATGCCTACCGAAGTCCGCCCGGGGCCCCGGGATTCGACCATCGACCAGAGGACGGCAGCGAGGGCCCTGGTCGATCGCACGTGCCGCGCACAGGGCTTGCCCGAGCGGGTCGACGATGGCCGCACTCTTGCGCTCGTCGCCGCGATCCTCCTCATGGCCCATCGGCAGACTTGTGCCCCGCCTCCAGGCCGCTCTTGCGGGGCCGTCGACGCCCTCAAGATCGGCTCTCACTGCTATTGAGCCCGGCCGGAGCCATCGGCGCTCTGCAATGACGGCACAGCTCCTCCACCACTCACCAGGGCTCGTAGTCGTCGAGCCACAAAGGCGTGGACGGTCTTCTGCCAGTAGGCGTGCAGGGAGTTCGGCCGGCCCCGGCGAGCAGCGGGGATCCTGCGGCCTACGGCGCAGCGCGTCCCCGCCCTGGCCGACCCACTGTCGTCGAGAGGGTCCCGGCCCCGGCGTGCCGGAGTAGCGGGCCGCATGACAAACTGGGTGGGAGAGATGTCCGACCTCCCGAGCTACGACCGCCCGCCTGTCACAGAAGTCGTTCTGGCCGTAGCCTTCGCAGAAGCTCCGAGTCTGACGGTCGCTCACCTCGGGCACTTCTGGTTCACGGAGCTTCGTGCGGAGCTACCGGACATTGAGGAGCAGCCACCATACGAGCCACCGATCGAGAGTCTCGGGGCGCCGGCGCCAGCGGTCCTGAGCTTTCGGTTTCTTGCAGGTCCACCTTCCCCGCGGCTATGGGCGAAGTCCGCGGATGGCACAATGCTCCTCCAACTCCAGCGGAACTGGATCGCCTTCAACTGGAAGGATGCGCCAGGAAGCACGCAGCCGTATCCCCGCTGGGCGGCGATCGAGGAGCGGCTCCTTCGGTACCTCCGACGGCTGGAAGAGTTCTGTCAGAGGGAGGGGCTCGGCTCACCGGTCCCCATACAGGTTGAGGTCTCCTACATCAACAGCATCGGCAGCGGCGTCCAATGGCACGACCACGGTGACCTGCACAAGGTGCTCACGGTTGTTGCCCCGTCACAGGGACTCCTCGCTGGCGCCGAGACAACTCAGCTGGCGACCGCGTTTCGGATCCGTGATGAGCACGACCAGGTACGCGGGCGGTTGCACGTCACGGCGCAGCCAGCCTTCGATGTCGCTACGAATCGCCCCGTTCTTGTCCTGACGCTGACGGCGCGCGGGGCTCCCCATCCGGCTACCGAGGACGGGGTACTGTCCTTCCTCCGACTTGGCCACGAATGGATAGTGAAAGGCTTCACTTCCCTGACAACTGAGCCGATGCACCAGGAATGGGGGCGGCGTGCCTGACCTGCTAGAGCGACGAGAACGGCGGATCAGCTTTGGGCTTGACAATCTCATGCCGTCTCCCGCTTTCCCACCGGGCCCCAGGGCTTTCACCGATACGCGGTTGTACTACGGGCCTGAACCGGCGCATGGGTCGCTCTACTGGACCGGTGGTCGCCGCATGCCGTGGCTCGACCAGGTCGCTCAGCAGATCACTCATCTGTCGACGCTCGCTCCGGGATGGGACGGCCACCGGGCAAGAACAATCGACCATCGGACGCTCCTGAATGCCTGGAGCTTCCTCGAACAGGTCGCCGAGATCGTCACTACCGCTCCGTCTCTGGTTCCCACTGTGTCGGGCGGCGTTGCCGTGGAGTGGCACCGCAACGGGGTAGACCTCGAGATCGAGTTTGGAGGCCGAGAGGTCCTCGTGAGCTACGAGGATGCCGACGGCAACGACAAGGAGGGTCCGATCGGCACCAACGCCGACTTGGTCATCCTCGCGCTCGCACAAGTCCGTTAAGGAACTTGTCGGCCCCAAACCCTGGCGAGACGTCGATCGACCCAGGGGATACCGTGCTGCGGCGCATACCTCCCGTGTGGCTGGTTGAGGATGACGGAGTACATCGACCGTCGAGCCAGGCCTTCAACAATGACGGCGACGGCGAACCCATGTCTGGCTACCTCGACTCGGTCGTTTCGAGCCTAGGTCTGAAGCGGGAGCGAGTTCTCGACGGCCATGCCGGTTTCTTTCTCGCCGCCCTGGGTGTCCAAGCCCTGATTGATGAGGAGCAGCGGGTAGTGCGTGACCCGATCGAACCGCCAATCCATCCCTGCGACCCGGCGCACGTCGCAGTCGAAGGGTCGAAGGCAAATAAGCGCCGGAAGCGGCTAGCGAAGGCCGCTGTCTGGGTCGCCGGCTCCTGTCCTCCTGGCGCGGCCCCAGGTCTGTCCGAGTAGGTTCGGCTAGCACCTTCCCGAACGTTCGGGAACGGCAAGTCGGCGGGAGAGACCACGCCCACCCCGTCTAGGGACATAGCGGCGCACCATGTGTCGATGACCGGGTCGGGCCAGGGACGGACGGGCAGGATGGTGGCGGACGGGACGTCCGCCGGGAGCAGGGAAACCGTGCTCAAGGGAGCCTCCGGAGAGCGGGGGACCGCGGCAGGGAG
>JAHFUS010000064.1:11442-20961 GCA_023264975.1 Actinomycetes bacterium | reverse complement strand
CGCCGGGGCGGCAGCCGGGGGAGTGGCGGGCGCCGGGGCGGCAGTGGCGGGCTGCGCGGCAGTGGCCGCGGCCCGTGCCGGATTGGCGGTGGGGGCTGGGCGGACAGCGGCGGGGGCGGCCGGCGCCGGGGCGGGCGTGACGTCGGTCGCCGTCTGGCTCTGCACGGGCGTAGCGGTCGCCACCGGGACAGCCGCCGCAGGTGGAGCGGCGACGGGGGTCGGGTACCCCGCGACGTTGCCCTCGAGCGAGTCGGTTGGCGTGCAGGCCCAAGCGACCGAGCCACCGACCAGGACCGCCGCCGTTACACCGGCGAACGCAAACAGGGTACGGCGCCCAATCGACATCGAGATTCCCCTCCACCCCACGCGCCAGGCGCAGATCTTTCGCGAGTAGTTCCGAGCCTACCGCCACGACCGACATGGGACAAGGGCCCACAGCGGCGCCACTCACGATCGGTGCCCACGAGCAGGCACGCCACGGCGCCACCGGTTCAACGAGGAGCGGATCCACGGCGAGCTCCCCCAGACTCCTTTGGGGGCTGGACCGGGTAGTCCTGCCGGCCGTGAGGGCGGAAGGTGGGCACATGCCTTCCGCCGCCACCGTCACCACCTGGTTGACCGACTACGCCGTCCTGTTGCTGACCGCCTCGGTGGTGCTCACGGTCGTGGGCAAGTTCGTGATCGCCGGGGTGCGCCGGAAGACCGACGGCGCCGGGACGCTGACGTCGGTGGCGGCCGGGGTCGCCTACCTGGCGGCCAAGGGCGTCGTGTCCAAGGTCCTCATGTTCGGCGTAGCCCTCGGCGCGTACGAGCACCGGCTGTTCGACCTGGACTGGACCAACCCGCTCGTGTGGCTGGCCGTCTTCGTCGGCCGTGATTTCGCCTACTACTGGATCCATCGGGCCGAGCACCGGGTGAAGGTGCTGTGGGCGTCGCACCTGATCCACCATTCCATCGAGCGTTTCACCTTCACCTCGGCCGTGCGGCTGCCGTGGATGGAGTCCGTGTACAAGCCTGCCCTCGCCCTGTGGGTGCCGCTGCTCGGGTTCCCGCCTCCGGCCTTCGCGGCCATGGGCGCCTTGGTGCTCCTGGCCGGGCAGCTCCAGCACACCGAGTTGCTACGCCGGCGAACCGTCCTCGACCGGTTCCTCGTCACCCCGTCGGCCCACCGGGTGCACCACGGCTCGAACGCCGAGTACATCGACAAGAACTTCGGGTCGATGCTGATCGTTTGGGACCGGCTCTTCGGCACCTACGCCCCCGAGACCGTGCCCGTGCGCTACGGGCTCGCCGGCGGGAAGCGCATCGCCGGCCCGGCGCAGGCCCTCTCCGGCGGCTACCCCGCCCTCGTATCGGCTGCTCGGTCGCAGCGGGGCTTCGCCCAGACGGCCCGGTATCTCGTCGCCGCCCCCTGACGAGGTGCCGGGCCCGGCCCAAGAGGCGGTTCGGCCGCGGGTCCGCGGCGGGCAATCGCCGGGGGCGCCGCACGTTCTACCGGGTGTAGGAGCTGCCCTCCTCGACCGGCTGGGCGGCGGCGGCGATCGCCTCCACCTCGCGACCGATGGCCACGAGCAGGTCCTCGCGACCCGGAGCCGCCACCAGTTGGAGGCCGACTGGGAGGCCCTCGGAGAAGCCGCAGGGCACCGATATGGCCGGGAAACCGACCAGGCTCCACGGGATGGCGTTGCGGGCGAGCACCATCAGGTAGGAGGCGAAGTCCTCGGCCGGGGGGGCCACCACGGGGACCGTGGGCATGGCCAGCACGTCGCACTCGTCGAACACACCGACCAACTCGGCCGCCAGCGCGGCTCTGGCCCGCTGGGCATCGAGGTAGTCGACCGCGCTCACCTCGGCTCCCAGGTCCAGCTGCTCGTCGACCTCCTCCCAATAGAGGGTGCGGTCGGCGTCCAGCGACCGGTGGAAGGTGGCGGCCTCGCTTCGCGAGATGACCAGGCCAGCTGCGTTGGCCAGCTCGAGGTGAGCGCCGCTGACACGGTCGGTGGCCACCAGTGCGAACCCCTTGCGGCTCAGTGCGTCGACGGCGGCGCCAGCGCTAGACGCCACACCGGGCTCGGCGCCGTCGAAGCCGCAGCGGGCCACGCCCACCACGGCCGGCCCGGCCAGGACCGCGCCGGCCAGCGCGCTGGAACCGCCCAGCAGAACGTCGAGCATGACCGCCGCGTCGTCCACCGACAGGGCCATCGGGGCGACGTGGTCCATCGTCCACGCCAGGGACACGATGCCGTCAGTGGGAATGCGGCCGTAAGTCGGCTTGAAGCCCACCACGCCGCTCAGGGCGGCCGGCACCCGGATGGAGGCGCGGGTATCCGTGCCGAGCGACCCGAGGGCCATGCCGGTGGCGACCGAGACGGCCGACCCGCCGCTCGACCCGCCGGGGACGCGCTTGGCGTCCCAGGGGTTGCGGCTCTGCGGGCTGGTGACGCCGAGGGCGAACTCGTGGGTGCTGACCTTCCCCATGATGACGGCGCCGGCCGCCCGCAGGCGGGCCACGCCGGTGGCGTCGGCCGTCGCCAGGACCTTGTACGCGTCCGAGCCGGCACGCGTCGCCAGCCCGGCCACGTGCATGACGTCCTTCACCGAGATGGGGATGCCGTGCAACGGGCCGCGCGACCGACCGGCGGCCAGCTCGGCGTCGCGCTCGGCGGCGATCTCGGCCGCGTCGGGGGCCAGCTCCACCATGGCGTGCAGGTCCCCGTCAGACTCGTCGATCCGGCCCAGGGCATCGGCCACCAGCTCGGCGCTGGTCGTGGCGCCGGCGGCCAGGGCGGCGGCGGCGGCGGTCAACGGGCCCCGCCGGCTCGCGGCGCCGGCGCGCGTCCGCGGGCCCTGGTTGCCACCGTCGGGGGGCCGGTAGTCGAACGGGGGCCGCCCGCCGCCGCCCTCCGGCCGGGCGGCGGCGAGAACGGCGGCGGCGGCGGCGAAGGCGCCCCGGGCGATGCTCCCCTTCTGGCGGCTCACCCGTCCACCATCTCTTCGGGCTCGCTCATTCGGTGATGGCCGCGAGCAGCGACTTGGAATGGGCGACGGCGCCGAACACCCCGCCCTGCATGGTGACCATCTTGAGGGCCGCCTCGTAGTTCCCCACGTCGGTGGCGCCCGTGCAGTCGCTCAGCAAGAGGCACTCGTAGCCCCGGTCGTTGGCGTCGCGCATGGTGGTGTGCACGCACACGTCCGTGGTGATGCCGGTGAGGACGACGTGGGTGATGCCGGCCCGCCGCAGCAGGAGGTCGAGGTCGGTGGCGTAGAAGGCGCCCTTGCCCGGCTTGTCGACGATGAGCTCACCCTCGATTGGGGCCACCTCGGGCACGATCTCCCAGCCCGGTTCGCCCCGCACCAGGATGCGCCCGCACGGCCCCGAGTCGCCGATTCCGGCGCCGATGCGCTTCGAACGCCACAGCTTGTTGGACGGACAGTCGCTCAGGTCGGGCCGGTGGCCCTCGCGGGTATGGACGACGAGCCAGCCGACCGCCCGAGCGGCGGCCAGAACCTCGGCCGTCGGCTCGAGGCCGGCCCGGGTCAGGTTCAGGTCGTAGCCCATGGCGTCGACGTAGCCCCCCGGCCCGCAGAAGTCGACTTGCCAGTCGATGAGGAGCAGGGCCGTGCGCTTGGGGTCGAGCACGTCGTTGTAGGGCCAGGGGTAGGGGTCGGCGTCGACAAGGCCTTTGCTCACGGTGCCTCCAGGGAAACGATTGGACGGACGAGGGACAGGGCGCCGACCAGGTCGGCCGATGTCCCGATGGCGCCGAAGATGCCCCCGGACATGATGACGCTGCTCAGGGCGTGGCGGCCGAGGTCCGGCGAGAACGGCGCCACTGCATCGGTGAGGGTGAGGCACTCGTAGCCGCGGTCGTTGGCAGAGCGCACGGTGCTGTCCACGGCCGCCTCGGCGCCGAAACCGCAGAACACGAGGTGGTCGATGCCGCGGCTGCGCAGCTCGTCGTCGAGGGGACCGCAGTAGAAGCCGTCGACCCCGCCCGCCCGCACCACGATGTCGCCACCGGCCGGCACGATTCCGGGATCCGCACCGGCGGAGCGGGCCTCGGGCGGGAAGGGCGTGGGCCGGTTTCCGACGGGGCCCGAGTGGTGGAGGATCACGACGAGAGCGCCGGCCTCCCGCACCGCGGCGCTGACCGCGGCGACGCAAGAGGCGACAGGTCCGTGGTCGGCGGACGCCTTCATCCAAGCGGCCTGGGCGCCGGCCACCACCAGGGCCAGCCGACGGGGGTCGAGGCAGCCGTCGTACGGCCACGGGTAGGGCAACGACGCGGTGAGGGTGGGCATCGGAGTCCGACGACCGGCGGAGGTGGGGCGAGCAACCGCCCCACCCCTGACCCGGTCAGTTCTTCGGCAGCTCGCCGACCACGCCCTTGACGAACACGGTCATGAGCGACTCGATGGTGGCGTAGTCGGGCACCGTGCCCTCGGCCACGATCGTCTTGCCGTCCTGACCCACCACCGGCCCGGCGAACGGCGAGCCGCTGGTGGAAATCCGGGTCTTGGCCGTGTCGACGAGCGTCTTCACGTCGGCCCCGACGCTCGGCCCGAACTTGGACTCGATGAACGGGTTCTGCCCGTCCTTCAGGCCCTCACGGAAGTTGGCGTTGTACTTGCTGCCGGTGAAGTCGCCGGCCAGCGAGGTCTTGACGATGTCGGTGTACAGGTCGGCCCACGACCACTCGGAGCCGGCGATCCAGCCCTTGGGAGCGAGGGACGAGGCGTCGGCGTGGTAGCCGACCACCATGGCGCCGGCTGCCTCGGCCGCCTTGGTGATGGTGCCGGTGCAGTCCTGGTGCTGGGTGATCACGTCGACGCCCTGGTCGAGCAGGCTCCTGGCCGCGCCCGCCTGCTTGCCGGGATCGCACCAGGCCGACGTGTTGACCACGTAGGTCTGCACGCCGGGGTTCACCGACTGGGCGCCGAGCTCGAAGGCGTTGATGTTCGAGATCGTCTGCGGGATTGGGAATGCGTACACGTAGCCGAGCTTGTTGGACTTGGTCTGCTTGCCTGCCACGATTCCGGCCAGGTACACCGGCTCGTACACCGTGCCGAAGTAGGTGCCGGCGTTGGCCGGGACGGTCCCCTTGATCAGGTTGCCCTGCTGGACCACCACGACTTCGGGGTGGGCGGCGGCGACCTTCATGGCCGGGTCGAGATGGCCGTAGCTGGTGGCGAAGATGATCTTCGCCCCCTTGTCGATCATCCCCTCCATGACCCGTGCTGCGTCATCGGTCTCCGGGACGTTCTCGGCGGTGAGCACCTCGAAGTCGGGGAATGCCTTCTTCACCGCCTCGGAGCCCTGGAAGGCGGCCTGGTTGTAGCCGAAGTCGTCCTTCGGTCCGACGAAGATGAAGCCCACCGCCTTGCTGCCCTTCCCGGGGGTGGCGTCGACGGTCGCACCACCTTCCCCGGTGGACGGGGTGGCTGCGGTGTCGGTGGTGTTGCTGCCGCATGCGCCGGCGACGGCGGTGAGCGACAGTGCGAGCGCGAGGGCGGACAGGGACCTGGAACGGGGTGGCACGATGGGTTCCTTTCGGGAGTGCGGGCGATGCAACGCTTAGGTGCTCGGGGATACTTCGAAGACCTTCTTGAGGCCCTCCGGCGCCTCGGCCGCCCGCCGCCGCCCGAGGGCGACGAGGACGACCACGATCGTCACGTAGGGGATGGCGTCGAGGGCGAACTGGTTGATGCCGTAGCCGCGGGCCTGCAGGGCGGGTGACAGGGCTAGAGCTGCGCCGAACAGGTACGAACCGGCGGCCACCTTGAACGGCTGGCGGGCGGCGAAGATCACCACGGCCACAGCCACGAAACCCCGGCCCTGCACCATGTTCTCGAACCAGGCGTTGGCGTAGGCGATGGCCAGCTGCGCCCCGCCCAGGCCGGCGAGGGTGCCGCCGAGCACGACCGCCATGTACTGGATGCGGCGGACGGAGTGCCCATAGGACGCCAGCACCTCGGTGCGCTCCCCGGCCGCCCGCAGCAGCAGGCCCCAGCGCGACCGCGTGAGCAGCCACCACGAGGCGGGCACCATGAGGAAGCTCAGGTAGGTGAGGGGATCGTGGTTGAACAAGATGTCGCCCACGCCCGGCAGCGAGCCCAGGCCGGGGATACGCCAGGGCGTGAAGGACTTGGCCGGCTTGCTCACGTAGGAGGCGCCGAACAGCGAGGTGAGGCCGAGGCCCAGGAAGAGGACGACCAGACCGTTGGCCAGCTGGTTCGCCTTGCGGTGCAGCACGAAGTAGGCGTGCACGAGGGCGAGGGCGCCGCCCGCCACCAGGCCGGCGAGGGCGCCGGCCCACGGGTTGTTGGTCTCCGATGCCACCGCATAGGCGGCCAGGGCGCCGACCAGCATGCTGCCCTCGGTGCCCAGGTTCACCACGCCGGCGCTCTCGGCGTACGACTCGCCCACGCCGGCGTAGAGGATCGACGTGCCGCCCCGGACGGCGCCGGTGAGGACCTCGCTGGCGAGGCTCATCGGCGTCCCGACCTGCAGACCTTGCCGGTACACCAGGCCGGCGTGCCGGTCGGGTCGCTCGCTTCGGGGTTGACCGTCATGTGGTGGCCACCTTCTTGTGCTGTGTCCAGCCGAAGACCGCCAGCAGGACGAGGGCCATGAGGACGTTGACGGTGGCGGCGGGGAGCCCAGAGTCGAGCTGCAGGCTGTCGCCCGACACGGCGATGGCGGCCAGCAGCACGGCGGCCGTCGCCACCCGCACCGGGTGGTGGCGGGCCAGCCAACTGGCCAGGAAGCCGATGTAGCCGTAGCTCACCAGGAAGCCGGGCCGGAGCTTGAACTCGGCGCCGGCCAGCTGCACCACGCCGCCGAGGCCGGCCAGGGCGCCGCCCACGGCCATGGCGCTGATGAGCAGCAGGCCTACCTTCAGGCCGGCCCGGCGGGCCGCCTCCGGGTTGCCGCCCACAACCCGGAGCTGGAAGCCCCAGCGGGTCGAGCGCAGTGCCCACCACGCCGTGGCGGTGGCCACCACGGCGATGAAAATGCCGGCGTGCAGCCCCGAGGCGCCGATCAGCGGCAGGCGCTCGGGCACGGGCAGCGGAGCAGTGACGGGCTGGCCGCTGCCGTTGGCGTCCTTCCATTTGTCGTAGATCAGGAACAGCATCAGGTCGAGGGCGATGTAGTTGAGGAGCAGGGTGGTGACCGCCTCGTTGATCCCGACCTTCAGGCGCAGCAGCCCGGCCAGCGCCGACCAGGCGGCGCCGGCCAGGGCGCCGGCCAGGCAGAGCAACACCAGGGTGACGCCCCCGGGGAGGCTGCCCCCGAGGGCGAGCGACATGGCGGTGGCGCCGATGCCGCCGAGCAGCAGTTGACCTTCGCCACCCACGTTCACCAGCCCCGCCTTGGCAGGGACGGCCACGGCCAGAGCGGCGAAGATCAGCGGCGCCGACTGGGTGGCGATGCCCTTGAGCGAGGTGTCGGTGCGCAGGGCGGCGAACATGCTGGAGAACGCCTCGAACGGGTTGGCTCCCTTGGCCAGCATGAAGGAGCCGAAGATCACGGCCGCGCCACCCAGGGCCACGACCCAGCGCAGGCCGGCGCTCACGCCGCCTGGCAGAGCCCGCTTCGGCGCCACCACGACGGGCACGTCGGCGGCGGTCACTGGTGCGCTCCTTCCAGCATGAGCCGGCCGATCTCGTAGCGGTCGGTGGTGGCGGGGTCGACGATGCCGGCGACCTTGCCGGCGTGGAGCACGGCGATGCGGTCCGACAGTGCCAACAGCTCGTCGAGGTCCTCCGATATGAGCAACACGCCGGCGCCGCCGGCCCGCTGCTCGAGCAGCAGCTCGTGGGTACGCCGGGTGGCGGCGATGTCGAGGCCCCGCACCGGGTAGGCGGCCACGACGAGAGCGGCCTGCTCGCCCAGGGCCCGCACCAGCATTACCCGCTGGATGTTGCCGCCCGAGAGGGTGGCCACCACCCGCTCGTGGGCGGCCAGGTGCAGAGCCGTGCGCTCGTCGCGCTCGGCCAGCACCGAGGCGACCTTGCTCCAGTCGATACCTATGCCCTTGCGGTAGGAGGCCAGGTCGCCGAGGGCGACATGGTCGCGGATCGACAGGCCGGGCACCACCTCGTCGGCCACCGGGTCCTCCGACACACCAACGGCGCCGGCGGCGATGGCATCGGCGGGACCGCCGGTGAGCTCCTCGCCGGCGATGTGCACCGAGCCTTCGGTGGGGGCCTCGAGGCCCAGGGCCACCTCGAACAGTTCCTTCTGGCCGTTGCCGGCCACGCCGGCCACGCCGACCAGCTCGCCTGCCCGCACCGTGAGGGTGATGTCCGTCAGGGCAGGGGCGGACCGGTCGCGTCCGAGGGTGACGTTGCGGAACTCCAGACCCGCTGGCGCCTCCTCCCGGACGGGCGGGCGATCGGCGGCCAACGGCGGCACCGAGCGCCCCACCATGGCCTCGATGAGCTCACCGTCGGAGAGGGTCGAGGGGTCGGTGTCGCTCAGGATCACCCGGCCGCCGCGCAGGACAGTGACCTTGTCGGCGATGGCCCTGGCCTCGTTCAGCTTGTGGGTGATGATCACCACCGACAGCCCCTGGCCACGCAGCTCCTGGAGGCCGGTGAACAGGGCGTCCACCTCCTGGGGCGCCAGCACGCTGGTGGGTTCGTCGAGGATCACCAGGCGGGCCCCCGCCATCAGCACCTTCAGGATCTCGACCCGCTGGCGCTCGCCGATGGAGAGCCTGCGGACCCTCACGTCGGGTTGGGCGGCCAGCCCGAAGGTTGCGGCGGCGGCGCGGATCTGGCGGTCCAGCTTCGACCGGTTGAGCCGGATGCCCTTGAGCGGCAGGGCGAGAGCGATGTTCTCGGTGACCGTGAGGGCGGGGATGAGGCGCAGGTCCTGGAACACCATGCCGATCCCGTTGGCCCTGGCCACGGCGGGCGAGGTGATGTCGACCGCCTCGCCGTCCACGTGGATGGTGCCCGTGTCGGGCTGGTAGGCGCCGTAGACCAGCTTCATGAGGGTGCTCTTGCCGGCGCCGTTCTCCCCCAGCACGGCGTGGACCTCGCCGGCGCCGACGGTGAAGTCGACGCCGTCGTTGGCGAGCACCTCGCCGAAGCGCTTGGAAAGGCCGCGCACCTGCAGGCGGGGGGCAGCGACCTCGGTCAGCTCGGGTTCCAAGACGGTGGTCACGTCATACTCCCTCCATGTCGGGCCGGGGCCCCCTGTCCGGCGGTGGCCATGCGCACGAGGGCAGCGGTCACCCGTTCCTCCACCACCGCCACCGACCGGTCGAGGTGGCTGCAAAAGCGGCGCTCGGCCTCGGCGAGGTCGTCCTCGATCACCGCCTCGACGATGCCGAGGTGCTCGGTGATGGTCGCCTCGATGCGATCCATGTCGAGGAAGTCCTGCATGCGAACCATGCGGATCCGCTCGTTCACCTGGCGCAACAGGTCGACCAGCGTGGGGTTGCCGGCCGCCTCGGCGAGACGCACGTGGAACGACTCGTCGAGCAGCACGAACGAGGCCGTCGGCTC
>JAHFUS010000064.1:0-11342 GCA_023264975.1 Actinomycetes bacterium | reverse complement strand
CACCCTAGGCATCCCGCCGGTCCTCCCCCCGAACAGTGGCGAGCGTCGTCGGGCATTGCCGCGTCCTACCCCTGGCGGAGAAACGGGCCGACCAGGACCTGGACGAGCGCGGGAGCGGCCATCGGGCGCGAGAACAGGTAACCCTGGGCCTTGTCGCAGCCGAGCAGGGTGAGGGCCTCGACCTGGGTCGCCGTCTCGGTGCCCTCGCCGACCGTCTCCAGCCCGAGCGACTCGGCCAGGTTGATGATGGCCCGCACGATGGCCGAGTCCTCACCGTCCGTGCCGAGCCCGTCCACGAAGGACCGGTCGATCTTCAGGACGTCGACGGGGAACTTCTTGAGATAGCTGAGCGACGAATAGCCGGTGCCGAAGTCGTCCACGCTGAGGCGGACCCCCAGGTCCTTGAGCGCCCGCAGGACGGTGATGGCGTACTCGGCGTCGCGCATGAGGACGCTCTCGGTGATCTCGAGCACCAGCGCCGAGGGCGGCAGCCCGGTGTCGCCCAGCACGTTGGCCACCACGTCCACCAGGTCGGACTGTGCGATCTGGCGCCCGGAGAGGTTCACGCTCACGGTGAGGTCCGCCAGCCTGGCGTGGGCCTGGCGCCACGCCTGGGTCTGGCGGCAGGCTTCTCCGAGGACCCATTCCCCGATCGGGACGACGAGGCCGGTCTCCTCGGCGACCGGGATGAACTCGGAGGGCGAGACGAGGCCGTCGGTGGGGTGTTGCCAGCGGACGAGGGCCTCGACACCGACCGGATGCCCGGTCGCCAGGCTCACGATGGGCTGGTAGTGCAGGCGCAGCTCGTCGTTGGCGATGGCTCGGCGCAGGTCCACCTCCGTCTCGAGGCGGCGCACGGCGCGGGCGCGCATGGGCTCGGCGAACAGGGCGGAGCGGGCCCGGCCCGACTCCTTCGCCTGGTACATGGCCGAGTCGGCATCCCTGAGCAGATCGGCGGGCGGGGCATCGTGGGCCGAGGTCAAGGCGATGCCGGTGCTCACGGTCACGACGTACTCGGCGCCATCCAGCGCCAGGGGCTTGGACGCCAGGTGGCTGATCCGCTCGCCGATGCCCACTGCCTCGATCTCGCCGAGGACGTCCTCACACAGGATGACGAACTCGTCGCCGCCGAAACGGGCGACGGTGTCCCCGGGCCGGACCGCAGAGGCGAGCCGCTCGGCCATCATGACCAGGAGGCGGTCGCCCTGGTCGTGGCCCAGGCTGTCGTTGATGACCTTGAAGTGGTCCACGTCGACGAACATCACGGCGATCGTCCCCGGCTGGCGCTCGAGCCGGCCGAGAGACTGCGTCAGCCGGTCAGCGAAGAGCACGCGGTTGGGCAGGCCGGTGAGCGGGTCGTGCAGGGCCTGGTGGTTCCGCTCGAGCTCGGTACGGACGCGGTCGACGGCCGACCCCATGACGTTGGCGACCGCCTCCAGGAAGTTCATGTCGTCCTGGTTGAACACCACATCCGGGCTGTCGCTCTGCACGACAAGGCCGCCGAACGCCTTCTGGCCGACGGTGATCGTCGCCCACATGCCGCAGCCCGACGTCCGGTCCAGGCCGAAGGGCTGTCCCGCCATCCGGCCGTGGAGGAGGACGGGCTCACCGGCGGCCAGGGCGGCAGGCCACGGCGAGGCGTTGTCCACGGCGATGGACCGTCCGACCGGCGAGCCCATGGCCGGCCGGGCGCTCACCAGGGTGAGGAGCTGATCGGCCGCTTGGAACTCGACCAGCCCGGCGCGGTCGGCCCCGAGGGTCGTGGCGATGGCGCCGACGGCGCGGTCGAAGATGTCGCCCACATCGGAGCTGCCGAGCGCGGCGCGTCCCACTTCGGCCACGACCGCCTGCTGAGCGGCGTGGACCGTGCGTGCCGCCACCAGCTCCTCCAGGTCGCGCCGATGGGTCAACAGTGCTTCCCGGGCACCGTCGAGCGACCCCGCCGCCCGGGCGGCCTCATCGAGGATGATGTTGAAGCTCGCCGCCATCGCACCCACCTCGTCGGCCGAGTGGATGGCCACATGGCGGTTCTCGACCCGGGCCCTTGCCGCCTCCAGGTCCCCGTCCGACAGCGCCCGCATGGCCCGGGTGAGGTCGGCCAGCGTACCGCTCACCAGGCGGTCGGCCGCCTTGGAGACCTCGGTGGCCCCGTGGGCGATCATGCCGGGCAGCACCAGGCCCACGGTGACGGTGAGGATGGCGACGGCGACGAAGATGTCCTGGAGGATGGTGATCAGCATCGGGTCGGTGGTGGCGACGTGGCTGACGGCCAGGAGGTACCCGGCGCCGTCGAGCACCATGACGGCCAGCATGGCCCCGGTCAACTTCAGGTGGAGCGACCGCTTGACCCGCTTGGGGGCGCCGCCCCGATCGCGCCACTGGCGGAAGGCGTAGGCGCCGGCACCGGAGTAGGCCAGCGCCAGCCCGGCCAGCACCGTGGGCAGGCCGAACTGCTCGAAACCGAAGACCGTCGTTACGCCCCAGCCCGTGGCCGCCAGCAGGCCGAGGACGATCGTGCCGCGCGGAGCCCGGTAGGGACGGTGGAGATCGGGCTCGTTCCTGCGCAACAGCCACACGGCGACGCTGGGGAGGGCAATGCCGATCAGGTAGGTGAAGTTGGCGGCGGCGATGACCCAGACGGGGTCGCCGCTCAGGAGAAAGGCGAGGGCCATGCCTGCGGTCAGGGTCGACGCGACCCACGGCACATCCGTGCGGCTCCTGCGGGCCAGCACGCGCGGCAGCAGGCCGTCCTCGGACAGCTGCGACAGCGTGCGGGCCACCCCGGTCACCGGCGTCAGCGCGCCATGGAACATGTTGAGGACCATGAACCACACGGCCGCTGCCTTGGCCGCTCCCCCGAGCAGCGGGGCGAAGGTCGGGCCCAGCATGTTGGCCAGGTCCTGGGTCAGGGCCTCCGGCCCGAACACACCCAGCCAGACCACCGGCAGGACGAGAAAGTACAGCGTGGCCATCCCTGCGCTGGCGTACATGGCCCGGGGCACGTTTCGCTCCGGGTCGATGGTCTCGCCCACGTGGCAGGCGGCCGCCTCGAAGGCCGGGGCGGCGAAGCCGATCAGGTACAGACCAGCCATTGCGCTGGTGAACTTCCCGAACACACCGCCGAACGGCACGTCCAGGTGGAACGACGTCGCCTGATGCCAGTCCACGTTGCCTGCCACCACCGGGACGACGGCCGAGAGAAAGGCCAGGATGGCCGACCCCGCGGCGATGACCACGGCGAGGCGCGTCACGCGCTTCAGGCCGGTGAGGTTGGCGATCGTGAAGCCCACCACGATGGTCGCGGCCAGGAGCTTGACCGGGATCCCGGGGAGGTACCACTGGTGCAGCGCCGTCGCCGACAAGAGGGCGGTGAGGCCACACGTCGGGATCCAGCCCCACCAGTAGCAGGTGCCTGTCAGGTTGGCCAGGACCGGGGAGTACGGGCGGAATGCCTCGGCGCAGGCGGCGGCGATGCCGCCGACACGATCGGGCCACATGAGGATCAGCTCGGTCCAGCCGGGCAGCGCGGCCCAGCTCATGGCCAATCCCAACACGAGGAGCGGCACTGCGGCGCTGCCCTGGGCGGCGATCAACGCTCCGATCAGGAACAGGCTCTGGTTGCTGCCCCCCATGGCCATGGCCGTGGTGCCGACCCATCCGATCGTCCGCGGGTGGGTTCTCGTCGGGCTGGCGATACGTCCCGGCACGAGCCCGACGCCGTCCCCGTCCGCTGTGTCGACCGGGCCCGGAGCGGCATCCACCATTCCCCACCCATCGGTTCCCTGCACCTCGTGCAGGAGTAGTTGCCGCCAATCGGCGCAAGGTGGCGGCGAATTGTCCCCTGTCGTGCGAAAGGTCCCGGGCTTGGTGAGCGTTGTCCACGGGATCGAGCCGTGCTGCGTCTGTACGGGATGATGATGGCGGTGATGGAGGCAGAGGCCGGGGCGGGCAGAGGCTCTGACCTGGCCGCACTCCACCTCCGGTACTACTCGTCGCTGGTGCGGCTTGCGTCGGTCCTGATCGACGATGTCGGCACGTGCGAGGAGCTCGTGCAGGACGCTTTCGTCGCCGCCCTCGGCCGCGACCATCCGTGGCGGGACGAGGCGAAGGCGCCCGCCTACCTGCGCAGCGCGGTCCTGAACGGGGCCCGGACCCATCTGCGCCGGCGCGTCGTCCGCCGGCGACCCCAGGCGGTGCAGGTCGTGCACGGCGACCGGTCGCCCGAAGCCGAGGCCCTCGAACGCGACGAACACCAGGTGGTCCTGGACGCCCTGCGCTCGCTGCCCGAGCGACAGCGGGAGGTGCTGGCCCTGCGCTACTACCTCGAACTGAGCGAGGCGGAGATCGCCGAGACGCTCGGCATCGCCGCAGGCACCGTGAAGACCCATGCCCACCGCGGGCTCACCGCCCTCCATGCGTCCCTGGAGTACCAGCGATGACCGACCAACCCGGCCTGCAGCACCTCGACGAGACGGAGGCACGCCTCCGCAGCGCCATCGCCACCCGTACGGGGCAGGTCCAGCCCGACGGGGCAACCGGGCTGCACGCCATCAGGCAGCGGGCCCAGGTAGCCCGGCGCCACCGTCGCGTCAGGCGCGGATTTGCAGGCGCGCTCACTGTCGCGGCCGCTATCGTCCTGGTCGCCATCGCCGTGCCTGCCCTCCGGGACGACGGGCGCGAGCGGGTCAGCGCGACAGGCCGGGACGGATCGACGACGACGACGGCCGCAACCTCGTCGACGACGGTCCCGGTCGAGCCGGCGCCACCCCTCGCCGTCTGGCCGCCGCTCGGCCACGAGCAGTACGCCGATCCTTCGAACGCGGCCCGTGCGTTCGTCGGGGAATACGTGGGGCTCCCGGACCCGCCCCTGAGCGATTTCCGTCCGGGGCCGCCGATGTCCGGCGAGATCGACGTCTACCAGCGGGGCGAGAACCGAGGGGTCCTCGAGAACCACGTCCTGAGCACCATCGCCCTCCGCCGGACGCTCGCCGGGTGGACCGTCGCCGGGGCCCGGACGGACGACATCGTCGTCGACAACCCGGCGCCCTCCATGGTGGTCGGCTCGCCGGTGGTCGTCGACGGCAAGGGCCGGGGCTACGAGGGCACAATCATCGTCAACGTGCGCGACGGCGGTATGGGGGCGGGCGAGACGCTGGGCCAGGGCATCGGCATCGCCGGCTGTTGCGACGAGCTCCTGCCGTTCCACCTCGAGGTTGCGCTCGACCGCCCGCCCTCGCAACCCACCGGCTCTGTGCTGCTCAACACCGACAGCGGGCTCGATCCCGTCGCCAGCTTCGCCGTCGTGCCGGTGCGCTTCGGGCCCACCCCTACCATCCTCCGCCAGTTGCACGCCACGGTGTTCCAGTTCCCCACAGTGACCAGCGCCGAGTACCGGGTCGGCGGGAGCTGCGACGCCTTCTGGTCCTGGCTCCAACGCCCGTGCACCAGGGTGGACAAGAAGAACCCCGGCACCTGACGCCGCCGGCGAGTTGTGCAGTGGGCCGTGGGTGGGAAGGATGGCGCCACGGCACGCATCCCGATCGCCTCGTGGCCCGTCGTCCGCCAGCTCCTGGGCGACGACCGGCTGGCCCTGGGGACCGCGGCGCGCTCGCCCAGGTCCGAACAACTCGTCGCCCGCACCGAGACGGCGGACCGCTCGGTGGCGTCTGTCTGCCCGTACTGCGCCGTCGGCTGCGGCCAGCGGGTGTACGTGAAAGACGAACAGGTCATCCAGGTGGAGGGCGACCCGGACAGCCCGGTGTCGCGCGGGCGGCTGTGCCCAAAGGGCTCGGCCACCAAGGAACTGGTCACCGGCCCGGCCCGGGAGCACGCGGTGAAGTACCGCCGGCCTGGTGGCGCCGATTGGGAGGAGCTCCCCCTCGACCGGGCCATGGACATGATCGCCGACCGGGTCATCGCCACCCGGGCGGCCACGTGGGACCCGCGGTACCGCCGCACCCTCGGCATCGCCAGCCTCGGAGGAGCGACCCTCGACAACGAGGAGAACTACCTCATGAAGAAGCTCTACACGGCGCTGGGGGTCGTCCAGGTCGAGAACCAGGCCCGCATATGACACTCGTCCACCGTCCCCGGTCTGGGGACATCGTTCGGGCGGGGCGGGGCCACCGACTTCCAGCAGGACCTGGCCAACTCGGACTGCATCCTGATCATGGGATCGAACATGGCCGAGTGCCACCCGGTCGGCTTCCAGTGGGTGATGGAGGCCAAGGCCAAGGGTGCGAGGGTCATCCACGTCGACCCCCGGTTCACCCGCACCAGCGCCCTGGCCGACACGTTCGTCGCCATCCGTGCTGGAAGCGACATCGCCTTCCTCGGCGCCATCGTCAACCACATCCTCACCAACGGGCGCGAGTTCCGGGAGTACGTCGAGGCATACACGAACGCGGCCACGATCATCGACGAGCGCTTCCGCGACACCGAGGACCTTGACGGGCTGTTCTCCGGCTGGGACGCGGGCAGGCACGCCTACGACCCGCAGAGCTGGCAGTACGCCGGCATGGCCACAGGGCCGGCAGCCGCTCACCAGGAGGACATCCCGCAAGGCGAGGCGCATGGCTACGGCGCCCGTCTCAAGAACGGTGACCCGCCGGAGACCGACCCCACGCTCGAGCACCCCCGGTGCGTGTACCAGATCCTCAAGCGCCACTTCGCCCGCTACACACCCGCGCTTGTCGAGGAGGTGTGCGGCGTCCCCCGGGAACGGTTCGTCGAGGTGGCCGAGGCGCTGTGCGACAACTCGGGCCGGGAGCGCACGGCGGCCGTCTGTTACGCCGTCGGCTGGACCCAGCACAGCACCGGCGTGCAGTACATCCGCACCGCCGCCATCATCCAGTTGCTGCTGGGGAACGTGGGCCGTCCGGGCGGTGGCATCCTCGCCCTCCGCGGGCACGCCGGCATCCAGGGGTCGACCGACATCCCCACGCTGTACAACATCCTCCCCGGCTACCTGCCGATGCCGCACGCAGACGCCCACCCGACGCTGGCCGACTACCGGGCCGCCGTCTGTGCCCCGGCCGGGTTCTGGGGCCACGCCGACGCCTTCGTGGTCAGCCTTCTCAAGGCCTGGTTCGGCGACGCGGCCACGGCGGACAACGACTTCTGTTACGACCACCTGCCGTTCATCACCGGCGACCACTCCACCTACCGCACCATGCTCGACATGGCCGACGGCAAGGTGCAGGGGTTCTTCGTCGTGGGCGAGAACCCGGCGGTCGGCTCGGCCAACGGCCGGCTCCAGCGCTTCGCCATGGCCGAGCTCGACTGGCTGGTCGTGCGCGACCTGGTGGAGATCGAAACGGCCACCTTCTGGAAGGACGGGCCGGGGGTCGACAGCGGCGAGCTACGCACCGCCGACATCGGCACCGAGGTGTTCTTCCTCCCCGCCGCCGCCCACACCGAGAAGGACGGCACGTTCACCAACACCCAGCGGATGCTCCAGTGGCACCACAAGGCGGTGGAGCCCGAGGGCGACTGCCGCTCCGACCTGTGGTTCTTCTTCCATCTGGGCCGGATCATCCGGGAGAAGCTCGCGGCTGCCGGCGAAGCCCGCGACCGGGCCGTGCTGGACCTGGCGTGGGGCTACCCGTTGCTCGGCCACCACCGCGAGCCGTCGGCCGAGGCCGTGCTCCGGGAGATCAACGGGGTGGACGCCCAGGGTCGCACCCTGTCCGGCTTCATGGACCTCAAGGCAGACGGCTCCACTGCGTGCGGCTGCTGGATCTACTGCGGCTGCTACGCCGACGGCGTGAACCAGACGGCACGGCGCAAGCCCGGGCGGGAGCAGAGCTGGGTGGCGCCGGAATGGGGATGGGCGTGGCCGGCCAACCGGCGCCTCCTCTACAACAGGGCGTCCGCCGACCCGGCCGGCAACCCGTGGTCCGAGCGCAAGAAGTACGTGTGGTGGGACGCCGGCGCCGGCCGGTGGACGGGCCACGACGAGCCCGACTTCGTGGTCGACATGGCGCCCGACTACGTCCCGCCCGACGGGGCGACGGCCGAGCACGCGCTGCGGGGCGACTCGCCGTTCATCATGCAGACCGACGGACGCGGCTGGCTGTTCGTGCCGAGCGGCCTGATGGACGGCCCGTTGCCTGCGCACTACGAGCCCCACGAGTCACCGGTCACCAACCCGCTGTACGCGCAGGGCGCCAACCCCGCCCGGCTGACCCAACCGCACCGGCTCAACCCCGACAACGGGCCCGGCGGCCGGTACCCGTTCGTGATGACCACCTACCGGCTCACCGAGCACCACACGGCGGGCGGGATGAGCCGCTTCCTCCCGCACCTCTCGGAGCTCCAGCCCGAGATGTTCTGCGAGGTGAGCCCCGAGTTGGCGGCCGAGCGGGGCCTCGAGAACGGCGGGTGGGCGACCATCTCGTCCAGCCGCACCGCCATCGAGGCGCGCGTCCTGGTGACGGACCGGGTCGCCTCGCTCACGGTGCAGGGGCGCCGGGTGCACCAGGTCGGGCTCCCCTACCACTGGGGCTGGAAGGGCCTGTCGACCGGCGACGCCGCCAACGATCTGTTCGGGCTCGCCCTCGACCCCAACGTCCACATCCAAGAGGGCAAGGCGGCGACATGCGACATCCGCCCCGGCCGGAGGCCCCGCCCGTGACGGCGGCCGGGCCCACCCGGATGGGCTTCTTCACCGACACGAGCGTGTGCATCGGCTGCAAGGCGTGCGAGGTGGCGTGCAAGGAGTGGAACGACGTTCCCGAGGACGGCCTCGACTTCCTCGCCACCTCCTACGACAACACCGGCGCTCTCGGAGCCGATACGTGGCGCCACGTGGCGTTCCTCGAGAGGCCGCCGGTCCCCACCGCCGGCGAGAGGGAGGCGGCGAAGGACAGCGGGATCCGGTGGCTCATGAGTTCGGACGTGTGCAAGCACTGCACGCACGCGGCGTGTCTGGACGTGTGCCCGACGGGAGCGCTGTTCCGCACCGAGTTCGAGACCGTGGTCGTGCAACAGGACATCTGCAATGGGTGCGGGTACTGCGTGCCGGCGTGCCCCTTCGGGGTCATCGACCAGCGCAAGGCTGACGGGCGGGTGTGGAAGTGCACCCTCTGCTATGACCGGCTCCGATCCGACATGGTGCCGGCGTGCGCCAAGGCGTGCCCCACCGAGTCGATCCAGTTCGGTCCGCTGGACGAGTTGCGGACGCGGGCGGCGGGGCGGCTGGCGCTGGTGAAGGAGGCCGGCGTGCCGGGCGCCCATCTCTACGGGGACGACGACACCGACGGCGTGGGTGGCTTCGGCGCCTTCTTCCTGCTGCTCGACCGGCCCGAGGTCTACGGGCTGCCGCCCGACCCGGTGGTGACCACTCGCGACCTGCCGGCCATGTGGCGCTCGGCCGGGGCCGCCGCCGCCGCCCTGGTGGGGGCCGTGGCCGTGGCCTTCCTCAGCGGCGGCCGGCGCAGATGACCTCGGTCGACGACCCCCAGCCGGGCCGATGACCTCGGTCGACGACCCCCAGCCGGGGCCGGGCGCCCCGCCACCCACGACCACCCATGACGCGAACGCCCCGTCGAGCGGGTGGGCGGCCGGCGCCGGCGGGCGCAAGGGGCGGCGGGACGAGCCCACGTCGTATTACGGGCGGCCCATCCTCAAGGCGCCGGTGTGGAAGCACTACATCCCGCTGTACTTCTTCGCCGGTGGCCTGGCCGGCGCGTCGTCCACGCTGGCCCTGGCCGCCCAGTTGGCGGGCAACGACCGGCTGGCCCGGTCTGCGCGCCTGGTGTCGATGGCGGGCGCCGCCGCCAGCGGGCCGCTGCTGATCGCCGACCTGGGGCGGCCCGAGCGATTCGTCAACATGCTCCGGGTGGCCAAACCCACGTCACCCATGAGCATGGGCACGTGGCTGCTTTCGGCCTTCGCCCCGTCCTCCATCGCCGCCGGCGCGGGTGACCTAACCGGCCTGCCCCGGCTCGGTCGGCTGGGCGGCGCAGCGGCCGGCGTGCTGGGCCCGGGCATGACCACCTACACGGCCGTCCTCGTGAGTGACACGGCCATCCCGGCGTGGCACGACGCCCACCGCCAGTTGCCCTTCGTGTTCGCGGGCAGTTCGGCGGCCGCGGCCGGCGGCGTGGCCATGGTGTGCACGCCGCCGGCCTCGGCCCGCCCCGCCCGCCGATTGGCCCTCGTCGGCGCCTGCCTCGAGCTGGGCGCCTCCCGCATGATGGAGGACCGTCTGGGCCAGGCCGGCGAGCCCTACCGAAGCGGCAAGGCATCCCGCCTGGTGAAGGCGGCGAAGGTGTCGACCGCCGCCGGCGCCGTGCTCGCCCTGGCCGGGCGCCGGCGGGCGGCGGCCGTCCCCGCCGGCGTCCTACTGGCCGCCGGGAGCCTGCTCACCCGGCTGGCCGTGTTCCGGGCCGGCTTCGAGTCGGCCGCCGACCCGAGTGCGACGGTGGGGCCACAGAGGCAACGGGTCGACCGCCACTGACCACCTGAGGGACTCAGGCTTGCACTGGATCGAGAGGTGGTCGGGCACACCGACATCCTTGCCGCGCGCCGGGCCCACCGCGTGCGCTGGTGCGACGGACTGCCCCGGCCACCCGCCGAGACACGGCGTCGTGGCTCTGTTCGGCCATCGCCGGCGTCTTGCGACCTGCGTACACGAATCCGGCGAGGCCGCACCTTGTCGAAAACACGAGGGTGCGTCATACTTTTGGCTGCCGGGTCCGCGCGCACGTACCACGTGGCGACCACCGGGTGCCGGCGCCCACGAGGAAAGGGACGACCATGGACGGACGAAAGGCGCGGCTGTCTGGAGTGCTGGGCGCGGTGGGAGTTCTCGCCGCCGTGACTGTGCTCGGGACAGCGTCTTGGGCATGCACCCCGCTGGCAACGATCAAGACCTCCGCTCCCGGCGGGCCCGTGGGCTCCACGATCACCGTGACTGGGTCGACCTTCGACGCAGCCGGTCAGCCGGTCAAGGTCTGGTGGGGCGGCGCCAGCGGCATCCAGGTGGCGACCGCCAACGTAACTTCGGCCCGGACGTTCACCGCCACCTTCGCCGTGCCCAACGCCGGCACCGGCACGAAGATCGTCTCTGCCACCCAGAACGACGCCAGCGGCAATGCCATCGCCGGCAGTCCGGTCAACACCCTGTTCAAGGTGGATGGCCCGACCGCTCCGGCGGCGGCGTCGAACCTGCAGGCCGACCCGGACAACGCCGTGACCGAGCCGGCGGCTGCTGCCGCTCCGGCGCCTGAGGCGGCCCCTGCGCCCGCTGCCGCACCGGCTGCCCCGGCTCGCGCCGCCACCGCACCCAGGGTGCGCGTTGCCCCCGCGGCGTCCACCCGTGCCGCCGCCCCGGCTGC
>JAHFUS010000006.1 GCA_023264975.1 Actinomycetes bacterium | reverse complement strand
GAGCTCCTCAGCGGCAACTGACACCGGCCGCCCGCCGTGCCACAATCGCGGGGCCAGACGGCGACGAGCCGGACGGCAAAACCAACCGAACGAGCCTCCGTCAAACCCAGGCCGATTCACCGGCGAGATCCAAGCGGCGTTGCGTTCCGACCAGCTCAGCGCGCCCGACCTCGTGTCGGAGTCGATGGGCTCGGTTGCCCGGGCCCTCGTCGCCGTCGCCGCAGAGTTGACCACCCAGATCGCCGGGCTCGAACTCGAACTGGCCGACCGTTTTGAGCAGCACCCGGCCGCCAAGGTCATCCGATCCCTGCCAGGACTGGGGATGACACTCGGCGCCCGGGTGCTCGGCGAGTTCGGGGATGACCCGAACCGCTATTCCGATGCCAAGTGTCGCAAGAACTACGCCGGCACGTCACCGATCACCAAGGCATCAGGCCGCAGCCGCGTCGTCCTTGCCCGCTACGCCCGCAACAAGCGGCTCGCTGACGCCTGCCAGATGTGGGCCTTCGCCGCCATCAACACCAGCCCCGGAGCGCGGGCGTTCTACGACCAACACCGCTCCGCAGGCGACACCCACCAACGCGCCCTGCGAGCCCTCGCCAACCGCCTCGTCGGCATCCTCCACGGCTGCCTACGCCACGACACCCTCTACAACGAGCACACCGCCTGGGGCCACCGAACAATCGCCGCTTGACACGCTACGAGCGTGGGATGTCTAGCCAGGGACATCGCTGCACGCGTCAACGAGTTGTTGGCCGACCCGGCGAAGGCACGCCTATTCGGGCAGCGGGGTCGCCAGCGGGTGGCGGACCATTTCAGTTGGCCGGCGATCGCCGACGAGACCGTCGCCCTCTACCGTCGCCTCCATACCCGATGAAGCGGCTCTTTCAGGCGGGCCGCTGGCCCCTTCCAGTCATGGTCGTTCTTTGGCTCGTGCCGAATTTTCACCGGTCGTCACCGCCGGGTTCTGGAGCAAGGCGTGCCGGCGACCGATGAGTTCTCCGCACCCGAGGCAGCGGCCTTGGCGGGCGTCACATACCGCCAGCTCGACTACTGGGCTCGTCGAGGATGGATCGTCCCGTCGCACGTCACCGAGGGTCCCGACCGGCGGCGCACGTATGCCCTCTCCGAGGTGATCCGCCTCGGCGCGCTCGGTCACCTCGGGCGTTCGGGGCTTGACGTCGCAGGCTACGGAACGGCCACGGGGCGCCTCGACGTTCCCGAGCGGGCCGGATTCGTGATCGTCTGGGAGACAACCTCCAAGAGTATGTCGGTGAGCCGTGCCAAGGATCTTTGCCGGCTCGGCCGCACGCCCGGCCAGTACGTGGTCTTCGACCCGACGACCGTGCTCGTCAACGTTCTTCGGCAACTGTCGAAGGACCGCAGCGAACGGCCTCGTCGCCGACGCTTCACGTCGGCCTACAAGCTCGCGGTCCTGAACGAGTATGAGAGAGCGACTGATCCAGGCGCCAAATCGGAGCTTCTGCGGCGAGAGGGTCTCCACACCTCCCATCTCGTGCTCTGGCGTCGGGCGAGCGAGGCGGGCAAGCTTCTCGCCGATTGATCCCGGGACGGGGTGGCGGAGTCCCGACCGACGACGAGCCGCCGCCGACGCCAGACATGATGAGGCCGCAGCGTGAGCCAATCCACTCTGAGGCCGCCGCGGCAAGGTCCAGCACGCTTCGATGATGCCCGACGAATCGCGATGGTCGACGGAAGAGGGCGGGCGCGTAGGGGGTTGCGCTCGAGCAGGCGTCACCCTCTGGGCGACGGCGTTATCGAGTGGGACGACGCAACGTGGCGGCATCAATGACGGGGCTGTCGGGGAGGTCCAGGGCACCTTGATGGGACCACCCGTCCGCCAGTGGCATGGGACCGGGTCCGGGGTTTCAGCACCCTGGCGCCTGCCGGCACGCCGTGAGTTCAGGCGACCCGGCAGGCCCTGGCAAGGTCGGGCTCGCCGCAGCGTTTCGGGTGCAGAACACGGGCGAGCATCTCGCAGCCCTCCACGACCCGAGGCCCCGGGCGCACCACGAACGCGTCGGCATCAACGGCCCAGACCTCGGCTCCGGGCGACACACTGCCGGCACCCACGAGCTTCTCGGCAAGGCTGAGGGCGCCGTCGAGGTGGTAGCCGCACGGGGCCACAATCACCACCTCGGCCCCCGAGGCCAGGACCTGGTCCCAGCTGACCGCGCGAGAGCGCTCTCCGGCTCGGCCCAGGACCTCCGCCCCGCCGGCGGCCGCAACCATGTCGGGGACCCAGTGGCCGGCGCTGAACGGAGGGTCAGTCCACTCCAGTACGAGCACCCGACGGGTCCGGGCGCCGTCGAGGCGGGCCGCCAGCGCGGCGAGCTGGGCCCCCAGCGAAGACATCAGCTCAGCGGCGGCAGCTTCACGGCCCGTCGCCGCCCCCACCGTTCCCACCGAGGCGATGACCTCGTCGAGGCGCATCGGATCAAGGGTCAGCACCAGCGCCTTGCAGCCGAGGTGGGCCAGGGCGTCCTCCACCTCCGATACGTCGACCGCGCACACCGCGCACAGGTCCTGGGTGACGATGAGGTCGGGGCCGATGTCGGCCAGGGCGCCCGCGTCGAGGTGGTAGAGGTCCTCCCCCCGGGCGAGGCGCTCACGCACGAGCGCGTCGATCTCACCAGGCGCCAGGCCTGCCGGCAGCGCCGAGGTCGATACGATGCGGCGGGAGCGGGCCTCGGGCGGGTGATCGCACTCGAAAGTCACGCCCACCACATGATCGCCCCGGCCGAGGGCGAAGAGGATCTCGGTAGCCGACGGGAGCAGGGACACGATCCGCACGGATGAGAGGCTACGGGCGGTTCTGGCCCGTGACCTGACCGACCCGTCATCGTTGCGAAGGAGCCCGATAACGCCCGCACCGCAGTGCCGCTGCCCGCTGTAAGGCGCCGCCCAGTCTGGCGCACGAGTATCGGCACTTCCCGCGCGCTCGGAAACGACGCGGCCCGGACGTCCATGGTCCGCCCGGGGCTTGCCAGCCCAGAGCCGCGACAGAACAGCGAGGTGAGCCCGCCGCAGAAGGACCACCGCGTCGCGCCCGAGTCGGCGTTCCGGTCGCAGCCGGCCTTGCGAGGGGTGTGCCAGAACGAGCGCTACGTTGAACCGTCGCGAGCGCCCGCACAGGCCCGAGACCTCCCGGCGAGCAAGCATGGCCCTCTGCGGAGGGTCCCGCTGACGGCTCCTTCGCCGGGACGACGGGGAACAGTCCGGAGCGAGAGGAGTGGGGTGGGCGACAGAAACGTGGCCCTCGATCATCTCAAGTCAACGGTCCCGCCGTCCAACATCCGCGCTGCGGCATCGTGATGGAACCGCAATGCTCATTCATCCGATGGATGCGATGTGATCTGTGCCAGTGGGCACAAAGTTGCTGGAGGCGGTGCTCGGCTCACAGCCGTCGCCGGCTGGCCCCCCCCGGGGGCCCACGGCGAGCGACGGCGCCACCAGGTCGCTGAACAGCACCGATACCGGGCGATCCGGAATGTCTCCACCTTTTCGAGGTGTGGACACTCTGGTCAGGACATGTGGCCTGACCAGCGACTTTGCAGCCCCAACGGGATTCGAACCCGTGTCGCCACCTTGAGAGTGCGTCCAGGCCTGTGACGGCCAGCGCGCTCAGGTGCGTTGCCGCAGGTCACAGGTGGTGCGGTGATCTGCTGGATGGCCTCCTGTCCGGTCCGGTTGGCCGAGTGGAGTGGCAAATGGAGTGGCAGACATGAAGGAGGAGCCCGAGAAGGCCGTCGCTGAAGACTCGGGCGCAGCTTCTGGGCGACGGCGTGTAGCCGCCCTACGTTCTGGCCCGGACGAGGATCCGCGCAGCCGTAGCGCCGGGTACGGCGGCCGCTAGGGTCGGGCGGGCATGGTGAGCGGGCGGGTTCTTCGACGCGGGCTGACGCTGCTGGTGCGCTCGTCTCCCCGAGCAGTGGCTGGTCTTGTGGTCGTACAGATCGTCGCCGGCCTGGCGCCGACGGTTGTCGTGGCCGCCGGCGCCACCCTCCTCGACAACGCCTCGACGGCGGCCAACTCCGACACGGCGCGGAGGGCGACGGTCCTCGCCATGGTGGCCGTGGCGCTCGCCCTGGCCGTCGCCCGCATCGCCGACGCGGTCGTGAGCATGCTGAACTCCCTGGTGAACCACCGATTCGGCGCGGCCGTCGACGGCACCCGCATGGAGGCGGTCGCCGCCCTTCCCGGCCTGGCCCACTTCGACCAGCCCGACCTGGCCTCCGCCATCCAAGCCAGCCAGTGGGCCACCCAGGCGGGGGCCATCGTCAACTACGCCGGCTACTTCCTCCGCTGGTTCAGCCAGGCCGTCGGGGCGGCGGTCGTGGCGGCGCGCATCGGCTGGTGGGTGCCCGTCCTCCTCGCTCTGACCCCCTGGTCCGGAGCCATCGTCGCCTGGCGCCACATCGGCGCCCAGAGGGCGTTGCGCATGGCCCGGATGACCTCTTTCCGCCATGCCGGCTACGGCGCCGAGTTGGCGGTGGGGCTCGACCCCGCCCGGGAGGTCCGCCTCTTCGGGATCGGGGCGTGGCTGCTCGAACGCCAGGACAAGAAGTGGCACGAGGCCATGGATCCGGTCATGGCCGACATGAGGCGCGAGCTCCGGTCGGCCCTTGTCGTCGGCGCGGCCAAGGCGATCGTGAGCGTGATCCCGTTCGTGGTCGCCTACCAACGGTTCCGCGCCGGCGACCTCAGCGCCGGCGACTTCTCCGCCGCGGTGATCGCCATCGGCGTGTTCCTTGGCGCCATGCGATGGGTGGAGACCTTCCCGGCCGAGGCCCGGGCGTCGGCCCAGTTCCTGCCCGACCTATTCGCCCTGGTCGACTTGGCTGGTAGCGATCCCCGCCTCTCGGTGACCGTTGTCGCCTCCCCGCCGGTGGCACCGGTGGCGGGCATCCGCTTCGAGGGCGTCCACTTCACCTATCCCGGTACCGACCGGCCGGTCCTCGACGGGCTCGACCTGTGGATCCCGGCGGGATCGTCGCTCGCCCTGGTCGGCGACAACGGGGCGGGCAAGTCCACCGTCGTCAAGCTGCTCTGCCGGTTCTACGACCCCGACGAGGGCCGGATCACCCTCGACGGCGTGGACCTGCGCGACCTTGACCTGGCCGAGTGGCGTCGGCGGATGGCCGTCGTGTTCCAGGAGTTCATCCACTTCCCGCTGAACGCGGCGGCCAACATTGGCACCGGATGCGTGGACCGCGCCGACGACGGCGCCCTGCTGCAGACCGCGGCAGGCCAGGCGAAGGCCGACGATGTCATCGCCCGCCTACCCGAGGGCTGGGACACCGTGCTGGCCCGGGAGTTCGGGGGCGTCGACCTTTCGGGCGGCGAGTGGCAGCGGATGGCGCTGGCCCGGGCCATGGCCGCCCGTCTCGGTCGCCAGGCATCGGTGCTGGTGCTCGACGAGCCGACCGCCGCCCTCGACGTGCGCCTCGAGCACGACATCTTCCAGCGCTTCGCCCGCCTCACCGAGGGCCTGACCACGCTCCTCATCTCCCACCGGTTCTCGACCGTGCGGATGGCGGAAGCGGTGGCGGTGCTCGAGGGCGGGCGCATGGTCGAGCACGGCAGCCACGACGATCTGGTGGCGGCCGGTGGGCGGTATGCCGAGCTCTACGGCCTCCAGGCCAGGCGCTTCGCATGAACGCGCTGCGGGCCTGGAAGGTGACCGCCTCCCTCGCCTTCAGGGCCTGGCCGGCGGGCGCCGTCGGCCGAGTACTGGTGACAGTGGCGTTCGATGTGTGCCGCGGGTTGCTGCCCGGCCTGGCCCTGCGAGCACTGCTCAATGGAGGCGGGGCCGGATGGATGGCGCTGCTCGTGGTCGCCGCCCTGTTCCCGTTGGCCAACCGGCCACTCTGGGACTGGCTCCAACGCGCCCTCGATCTGCGCACCAACCAGGCCGCCGCCCAAGCGGTGATGGCCGCCGCGCTGGCCCCGGCCGGGATCGACCACTTGGAGAGCGCCCGCTATGCCGACGCCATGGAGGTAGTGCGGACCAACGCCCGAATCCCGGGACTGCTCTTCGACTGGATGGCCGGCGTGCTCGGCGGCCTCCTCGGGCTCGGGGTCTCGCTGTACGTGCTGGCCGGCGTCCATCCGCTTCTGCTCCTGCCCGTCGCCGGCGCGGCGGGGCTCGGCGTGCTCCACGCCGCCAGCCGCCGGCGCAGCCTTGCCTACATACACGAGTCTCTGCCCGGCCAGCGCCTGACCCGGCGCCTGGCCGAGCTGGCCACATCACCCTCGGCGGCCAAGGAGGTCCGCACCCTCGCTCTCGGCCCGTGGTTGGTGGCCCGCCACCGACTGGAGGCCGACGAGGTCGCCCGTCGACTGGCCGCCGGGGAGCGTGGCCCGGTACTGGCGGCCGCGGTCAGCGGGGTGGCTCAGGCCGCGCTGCTCGGGCTGGGCATCCTGTGGCTCGTCCGCCTGGCCGCGACGGGACGGGCCACCACTGGTGACCTCGCCCTCGGGCTTGTGGTGCTGCGGACTGCGGTCGACAACGCCAGCGCCATCGGAACGAACATGGGCGCCGACATCGCCCGCAACACCCACGTCGCCACCCGGTACCTGTGGCTCCTCGACTACCGGCCCGAGCTGACCGTCTCGGCAGATCCGAGGCCGGCGCCCGCCGCGCTGCGCGCCGGCATCCGGCTGAACGGCGTGACATTCCAGTACGAGGGCGCCCGTCGGCCGGCGCTGGACGACCTCTCTCTCTTCCTTCCCGCGGGTTCGACAGTGGCACTGGTCGGCGACAACGGCGCGGGAAAGTCGACCGTCGTCAAGCTGCTCTGCCGGTTCTATGACCCGCAGCAGGGACGCCTCACCGTCGACGACGTCGACCTGCGCGACATCGACCTCGACCAATGGCGGGCGTCAACGACCGGCGCATTCCAGGATTTCGTCCGCTTCCGGTTCCTGGCCAAAGATGCGGTCGGCATTGGCGACCTGTCCGCCAGCGCGGACCACGAGCGGGTCGCCGCCGCAGCCCTGGCCGGCGGCGCGGCTCCCTTCCTGGAGGGCCTGCCGTCGGGCTATGCGACCCAGCTCGGCCGGGACTTCCCGGATGGTGCCGACCTTTCCGAAGGCCAGTGGCAGAAGGTGGCGTTGTCGCGGGCCCTAATGCGGACGGCTCCGTTGCTTGTCGTGCTTGACGAGCCCACCGCCGCCCTCGACGCCCGGGCCGAGCACCTATTGTTCGAGCGCTACGCCAGCGAGTCCGTGGCCGCCCGCGGGCGGGGCGGCGTGACCGTGCTGGTGTCCCACCGGTTCTCGACGGTGCGGATGGCCGATCTGATCGTCGTGCTCGAGGGGGGGCGGGTGGTGGAGACGGGCACCCACGACGCCCTGCTCGGCGCCGCCGGCCGCTACGCCGAGTTGTACGCTCTGCAGGCGCAGCGGTATCGGTGATCCGATTCGTGGCGGAACCCGCCAAGTGGCACGCAGGGGCGAGGCGCCCGTCAGCCGCGCTGGTTGAAGTTCCCGAGCTGTAACCCACACACGGGCTGAACCGGCCAGCACGGAACGCGTACCGTCGTAACCATTGGCGGCAACGGCTCGAACGCGCACCCGATCAGTTTCAACGGCGGACGCCTCGTCCGCGGGTTGACGTGGCCATCTGCTGCGCGCCTGAACGCTTGACGGCCTCGTGAAGAGTGGCCAGCTCGTCCGCTACCTCCCTCGCCGGCACATGGACCTCAGCCGCCTCGGCGTCGTCGCTGACCACGTAGACCCGGTTGGCCATCCGTCCGCGGGACAGGCCGGTGTAGGCGGCCTCTCGGTAGGACTGGTCGTCCACCAGCAACAGCGTGGAGTCGACAGTGGCGCCCTGGGCTTTGTGCACGGTGGAGGCATACCCGTGCGTGAGGCGACCAAGTTCCAGGTAGCGGCGAGGGACGTCGACCGAGCGCCCGTCGTCGGTGGCGACCTGGACCCGGCCGCGTCGGATGTCGACGGCGGTCACGGTTCCCCGCGTGCCGTTCAGCAGCCCGAGCCGGTAGTCGTTGTAGCCGGCCATCACGGTGTCGCCGGTCGCGAACCGCCGGCCGCCCGCCAGGACCTCGTCGTCTCCGAGCTCTCCCTCGTCCCGCAGGCGCTTGCGAGAGAGCCGATTGAGGGCGTCGACCTGGGTGTGCCGGCCGGCCAGCATCAAGACCTCCTTGCCCTGCGTGCGCCCCTCCCACCAGTCGTCCACCATCTGGCGTTGCACGGCCCGGGCGGCGTCGCCGACGTGCACCCGGCCCTCCTTGACGTAGCGGTCGATGGCCGGCTGCGGGTCGCCGTCGCGCAGGTCGGCCAGGGCGTCACGCTCCCAGCGCTCGACCTGGCGGCGGTTGCGGCGCAGCGTCGTCGCTCCAAGGGTGCGGGCCAGGCCGGCGAAGGCACCGCCGGCCTGGATCTCGGGGAGCTGGCGATGGTCGCCTACCAGCACGACCTTGGCGCTGCTGGCAGCAGCCAGATCGAGCAGCCGGGCCAGCATACGTGTCCCCACCATCCCGGTCTCGTCCACCACGAGGACGCAGCGCTCCGGCAGTAGCCGGCCCGCCGTCGAGGAAAGGAGGCGGTCGATGGTTGACGCCGGGATGCCTGAGCCCTTGGTCAGCCCTGCGGCCGCCCGCGCCGCCAGGGCGCACCCGATCACCTGATGGCGTGACGCCTCCCACACCACCCGTGCCGCGCCGAGGGCAGCCGTCTTGCCGGTGCCGGCGGCGCCGACGACCACGTCCACGCCTCGGCCACTCCGACAGATGGTCGACACCATGGTCCGCTGCTCGGCGCTCAGCTCCGGACGCTCGCTGAGTGCCAGTTCGAGGATGGCCCACGACACCGAGGCGACGTCATCGCTCTTGCGCCCGATGGCGCCGGCGATCAGGCGCTCCTCGACGGCCAGCAGTTCCGGCGTGGAGAAGCGGGCACCGTCGACCTCGAGCGGCACCACCGTGCCGTCCCGTCGGCGCAGGATCTCTGCCGAGCGGTCGGGTACGGGGAGGGCGACGACATGGTCGGACGACAGGAAGGCGTCGACCAACGTGATGATCGAGCCGACGTCGGCACCGGGTCCGAAGGAGTCGGCCACGGCACGGACCACGTCTCGCCGATGGAAGCTCGACCGCCGGGCGGTCAGCCCCTCGGGGCTGGCCAGGTGCTCGAACAGCCGCTGCACGTCCTGGTCGTCGGCGTCGGCGCGATCGAGTCGGCGGGCGTGTCCGGTCCAGGCGGCCACGGTGGTCTCGGTCACGCCCAGCTCGGCGGCCCGGCGGTGCCAGTCGGCGGACAGGTCCTCCGGGAGCGTGTCGTGGTCCTTCGGACGGCGGGTGGCGTAGGTGGCCACCTGGGCGGCCCTGGCCGAACTGAGGCCGGCTTCCTCCAGGTGCTCCTCGATCTCGGCCCGGCGCTGGGAGAAGGCCCGGAGCACGCTGCCGGGGACAGCGGCGATGTCGGCGATGCCGTTGCGCACCGGCCCCCACTCCACCCCGAGGCGCCGGGTCAGCTCGGCCCGCAGGTGGGCCTCGTAGAGGTGGCCGACCGGCTTGGCCCACGGGAAGCAGGGTCGCCCGTCGGCGGCCGTCCAGCGGGCGGCGAAACGGACCGGATAGGCCAGTACGACGTGGGTGTGCAGGTGTGGGTCGCCGGCCCGGCTGGTCAAGTGGTTGAAGGCGGCGCCGACGAAGCCCTCGGCCTCCACCACCGTCGCTCCGGCGTGGCCGCGGCGGGCCCGGCAGGCGACGTCCTCGTACACGGCCAAGGCCGCCCGCACGGCGGCGTCATGGGCCGCCCGCACCTCGGCCGCCACCTCCGGCGAGCCCAGGGCGAACAGCAAGGAAACGGACTTCGGGGCGCAGAAGGTGGCGTCGTAGCCGATGGTCTTCACCGGCGGGTCCGCCAGCACTGTCCCCCGGATGGGGTCGCGGCCGGCGAGGATCGCCTCGAAGCCCTCGGCCGTGACCACGCGACCGGCCACGCCGAGGTGCTCGGCGCCCCGGCCGACCCAGCGGCCGGGGGCTTCGCGGACGCCGACGTAGTAGTCCTCCAGGCCGGCGGCGAGGGCCGCTCGGTGGTAGTCCTCCTGGCCGGCGCGGAGCTTGGCGACGCTCAGCATGGCTGCGACCGTGTCCGGGCAGCGTCCTGCGCGTCCCGCGGGACGGGCGCGGGATGGCCCTGCACCCCTGGTGCAAGTGCGTCATCGTTCCAAGGGGTCGTCGGGCTCTCCGACCTGGGGTGCCGGTCGTCGCCGGCGGGAGGGCCGTCGATGAGGCTGAGTTGGATGCTCGTTGCCGGTGGCGGGACGGGAGGGGGACGAGGGGAGCGAGGGCAAGTCTTCTCGTCGTCGAGGCACTGGATGCCGGCGACGGGGCCGTGCTTGTAGCGGGCCGGGCCGAAGCACCCGTCCCGGTTGGGCTGGGGCTCGGCCGCCACCAGGCCCTCGTCCCGGAGGCGGCCGAGGGCCCGTGCCACCGTGTCCTTGTTGAGCGACAGGCTCGCCGCCAGCGCCCGGACGCTGGTCTCCACCGTCGAGTCGGCGCCGGCCAGCAGGACCAGCTCTTCCAGGACGAACCACGGCACCGGCCCGAGGCGGCGGCGCAAGGCCGACGCACCCGAGTCGACGCGAAGGGCGCTCATGCCGACTCCAGCGACGCGCGCTCCAGTAGGGCGTCAAGGGCCCGGCGGGGCATCACGATTCGCCGTCCGAGCCGGATGCTCGGCAGCTCGCCGCGGGCCACAAGCTCGTAGCCGAGGGCCCGGGAGATGCCCAGCAGCTGGGCCGCCTCCTCGACGGTGAGGGTCAGTCGGTTGGTATCCATGTCGTTCCTCCTGTGACAGGCGCGTGCGGCGCCAGCGAGAAGGAGGAGCGACGAGCGTCAGCGCTCAGGTCGGGTCGGCTCCTCGACGACCTTGCTGCCAGCGGGAAGCCGACGACGTGGTCGTCAGCCAATTCACGTCCAGGAAGGCCGCTGCAGGAGGCGGCATCTCGCGGATTTCTCCGAGAGACCGACAGGGTTCTCAGCCGAGATCGATGAGCCGCAGGCCTGCCTGGGTGACCGCCCGCATCCACGGGCCGTTGGGCTCCGATTCCACAAGGCCGTCGAGCTGGGCCCAGTGGTGATCGAGGAGCCCGAGGCTGTCAGCGGTCGACTGGCTGGCCGTGCCTGTCAGCACGAAGCCGCGCACGCGATGTGCCACCCACATCTCCCGTTCCACGGGCCGGTACCGGATGCGCCGGTCACGGGTGATAACGACGAGGCGCCTGGTGCCGAGGACACGAAGCCACTCGTCATCCAGCGTCCCCCGAGGGACCTCCGGCAAGTCGACGTGGCCGGGGAAGACCACGCCGTCGTGTCGCTCACCGAGCGCCCGGCCCAGGCCCAGGTCGCTCTCGTCGACGAAGAACCGGGCCGCCACTTCCGGCTACGCGGCCAGTGACCGCTGCTGCTCCTCGTACGCGATGGCGGCCCGGATCGGCTCGCTCGCCATGTCGTAGCCGCCCGCGATCTCCTCGACCGATTCGCCGGCGTCGAAGAGCTCCCAGAGCCGCTCGGTGGAGACCCCAAGGACACACGGCCGGCCGAACCGGACCAGGGGATCGATGACCACGGGCGACGCCCGGCCGGCGGGATGCATCCGGCACACGTCGCCCTGGTCGGGCGGGTCGAACTCGACCTTCTTCAAGAAGCGGCTGGCGTCGTCGGCGAGCAGGATCTGCTGCCCCGACCTGATGACGATGGCGATCGCCTGCGGGATGCCGTTCTTCTCCTGGACTTCGAGGACAAGCTCCTTGCCGAGCACGAACGGCTTCGCCGTCGCCAGGGGGTACGGCGTGTTGAACTCGCGCCGGAGCTCGTCGATGACAGGCCGGAGCCGCTGGAGCGGCACGCCCTTGTTCCGGTAGCTCCGCAGGTAGCCCAGTTCGACGAACTCGCCCCACGTAACGGTGTCGTCACCGGTCGGCTCCTGCCGGATCACGGGCGGGTACACGACCCCGTGACGCGTGTAGCCGTCGAGCCAGGCCCGGGTGCGAGGCGCTCGAAGGCCGAGCATGGACGCTGCCTCGGAGACGCCGTAGACCGGCCGTTCGAGGATCGATATCCGAGGCTTCGTCACCATCGCATCATGCCCGACCGGCGGCAGCCGGCTCGCCATCTCTGCATCTCGACGGGACCTCATGTTCGGGCCTCCGCCTCGCCCTTGACGACGGCGTCGTCGAAGATGCGGCCGAGGACGTCGGCTGCGTCCCGGTCCGCCTCGACCAGGAAGTGGCTGTAGACGTTGAGCGTTGTAGCCGCGTTACGGTGACCGAGGCGGCCGGCCACCGTGCGCACGTCGACCCCTGCCGAGAGCAACCGGGTGGCTACGTAGTGCCTGAGATCGTGCAGGCGGACCCCGTCGACACCGGTCCGGCGGCACAGCCGGGCGAAGGACCGCGACGCCGAGTCGGGGTACCAGGGCGTCGTGCAGTCCACTGCGGCGCTGAACACGTAGGCCGACAGCCCCAGCTCGACCCCGCACAGGAACGCGCGCTCGGAAGCCCGCGCCCGATGCGCCACCAGGGCGGCGACGCACGTGGCATCCAGCGACACATTGCGAGCGGCGTGGGTCTTGGTGTCCTTGGCCACCAGACCGTCGGGGCCAGCCACGATGGCCCGGCTGATGGTGAGTCGTCCGGCCTCGAGGTCGACGTCCGACCAGCGCAGCGCCACCAGCTCGCTGCGCCGGGCGCCGGTGGCGGCAGCCAGGAGGATGAAGTCGGCCAGGTCGGGGTCGGTGCCGCCGGCCACCGCAAACAGCTTGGCCAGCTCGACCGGCGACGGCGGGTGGATGTCGGGGGTGGGAACCCGGGGCGGCGAGGCCGCAGACGCCGGGTTCTGCGCCAGCCACCCCCAGCGCACGCCCTGGTTCAGGGCCCGGTGGATGATGCCGTGCGTACGCCGGATGGTGGCCGGCGACAGCGGCCGCCCGGCCCGGCCGCCCTTCTCGCGCAGGCGTCGGTAGAACCGGTCCAGGTCGGCGGCGCCGAGCTTGGACAGCGGCACCGTGCCGAGGAAGGGCAGCAGGTTCCGGTCGAGCACGCCGCGGGTCTCCCGCACGCACTTCGGTGAGAACGAGGGGGCGGCATGGGCGAACCACTCCTCCAGCAGCTCGCCGACGGTGGCGCTGGTACGGGCCAGCCCGCCCCTGTCGACCTCGGCCACCATCGCCGTAAGCGCCCGCTGGGCGTCACGTTTACCGCCGTGGAACGTGCGGTACGCCCAACGCTTCCGGGCGGTCACAGCGTCCCGCCCGAGGTAGACCTTCAGCTCCCAGGACTCACCCCGCTGCCGCATGGAACCGGGCACGTGCCACTCCCTTCGCCACTCGATGGAGTGGCAAGAGAGTGGCAAAGCCGCCTACCGAAAGCAAGCAAGCCGAGCCAAAATGGCCTCTCAACTGCGGTTTTGCTTGCAGCCCCAACGGGATTCGAACCCGTGTCGCCACCTTGAGAGGGTGGTGTCCTAGGCCTCTAGACGATGGGGCCTTGGCCGCCGGCGGCGCCGGCGGTCAGCTCGGGGGGGAGGACTCGAACCCCCAAAAACAGGTCCAGAACCTGTCGTGTTGCCGATTACACCACCCCCGAACGGGCGTCTCAGAGGTTAGCCGGTGCTCACCATCCCCGGCCAAGCGCTTCTCGCCGTCCAACCCAGAACCGCAGGACCGAGCGTCTGGGTCGCTCCCGTGGAGATGCCGGCCACCCGCCGGTACCCGATGATGCGGCCGACGGCCACGGCCAGCGTCTCCTTGACCATGTAGGGCAGGACGGCGGCGCCGTGGATGGGCGACTCGGTCGCCCGCGACGTGTAGCCCTGGAGCCCAAGCTCGTGGGCGATGGCGGCGATGCGCGCGCTGTGGAACCCGTCGGACACGAGGAGGACCCGGGTGATCCCCCGCTTCTTGAGGAACGAGGCCGCCGCCGCCAGCTGCTGCCACGACGAGCGCCCGTTGACCTCTCGCAGGATCGACCCCTCGGGCACCCCGTGGCGGGCCAGGTAGTTCGCCGAGACGGCGGCCTCGGTGAGGCTGTCCCCCGCCTGCTTGCCCCCGGTGACCACCACCTTGGCTGCCAGGCCCCGGCCGTAGAGGTCGGCGGCGTGGTCCAGGCGGGCCCGCAGGACAGGCGACGGCCTGCCGTTGTACTGGGCCGCCCCCAGCACCACGATGGCCTGCACCCCGCGGGCCTGGTCGCGACCGGACGCCCGCACCACCTGCATGAACGTGAGGGCCAGATAAACGACGATGACGGCCGTCAGTCCGGCCGCCACCTTCACCGCCAGGCGCAGCAACGCAGACCCGCTACCCCGCCGGCCGGTCGGGAGAGGCCGGCGGCCCGGCCGCGTCGAGCCGCTCCAGCGCCGTCCGCAGGCGCCGGATCGACCGCTCCCGGCCCAGCACGACGAGCGACTCGAACAGCGGCGGGCCCACATCGCGCCCGGTGATCGCCACCCGGATCGGGAACTGGGCCTTTCCGAGGGTCAGCCCGAGCTTGTCACCGAGGTCGGCGGTCGACTCATGGAGGGTCGCGGCATCCCACTCCACCGATCCGTAGACATCCACGGCCGCGGCCAGGATCTCCCGGGCGGAGGCGCCCCGCACCACCCGCTTCTCCCACGCCTTGGCCTCGATCGGCGCTTCAGCTTGGAACAGGAAGTCGACCATGGCGGGGACCTCACCCAGTGTCTTGACCCGCTCCTGCACGAGCGGCGCGAGTGTCGCGAAGGCTGCCGGGTCGAAGTCGTCCGGTGCCCATCCCCCCTGCTCGAGAAAGGGAGCCGACCGGGCCACGAAGGCATCCGGGTCCAACGCCCGTATGTACTCGCCGTTGAAGTGCAGCAGCTTGCGTTCGTCGAAGAAGGCGGGCGACGAGTTCACGTCCTCCAGCCGGAACTCCTCGACCATCTCCGACAGCGTCAGCACCTCCCGGTCGCCGCCGGGCGCCCAGCCCAGCAGGACCAGGTAGTTGCGCATGGCCTCGGGGAGGACGCCCTGTTCCCGGTAGTCCTCGAGCGCCACCCGGTGGGTGCGCTTGGACAGCTTCTTGCGGCGCTCGTCCACCAGGACTGGCACGTGGGCGAACACGGGCAAGTCGACACCGCCGGCCAACGCGCCGTGCAGTAGCAGGTACTTCGGCGTGGTGGGTAGGTGCTCCTCGGCCCGGATCACGTGGGTGACGCCCATGTCGACGTCGTCCACCACGTTGGCCAGCACGAACAGGGACGTGCCGTTCGAGCGCACGATGACGAAGTCCTCGATGGTGGCGTTCTCGAATGTGGGCCTCCCCCGGATGATGTCGACCACCGTGGTCGATCCCTCCTCGGGCACGCGGAAGCGCAGGGCCCGGCCGGCGCCCGGCTCCAGGTCGCGGTCACGGCAGAAGCCGTCGTAGCCGGGGATGGCGTTTCCCCTTGTGCGCTCCAGCACCACCTCGCGCGTACAGTCGCACCAGTACGCCTGCCCACCGACCATCAGCTTGGCGGCGGCCGCCTCGTACAGATGCGCCCTCAGCGATTGGAAGTAGGGCCCCTCGTCCCAGTCGAGGCCCAACCACCGCATGGCGGACTGGATCCCGTCGACCCATTCCGGGCGATTGCGCTCGGTGTCGGTGTCCTCGATACGCAGGATGAAGGTGCCGCCCTGGCGACGGGCCTCGAGCCAGTTGTACAGGGCGGTGCGGGCTCCACCGACGTGGAAGTACCCCGTGGGCGACGGCGAGAATCGGAGCCTGACCGCCACGCCGCGCATGCTACCGGGCGACCACCGCTGGCCCACGGAGGCGGGTGGGAAAGGGCGGCCAGGACACGTCGCCTGCTTCCCTGCCGGACGTCACACCAGGGCGCAGAGCCCTTCGAGTGTGGGAACCAGTTCGCACCATGTTCGGCTCTTGTCGATGTACCCGTCCACACCGCGTCGCATGGCGTCCGCGAGGGTGAGCGGGTCGGGAAACGCCGACATCACGACGATGCGGGCGTGCGGCAGTCGCTCGCGCAGTAGCGGAAGCGCGGTCAGCCCGTCCATGCCCGGCATCTGGAGGTCGAGGACGACCACGTCCGGCTGCTCGGAGACGGCCAGGCGCACGGCCTCGGCACCGTCGGAGGCATGGCCCACGACGGCGAAGCGCCCGTCCTCGGCCAGCATGAGCACGAGCAGGCCGCGCATGTCCGGATCGTCATCGACCAGGAGCACCCGCAGCAGGCCCAGCGTCTCCGTCGAATGGGGCACATCGTCTGCCATGTACGGCCTCCCTTCTTCCTCGGGGGCCGGAACTGACCACCGAGAGTGGTTTCGGCATGGTCACCGGGCGCCTGTAGAAACCTGCCGGTCGCGGAAATAGTTCGCATTGCTAAGGAGTTGGATGCAGCATGGGACGCATGACCTCCGTGGAGCCGGACGCGACGGGCGCTGACGAGGCGGGCGCCGAGCTGGCCGCCCGCCTGCGGCTGTCCGTGATGCGCCTGGCCAGGCGCCTGCGCCAGCAGGCCGACACGGACGTCTCGGCCTCGCAGCTCTCGGCACTGGCGTCGCTGGCCAACTGCGGCCCCTTGACACTGGGCGAGCTGTCGGCCGCCGAGCGGGTGAAGCCTCCCACCATGACTCGCATCGTCGCGTCGCTGGAGGGGCTTGGCCTCGTCTCCCGCGCCGTGAACCCAACCGACCGCCGGGTGTCGCGCGTGGCCGTTTCCGACGCCGGGCAGCGCTTCGTCGACCGCAGCCGCCACCGCAAGGACGCCTACCTGGCTGCCCGCCTCAGCGCACTCGGCGCCGACGACCGAGCCGCCCTGGCCGCTGCCGTCGACGCCCTCGAACACCTGCTGGACGTGCCCGAATGAGCCTGACCCGGAGCCCGTTCGGCGACGACGGAGCTCGTGCAGCGGTCGGCAAGGCCACCCGGCGCACCTTCCGCTCGTTGCGGGTCCGCAACTACCGCCTGTTCTTCACCGGCCAGCTGGTGTCGGTGTCGGGCACCTGGATGCAACAGGTGGCACAGAGCTGGCTCGTGATCACGCTCACCGACAGCGGCACCGCCCTCGGGTTCACTGTCGCGCTCCAGTTCCTGCCCATGCTGCTGTTCGGCATGTGGGGCGGCGTTATCGCCGACCGCTTCGACAAGCGCCAGGTCCTCATCGCCGCCCAGGCGGTGGCCGCCGTCCTGGCCCTGACGTTGTGGACGCTGGTCGTCACCGACGTGGTCCAGCTGTGGATGGTCTATGTGCTCGCCTTCGCCCTCGGCCTGGTGCAGGTCGTCGACATGCCCACCCGGCAGGCGTTCGTCACCGAGATGGTCGGGCCCGACGAGGTGCCCAACGCCGTCGGCCTCAACAGCGCCATGTTCAATGCCGGCCGGCTCGTCGGCCCCGCCGCCGCCGGCGTGGTGATCTCCACGGCCGGCGTGGCACCTGCATTCCTGGTGAACGCCGTGTCCTATGTGGTGGTCATCGCCGCCCTGCGGGCCATGCGCCCGGCCGAGCTGTACCGCACCACGGCGGTCGACGACGACTGCGGCCGCCGGCCCGGGCAGATCCGAGAGGGGCTCCGCCACGTGTGGCGAACCCCCGAATTGCGGTCACCGCTGATCCTCGTGGCGGTCGTGGGCACCTTCGGCTTCAACTTCGCCGTGGTGCTGCCCCTGCTGGCCCGCGACACGCTGCACGGCGGCGCCCCCCTCTACGGCCTCCTCACCGGCGTCATGGCCTTGGGCTCGCTGCTCGGCGCCCTGTTCGCCGCCTCCCGCGCCAGGCCGACCCGCGCCCGGCTGGTGGGGTCGGGCGTCGCCTTCGGCGTCCTCACGCTGGCCACGGCCGGCGCACCCAACGCGGCCACCGTGGCCGTGCTGCTCGTGCCGGTGGGCGTCTCGGTGATGCTGTTCCTGGCCACGGCCAACGCCACCCTGCAGCTCAACTCGTCGCCCGCCATGCGGGGACGGGTCATGGCCATCTACGGACTGGTGTTCCTCGGCACCACGCCGCTCGGGGGTCCGCTGCTCGGCTTCGTGTCGGAGCACTGGGGGGCGCGCTCCGGCCTGGCGCTCAGCGGGACCGCCAGCCTGGTCGTGGCCCTGGTCGCCCTCGGCATGCCCAGCCTGCGGCGCCGGCAGGCAGCAGGTGCGCAGCGGGCGGTCGAGGCCATTCAGGCGGCCGGCCAGGCGGCCTGATGCAAACCCTGCCCGGCCCCGGCGGCCCTTCTCGCGGGCAGATCGCTGCGAAGTTCGCCGCGATGCACCGACAGGAACGCGCCGGTGTCGCCGAGGCGATCAGGCCCGTCGGCCCGCGAGGCCCAGAAGGCGGACCTCGGGCGCAGCGTCGTCAGGAACGTCCACCCGCTCGCCGAAGGCGCCCACGGCCCGCCACTGCTCGACATGCGGCGCCAGGTAGTCGTAGGCGAACTCCACCAGATCGGGGGCCAGCTCCACGCCGGCGCCGATGCCCTGGGCCAGGTCCCACGCGTGGATGACGTGGTCGACTGCAACCTGGGACAGGTACTCGCTGCCGGGGATGTCACCGAAGGACACGTGCACCACCGTGTCGAGCGCCCCGTCCGCAGCCGTGGCGATCACGGCCGCCGCCGCCAGTTCGTCCCACGCTCCGGCCGGGTCGTCGCCGAGCAGGTCACCGTCAAGGGTGTCGCCGACTTCGGCGATGGTGCGCCCCTCCAGCAGGGGCAGGATCCATGCGTTCTCGCCGGCCACGTGGTTGACCAACTGCCGCACGTCCCAGCCGGCGCACGGCGTGGGCGCCGTCCACCGGTCGGTCGCCACCGCATGCACGAGGTCGCCGAAGCCCGACACCGCCCGGCGGTAGAGGGACGGAAGATCCTGGCCGTGCTCTCCCACCGCTGTCGCTCCCTTCGCCGATTGTGCCGCCGACCGGATCGTACGTTCTCCGACCAAGCCGCGCCGGCGCCGCGGCCTGACGGCCCTCATCGCCACCGCTCCTGACCCCGGACGGCGAGATTCTGTGGAGTACTGCGTCTGCATACCGGATGCAAGACTCCACGGAATGCAGCTCGCCCGGGGTCAGGCGGGGTGCCCGTCGCCCGGGAACACGTCCACCTCGGACTCGTGCCAGACAGGGTGGTCACCCGACGTCTCCACGTTGAAGCCGTAGTCGTAGGCCAGCGAGCCGCCGAGGGTGCCGCCGATGAACGTGAGACCTGCGGCGGCCAGCGTCACTATCAGGACGCGGGGCGGGGTGTACCGGACGTACTCGTAGAGGAACCACCGCATCACTATGTCGACAAGCACCAGGCCGGTGACCGTGAGCATCGTCCAGGCATGGGCGTTGGCCGTCCGCCGGGCCTGGGTGCCCTTCTTGGTGGACTTGAGCCAGTCCCATAAGCCGGTCAGAGCTGCGAACACCGACACCACCGCGCCGCCCACCATGGTGAACGTGCCCGCCCGGTAAAGGTCGCGGGCCCACAGCTCGTCCTTGAAAAGGAACGACAGCACGTCGAACGCTGCCACCAGGATGTAGGCGCCGACGGGCACATCGGTGAGCGGCGGGTGCAGCGGCTTGCCCGCCCACCCCCGCAACCCCTTGAACGTCCTGCCCCGCAGGGTGAGCGCCGGACGGAACGAGAGTGCACGCATGACCACTCCTGTCTCTGGGGACGCCGCGAGTCTGGCAGGCCCCGGCCACTCGGTGCGCCGCCCGGCCGCGAAGTTACGTTGAGCCAACTCCGTGGCCGCTTGTCTTTCGCCGGCCCAGGGCTCACTTCGGCCGACGACGACGAGATCGAACCGCTCCACGTGCATGGCGCCATCCTCACACCTGGCGGGCGATACTACGGTGTGGCCGATCCTCCCACTCCCCCGACGGACCAGCAGCCGGACGACCAAGGGCGGCCGAGACCGGGCGACCGCTGGCGGCAGGCGATGTACGACGCCGCCGTCCCCGAGTGGATGCGGCAGCCGTCCCCCGAGCCCACGTTCACCCTTCGAGCCCGAGATGTTCCGTTGGCGACCGGAGGAGGACGCCGAGCAGCCGCCCCGGCTGTCGCGCCTGCGGGCCCTGGAGGCACTGCCACAGGGTGGGTCGGTGCTCGACGTGGGTGTCGGTGGCGGCGCCTCCAGCCTCGGTCTGGCGCCCCGGGCCGGGCTCGTCGTGGGTGTCGACCGCCTCGAAGGCATGCTCGATTCCTTCCGGGCGAGCGCACGCACGGCTGGGGTCGAGGCCCGGGCCGTCCTCGGCGCCTGGCCCGACGTGGCCAACCAGATCGAGCCGGTCGACGTGGTCGTCAGTCACCACGCCCTCTACTTCGCCGACGACATCGAGGACTTCCTCACCGCTCTCACGGAGAAGGCCCTGCGGCGGGTCGTCCTTGAGATCTCGTCCCACGCTCCCCCGCTCGGCCTGAACCCCCCCGATGTGGGAGGCGATCCACGGCGTCGCCCGCCCCGACCGGGTCGTGGCCGACGAGATAGAGGGGGTGATCGCCGCCCTCGGCATCGACGCCGCTCGCGAGGACGTGGTGCTCCCGCCCCGGCCCCGCGACGTCACGCCGGACCGGGTGGCCTTCGCCCGACGCCGGCTTCTGGTCGGCCCTGAGCGCGACGAGGAGATCGCCGAGCTGCTGCGGACGCTGCCGCCGCTCGAGCACCGGGTGGCGGCCATCTGGTGGCCGGGGACCGCGTCGGCATCGCCACCGTCCCAGGCTTAGGGTGTTGCCTGCTACGCCTGTTCGGATAGGGGGAAGCGCTACAACGTCGACCGACGCAGGAGGGACTATGGCTGAGGGCCACGAGCAGCACGGGGAGTGGGACACACACGAACACGAGGCGCTGGTGCACGTGCACCGGCATTACCACGTGACCCACAACCACAACCGGTTAGCAGGTGGGTTCGACCACCTCAGCTCCGAACACGAGCATGAGCACGACCATGCCCAGATCTCGCACGCCCACTACCCGCACGAGAACTTCGAACAGGAACACCACGGCGAGGCGCACGACCACGACCACGCCGCGCCGGTCAAGAAATCGGGGGGCGCCAAGGCGACGCCGGCCAGGAAGGCACCGGCCAAGACCGAGGCCAGCAGCGACGGCGATGGCGGCGGCGCCAAGCACGAGCAGCCGGCCGGGAAGGCCCCGGCCAAGAAGGCTCCGGCGACCGGGAAGTCGGGCGCCTAGAGAAGTCGGCCGGCGCCGATGCGGGCTCCGGGCCCAACGGCGACGGATCGGACGGCGCCATGGTGGCCTGGCCGCCGAGGCGGTGGAAGAGGCCACGAAGGCGGCCCGCCCCTTCGAGGAGCCGAGTTCTCGCGTAGATGCCGATGTCCCGCTGGTACCTACGGGACGAGGCGGCGCGCTCTGCGCGTCCCCGGCTCCGCCGGGCCGGCGTCACCGTGGTGAAGGAGGCGGCAGCGATGCCGTGGGGCCAGGTGGAGTGCTGGGTGACCGACCCGAAGGGGAACGAGCTGCGCCTGGTGGAGGTGCCCGAGGACCATCCGCTGCGGCGGAGGATCTGAGCGGCCCGGTCAGCCCTTGCGGCGTCCCCACCGCCGCCGGCGGGAAGCGGGGATGACGTCGTCGCGGTCGCGGGCCCAGGGGCCGCCCTCGGCCGGCGGCTCGGGCTGCGGATCGGGCCCGGTGGCCTCCGGCGGGCCCGGGGCCGGATCGGTGTCGGCCCCGGTCCACGCCTGGCGGAGGTCCGGTACGTCCCAGTCCACGTCGGCGCCGGCGGCGCTCCGGGCGTCGAGGTCGTCCCCGACGTCCCCCCCGCCGACGTCCCCCCCGCCGGCATCCACTGCGCCGGCGTCCCCCGCGCCGGCGTCCCCGGGCGGCCGCTCGGCCTCCCCCTCGGCGGCCGGGTCAGGGGTCTTGGCACTGGTGTCGCGGGTGGAGGGATGGTTGCTCTCGGCCCACGAGGCGAAGATCTCCTCGAGGCGAGGGTCGTCGAACCACTCGGAGTCGGACGGGGAAGGCGGGGTCACGTCGGGTCCGCTTTTCGGCCAGTGCGGACGCAACCACCAGTATCGGTCACAACCCGCGCCGGCGGCAATCACACGGCGGCGGGCGGCCTTGCTTACTGGATCCGATTGCCGATCGACGTCAGGGCGTCGTTGGCCCAGCCGCCTATGTAGGCCACTGCTGCGAGGCAGGTCACGGCGATGAAGGCGATCAGGAGCCCGTACTCGACGAGTGCGGCACCGTGCTGGCACCTGCTCCACTGCCGTGCCGCGCGCCCGTAGGCCGCCCGGACCATCCCGAACACGTCCATGGGTTTCCCTCGGGCTCTCCTGACGGGCGGGGCCCGAGCCCTGGCCACTCGCTCCAGCCGGCAGGGGACCGGCCCGTTCGCATTGTGAGCCGGATCGGACCCGGTTGCCAGAGTCCGATCGGCTCATTGTCACCTCCCCCGATAGTGCTACCTGCAGCACTACCTGCATCCGAGCGGGTTCACCCTGCCGAACGTCAGTGACTCCATGACCGGTGCCAGCGATGTTCCCGTGCCGGCGCCGGAGCCACAAACCCCTTACCGCAGAAGGTTCTTCGCGATCACGATCCGCTGGATCTGGTTGGTGCCCTCGTAGATCTGGGTGATCTTTGCGTCACGCATCATGCGCTCCACCGGGAAGTCGCGGGTATAGCCGTAGCCGCCCAGCAGTTGCACGGCGTCCGTGGTGACGGCCATCGCCGTGTCGGAGGCAAAGCACTTGGCCATTGCGCCGGCCGCGCTCAGCTCCGCCGCCCCGTCGGCGCCGGCGTCGATGAGGGCGCAGGCCCGGTACACCAGGCCCCGGGCCGCCTCGGTCCTCATGGCCATGTCGGCCAGCATGAACTGGAGGCCCTGCAGCTCGGCCAGCGGCCGCCCGAACTGGCGGCGTTGCTTGACGTAGCCCGCTGCGTAGTCGATGGCCCCCTGGGCGATGCCGACCGCTTGGGCGCCGATCGAGGGCCGGCTGCGGTCGAGCGTACCCATGGCGATGTAGAAGCCCTGCCCTTCCTCGCCGATGCGGTGGGTGGCGGGGACCCGCACGTCCTCGAGGAGCACCTCACCTGTGGGGCTGCCCCGCACCCCGAGCTTCTTCTCCAGCTTGCCGATCCGCAGGCCCCAGTCGCGCTCCACGAGGAAGCAGGAGATGCCCCGGTGGCCGGCGGCCGGGTCGGTCTTGGCGAACACCGTGTAGGTGTCGGAGATGCCGGCGTTCGTGGTCCAGTACTTCACGCCGTTGAGCACGTATGAGTCGCCGTCGCGGACGGCCCGGGCGGACATGGCGGCCACGTCGGAGCCGGCGTCGGGCTCCGAGAGGCAGTATGACGCCTGCGCCTGACCTGAGGCGACACGTGGCAGGTAGGCCTGCTTCAGCTCCTCCGAGCCCCAGTTGATAACTGGGATCATCCCGAGCTTGGAGATGAGCATCATGAGGCTGGTCGACGCGCACACCCGCGCCAGCTCTTCGACCATGATCGCCTGGGTGACGGCGTCGGCGCCTGCCCCGCCGTACTCGGTGGGCACACCCAGCGACGGCAGCTCCATGGCCACGCAGTCCCGGTAGTTGTCCCACGAGAACTCGGCCCGCTCGTCGACCTCGGCCGCGCGCGGCGCGATCTTTCCCTCGCTGAACCGGCGCAGGACCGAGCGGAACTCCCGCTGCTCGTCGGTCAGCAGGATCGGCTGCATCGCCTCAGTGTCGCACCGACACAGGCGCTCTGGTCAGCTAAACACCACCGGAACGGACCGTTTTCGCAGACCGGACGGCGCCAGCCGGCCGAACTGCGCTCAGCCGTGGGAGGACAGGTGCTCCAGGAGGAGCTTGCTGAGGTCGTCGGGGACCTCTTCGGGGATCCAATGGCCTACCCCTTCGAGCACCTCGAAGCGGTACGGGCCCTCCACGAACTCGGCACTCCTTTCGGCCGCCACCCGACCGAGGGCGGCGTCGGCGTCGCCCCACACGTACATGGTGGGCACCTGAACCTTGAGCCCACCGGCCGAGCGGGCTGCCGCCTCGCTCACCGACACGGCCCGGTACCAGTTCAGGGCGCCGGTGAGCGCACCGGGCTCGGAGAGCAGCCGAATGTACTCGTCAGTGTTGTCGGGGTAAGGGTGGCCGGTGGCGGCCAGGACGCGCCGCAGGCCCCGGCCATCGCCGGCGAGGAGGGCCTCCTCGGCCGTCCCCTCCTGGCGCAGCATCTCAATGTAGGAGGACTTGGCCGCCTGATCGGGGTCGCCGCCCGAGAGGGCCAGTGCGAACGCGGCGGGGTGCGGCATGGACACGGCCGTGAGCGTGCGCACCCGCTGCGGGTAGTGGGCGGCGACCAACCACGCGACCGCGCCACCCCAGTCGTGGCCCACCAGGTCGAGTCGGTGGGCACCGAGCTCATCAGCCACGGCCAGCACGTCGGCCACCAGATGCTCCATGCGGTACTGCTCCACGCCCTCGGGACGGGCGCCCGGCGAGTACCCGCGCTGGTCGAAGGCAACGGCCCGGTATCCGGCGGCGGCCAACGCCGCCATCTGGTGGCGCCACTCGAACGAGTTCTGCGGAAAGCCATGGAGGAGGAGGACGAGCCGGCCGTCCTCGGGCCCGGCGGCGTGGGCGGTGAACGTGAAGTCACCGGCCTCGAGCTCGAAGGTGTCGACGCTCATGAGGTGAACAGGCTCGGCCACTCGGCGAGCTTGGCCCGCACCTGGACCGGCGTCATGCGCAGGGTCTCCTGCTTCACCTTGTCGACCACGTCGCGCTGCACCCAGTAGCTGTGCGCCGCGCCTTGCAGCAGCGGTGCCCGGAACGTCACGAGGTCCGCCGGCGCGTCGCCCAGATACCCGAACAGGGTGAAGGCAAGGTCGAGATCGTGGATCACCGGCGCCCGCCCGAACATCGACGCCCGCCGCATGGCCACACCGACCGCTCCGGCGACGGCGTCCTCGTGGTGCTCGCCGGGCGCCGGCTTCAGGCGGTCGGCGAAGCGCCCGGCCAGGGTGAGTGCGTAGCCCTGGTCGGGACCGGGCGAACCGAAGCGCTCCCCGGTGGGCAGATCGGGCGAAAGCAGTTCGGCCGGGCGGTCCTGGCGCCACCCACCATGGGCGGGTAGGCGCTCCGCGGCACGCACCCTGTCTCCTGCATGGAGCGGGACGAACTCCGGTTGGGCCACGCCGTCTACCCCTTGTCGTCGGCGCCCGCGGCGCTGTGGAGCAGACCGTAGACGACGGCATCGGAAAGGGCCTGCCACGACGCCTCGATGATGTTCTCCGACACGCCGATGGTGGACCATGTGTGCTCGCCGTCGGTCGAGTCGATCAGCACCCGGGTGACGGCGCCCGTGCCCTTCGACGTGTCGAGCACCCGAACCTTGTAGTCGGTGAGGTGGACGCCGGACAGCGCCGGGTACTTCTCCCCCACCGCCCGGCGCAGCGCTGCGTCGAGGGCGTTGACGGGGCCGTTGCCCTCCCCCGTGGCCACCACCCGTTCGCCCTGCACATGGACCTTGATGGTGGCCTCGGTGTCGAAGTGGTGGTCCTCGCGCTGCTCGGTGATCACCCGGAACGACTCCAGCCGGAAGAAGGGTTGCTCCCACCCGGTCGCCCTGCGCATCAACAGCTCCAGGGACCCGTCGGCCACCTCGAAGTGGTACCCGCGGTGCTCCAGGTCCTTGAGCTGCTCCAGCACCGCGCCCAGCGCCGAGCCGTCGAGGGCGAGACCGAGTTGCTCGGCCTTCAGGGCGAGGGTGGACCGGCCGGCCAGCTCGCTGACCACGAAGCGGGAGCCGTTCCCTACGGTGTCGGGCGGGATGTGCTCGTAGAGGTCGCGGCCCCGGGCGATCGCCGACGTGTGCAGGCCGGCCTTGTGGGCGAAGGCCGAGTGGCCCACGAACGGCTGCTGCGGGTTGGGGGCGATGTTGACCAGCTCGGCGATGTGGTGGGACACCGGCCGCAGCCGCTCCAGTCGCTCCGGGTCGATGGTGCGCACGCCCATCTTGACGCTGAGGTCACCGATGGCGGCGCACAGGTCGGCGTTGCCGGTGCGTTCGCCGTAGCCGTTCACGCATCCCTGCACATGGGTGGCGCCGAGGCGGACGCCGGTGAGGGTGTTGGCCACCCCGCAACCCCCGTCGTTGTGGAAGTGCAGGCCGATCTGGGCGGACACCTCAGCCCGCACCTCGGAGACGATCTGCTCGACCTCGTGGGGCAGCGTGCCGCCGTTGGTGTCGCACAGCACCAGCGTCCCGGCCCCGGCCTCCTCGGCTGCCCGCAGGACCCGGAGGGTGAACTCCCGGTCGGACCTGTAGCCGTCGAAGAAGTGCTCGGCGTCGAAGAACACCCGCAGGCCGTTGGCCCGCAGGAATGCCACCGACTCGCTCGTCATTGCCACCGCCTCGTCGAGGTCAGTGCGCAGCGCCTCGGTGACATGGCGGTCCCACGACTTGCCCACGATGCACACGGCCGAGGTCTTCGCCTTCACCAGGTGGCGGAGCGTGTCGTCGGTGTCGGTCCGGCTGCGTGGCCGGCGGGTGGAGCCGAAGGCCACCAGGGTGGCGGTCTCCAGCTTCAGCTCGTCGGGCGCCCGCTGGAAGAACTCCTCATCCTTGGGGTTGGCGCCCGGCCAGCCGCCTTCGATATAGGCGACACCGAGGTGGTCGAGCTGGCGGGCGACCCGGAGCTTGTCGTCCACCGTGAGGGAGAGGCCCTCCTGCTGGCTGCCGTCCCGGAGGGTGGTGTCGTAGATGTCGACCGCCTCGGGCAGGTCGGGCAACGGGCTGTGGCGGCCGCGCCCAAGGGGCGCCGCCGCGTCACGCGTCGACGTGTTCACACCAGTCCTTGTAACGGTCGACCTCGCCCTTGATGGCGGCGAAGAAGACCTCCTGGAGCTTGCGGGTGACGGGGCCGGGGTCGCCGATCTCGCGGTCGTCCACCGACCGGATCGGCACCACCTCGGCCGCCGTGCCGGAGAGGAACGCCTCGTCGGCCGTGTAGAGGTCGCTGCGCAGGATGTGGCCCACCTCGCACTCGATGCCGAGGTCGCGGGCGATGGTCATCACCGAGTCCTGGGTGATGCCGGCGAGGGCGCCGGCGCTGACGGGCGGGGTGATGATGCGGCCCTTCTTCACGATGAAGATGTTCTCGCCCGTGCACTCGCTCACGTATCCCTGGGGCGACAGGAGGATGGCCTCGTCGTAGCCGGCTTTGAGCGCCTCGACCTTGGCCATCGACGAGTTGATGTACATGCCCGTGCCCTTGGCCGCCGGCGGCATGGCGTTGGGGTCGTGGCGCTGCCACGACGAGATCTTCATGCGCACGCCGCGCTTGATTCCCTCGTCGCCCAGGTAGCTGCCCCACGGCCACACGGCGATCGAGACGTTCACCGGGCACGGCAGCGGGTTGAGGCCCATCTCGCCGTAGCCCAGGTACACGAGCGGGCGGATGTAGCACGAGTCGAGACCGTTGACCCGCACCGTCTCCTTGGTGGCGGCGACAAGCTGCTCGACCGTGTAGGGGATGTCGAGCATGAAGATCTTGGCGCTGTCGAACAGGCGGACGATGTGGTCGGTCAGGCGGAACACAGCCGGGCCACTTGTGGTGGCATAGGCACGGATGCCCTCGAACACGCCGCAGCCGTAATGGAGCGAATGGGTGAGGATGTGGATCTTGGCGTCGTCCCAGTCGACGAGCACGCCGTCCATCCAGATCTTGTCCACCTTCTGCAGGGGCATGTCTCTATACCCTTTCCGCGACGGCGTCGCCCAACTCGGATGTGGTTCCCGACAGCGACGCCGCTGCCGCGACCGCCTTGGTGACCCGGGCGGCCGCGTCAGCCTCCCCGAGGAACTCGAGCATCATCGCCGCCGATCGTATGGCGGCGAGCGGGTTCGCACGGCCTGTACCGGCAATGTCGGGCGCCGACCCATGGACGGGCTCGAACAGCGACGGGCCTGTGCCGGCCGGATTCAGGTTGGCCGACGCGGCGAGGCCGATCCCGCCGGCCACGGCGCCACCGAGGTCGGTGAGGATGTCGCCGAAGAGGTTGTCGGTGACGATCACGTCGTAGCGCTCGGGCCGCTCGACCAGGTGGATACAGGCGGCGTCGACGTGGTCATACCCGGTGGCGACGTCGGGGTATGCGGCCGCCACCTCGTCACAGGCCCGCTGCCACAGGTCGCCGGCGAAGGTGAGGACGTTGGTCTTGTGCACGAGTGTGAGGTGGCGCCGGGGGCGGGACTGCGCGAGCTCGAAGGCGAACCGCAGGCACCGCTCGACCCCGAAGCGGGTGTTCACCGAGCCCTGGGTGGCAACTTCGTGGGGCGTGCCCTTCCGCAGGGCCCCGCCCTCGCCGGCGTAGCTGCCCTCGGTGTTCTCGCGGACAACCACGCAGTCGATCCGCGCCCCTTCCATGGGACGCAAGTTGACGTAGAGGTCGAGCTCGAAGCGCAGGCGCAGCAGCAGGCCGCGCTCGATCACGCCGGGGGGGACTTCGGGCGTGCCGACGGCGCCCAGCAGGATGGCGTCGAGTCCGCGCAGCTCGTCGAGGATGGCCTCCGGAAGGACCTCGCCGGTGCGCAGGTACCGCGCACCGCCCAGGTCGTAGTCAATGGTGTCGAGATCGACGCCGGCCGCGCGCACGACCTTCAGCGCCTCCGGCACGACCTCCTGCCCGATGCCGTCTCCGGCGATGATCCCGACCCTGTGGGCCACGTCTCGTGCTCCTTGGAAAGAAAAAACCGCCCACTGCGTGGACGGTCGAACAGCGCACACCGGGAACGGTGTGCGCTACGGAATGACGGCTACGGAGGTGGCGGTCATGGCAATGCCACTGTACCGGGTAGCCGCCCGTAGGCGCTAGCCACTTCCGGCACTAGCCTCCCCCCATGAGCGAGACGCATCTGTCCCGTCAGGCTCACGACCGCCTCCGTGAGGAGTTGGAGGATCTCACCACCCGGGGCCGGGTCGAGATCGCCCGGGCCATCGAGGCGGCGCGCATGCTCGGCGACCTCTCGGAGAACGGCGACTACCACGCGGCCAAGGACTCGCAGGGGAAGATGGAGTCGCGCATCCGCCACATCGAGCGGGTGCTGTCGCAGGCCTCCATCGTCGACGACGACGCCGACACCGGCGGCAAGGTGGTGGCCGGCTCCACCGTCTCACTGCGCTACGAGGGCGACGACGAGGTCGAGCGCTACCTGGTCGGCTCCATCGAGGAGCGGGTCGAGGGCGTCACCATCATCACCCCGGGCTCCCTGCTCGGCCAGGCCCTTCTGGGCCGGAAGACGGGCGAGCAGGTCGAGTACGAGACGCCCACGGGCGCCACCCTCAAGGTCGAGATCGTCGACGTCGCCTGAACCCGCACACTCCCGAGTAAATAGGGTGTCAAAACGACACCCTATTTACTCGGGAACGGGGACTCGGGTGAGGTAGCGGTCCTCGAGGTCGTCGGCCAGGCGCTGGATGGCGAGGACGGCGGGCGAGTCGGGGGCGGCGTCGAGGAGGCAACGGCCCTCCCGGTCGGCAGCCACCACGGCAGGGTCCTCCGGTACGGCGGCCAGGAGGTCGGCGTCGAGCGACGCCACGAACTCGTGCAGGATCGGCTCCTCGCCGGCGCGGACCCGGTTGCCCACGAAGGCGACCCGCTCGATGCCCAACTGGCCGGCGAGGCGGTGGGCCCGGCGGGCGGTGAGCAGCACCTTCTTCTGCGGCTCGGCCACCAGGAGAAGGGCGTCGACGTAGCGAAGGGTGCCGCCCGCCCATGACAGGTGCTCGAGGCCGGCCTCCATGTCGGCGATCACGACCGTGCCGGGGTACTCCGCCTCGATGTTCTCGATGAAGCCACGAACCGTGACATGGGAGCCGCCTGTTCAGCCGCCGCCCGGCTTGGTGATCCGGGCCGCCTGCATGTAGACGACGCCGTCCGGCCCTTCGAGGCCGTGCCTGGCCAGGATCTCCTCCGGCGTGACAGCGTCGGTGGTGAACGAATCGCCCCGGCCCCGTCGCTCGACGAACGGGCGCATGGCGTCGATCCGATCCTGCTCGATGCCGGAACTCATGGCCAGGTGGGGGTCCGAGTCACAGTCGAGGGCGATCACCCGGTAGCTCCGCCGGGCGAGCGTGCGGGCCAGCACCGACGAGATGGTGGTCTTGCCGACGCCGCCCTTGCCTGCGATCCCGACGCGCACCCCGCCATTGTGACCGATGGCAAGGCCGGTCGGCTCACACATCGATCGCCTCGTGGGCGTCGCTCACGAACAAGCCGGGCTGTTCGCCGCCGCCCACGACGTGCAGGCGTCCGTCGAGGGCCATGACGGCGAGGCCGTGGCGCGGGCGTTCGAGACGACCCGCCTCCACCCAGTCGAAGCCGTCGAGGCACTCGACCGATGCGATGGTGCCGTCCGGCGCTTCTCCGCCCGCCACGCACACCCGACCTTCCACCGTCGCCGCCCCGATCCCGCCACGGGCGTCGTGCAGGACCGGTTCGTCGCGCCAGGCCAACTCCTGGATCGGGTCGATCGACTCCACGCTGACCAGGTTTCCGCCCGCCGCCGTCCGGCCGGCGATGGCGTAGATCCGGTCGCCGTCGGCCGTGAGGGCAAGGTGCTCGCGGGGGTGGTCGAGGGCGGGGCCCGCCCTCCACGTCCGAGCCTCGGCGTCGTAGAACTCGGTCCGGGTGAGCGCCTGTCCCCCGAACTCGCCGCCGGCCGCCACCATGGTGGAGAGCGACGCCGCCAAGCCGAGGGCGCCCCTGGGCCCGGCCGGCATGGACGCCTCGCCCCGCCACTCCTCGTCGTCGCGGCCCAGACTCCACACGGCCGCCTGCGGCAACCATTCCTCGCCAGGGCCGTTGGTGTACCCGCCGGCGATGAAGAGCCTGCCGCGCAGCACGGCCAGGCCGGCATGGTGCAGCGGCACCGGCAGCGACGACACCTTCCGCCACCGGCCTGTCCTGGCCTCGTAAACGTGTACCAGCGCGCTGGCCCCGCCGTCGGGTGTGAGGCCGCCCGCCACCACCAGCCGGCCCGTCCACGTGGCGCCGGCCACCTCCGTGCGGGGGACGGGAAGGGCTCCGAGGGGGGCGCCGACCGCACCGTCCCGGTCGCGCGACGAGCCTCCCCCGCCCTCATCGCTGCTGCACCCGGCAACGAGCGTCACCGACAGTATCCCCACCGCCAGACGGACACTCCGAGCGGACATGCCCGAATCCTGCCGCACGGGCCCTCCCCTACGCTCACTCGATGTCCTCGGCTGTTCCGCCGGTCCCGCTGCCTGCCGGCCGGCCGGTCCTGCTCCCGGGTCGTGGGCAGACGTTCGTGCGCGAGGCGCCCGGGCCGCCGGGAGCACCCACCCTGCTCCTGTTGCACGGCTGGACGGTGACGGCAGACCTCAACTGGTTCGCCTGCTACGCACCGCTGGCCGAACACTTCCGGGTCGTCGCCATGGACCACCGGGGACACGGCCAGGGGATCCGCTCGAGACGGCCGTTCCGGCTGGAGGACTGCTCGGACGACGCCGCCGCCCTCGCCGTCGAACTGGGCATCGACCGCCTGGTCCCCGTCGGCTACTCGATGGGCGGGCCGATCGCGCAATTGCTATGGCGCCGTCACCCCGACCTCGTCGCCGGTCTGGTGCTGAGCGCCACCGCCTGCAGCTTCTCCAACCCCGACGCCCGGTCGCGGGCCTACTTCTCGGCGCTGCTCGGGCTGTCCGTGGTGGCCCGCTTCACTCCGTCCCAGGTGCGCCAGCAGGTGGCAGACAGCCTCATCCGGCGCCGCCTCCAGGGCGCCGCGCTGGCCGGCTGGGGCCAGTCCGAGATGGAGCGCGGCGATGCCGCCGCCGTCCTCGAAGCGGGCTGGGCCATAGGCCGCTTCGACTCCTCGGGCTGGATCGGCGGCGCCGGCATCCCCGCCGCAGTCATCGTCACCACGCTCGACCAGGTGGTCAGCCCCCGTCGCCAGCACGCCCTGGCCGCCGCCATCCCCGGCGCCCGCCTGTCGGAGGTGGAGGGCGACCACGGCGCATGCGTCACCGATGCCGCCCGCTACGTCCCCGCCCTCCTCGACGCCTGCACCGACGTCGCCACCCGCGCCAACCTCCCCGTTCCCGAGTAAATAGGGTGTCAATTCGACACCCTATTTACTCGAAAGGGACTGGTTCCAGCCCATGGCGACCTCCACGGCACGGGCGGCGGCCACCACCGCCGCCGAGTAGCGCCGGCCGGGTGACCGAGTCGTGCGCTCCACCGGGCCCGACACCGACACGGCGGCCACCACGGCGCCGTCGTGGAGGACGGGGGCGCTCACCGAGGCCACTCCGGGCTCGCGCTCCTCGGCGCTCTGGGCCCACCCCCGTCGCAGCACCTCGGGCGAGCCGCGGAGGGCGGCGCCGGCCGAGCCCTGGTCGAGCGGCAGGACAGCGCCGGCCGGGACGATGGTGCGCAGGCCGTGGGGCGACTCCAGGGCGACGACGCACAAGCGGGCCCCGTTGCGGGGAACGTAGAGCTGGGCGCTCTCGCCGGTGGCGTCCCGCAGGGCCGCCAACGCAGGGCGGGCCGCCTCCTCCAGCGGGCGCCGCACGAGGCGGGGCCCGAGGATGAACCGGCCGGCGCTGTCTCGGGCAACCAGGTCGTGGCCCTCCAGGGCGGTGGCCAGGCGGTGGGCGGTGGGGCGGGACAGCCCGGTGGCCGACACGAGAGCGGCGAGGCCGAGCGGGCCCTCCTCGAGGGAGTCGAGAATCGCAATGGCTTTGTCGAGCACGCCGACGCCGTTTACACTCTGTCTTGTCATCCGAGATAAGGGTCTCATATTCTGAGACGACGGGCAAGTAGCAGAGGAGCGCAGATGGGACGGACGCTGAGCGAGAAGGTGTGGGACCGCCATGTGGTGCGGTCGGCCGAGGGTGAGCCCGACCTGCTCTACATCGACCTCCATCTCGTGCACGAGGTCACGTCCCCGCAGGCCTTCGACGGGTTGCGCATGGCCCGGCGCCCGGTGCGCCGGCCCGACCTCACCCTGGCAACGATGGACCACAACGTCCCCACCACCCTCGACGCCGGCGGCGCCATGGTCGTCGACGACCCGATCTCCAAGAAGCAGATGGAGGTGCTGGGCGCCAACTGCGACGAGTTCGGCATCCCGCTCTACCCGATGGGGCACCGCAACCAGGGCATCGTCCACGTCATCGGCCCCGAGCTGGGCCTCACCCAGCCGGGGATGACGATCGTGTGCGGCGACAGTCACACGTCGACCCACGGGGCCGTCGGGGCGCTGGCCATCGGCATCGGCACCAGCGAGGTCGAGCACGTGCTCGCCACCCAGACACTGCCCCAACGCCGGCCAGGCACGATGTCGGTCACGGTCGACGGCGAGCTCCCGCCGGGCGTCACAGCGAAGGACATGATCCTCGCCGTCATCGGCCGAATCGGCACCGGCGGCGGCATGGGCTCGGTCATCGAGTACCGGGGATCGGCCATCCGCTCGTTGTCGATGGAGGGTCGCATGACGGTGTGCAACATGAGCATCGAGGGCGGCGCCCGGGCCGGCCTGGTGGCGCCCGACGACACCACCTTCGCCTACCTGGAAGGGCGGGCCCACGCGCCGAAAGGCAAGGCGTGGGAGGAGGCACTCGACGTGTGGCGCTCACTGGCCACCGACGACGACGCCTCGTTCGACAAGGGGGTGGAGCTCAATGCCACCACCCTCGTGCCCCACGTGTCATGGGGCACCAACCCGTCGCAGGTCGCGCCTATCGACGGCAACGTGCCTGACCCCGAGGCCATAGCGGACCCGGCCGAGCGCGACGCGGCCCGACGTGCCCTCGCCTACCAGGGCCTGGCCGCCGGCATCGCCGTGCGTGACATCGCGGTCGACACCGTGTTCATCGGCTCGTGCACCAACGCCCGCATCGAGGACCTTCGGGCCGCGGCGGCCGTGCTCGACGGCCACCACGTGCGCGACGGTGTGCGCGCCCTGGTCGTCCCCGGCTCGGCGCTGGTGAAGACGGAGGCGGAAGCCGAGGGTCTCGACCGCATCTTCCGTGCGGCCGGCTTCGAATGGAGGGAAGCCGGTTGCTCCATGTGCCTGGCCATGAACCCCGACAAGCTGGCGCCCGGCGAGCGGTGCGCATCCACGTCGAACCGCAACTTCGAGGGTCGCCAGGGCCCCGGAGGCCGCACCCATCTCGTGTCCCCCGCCGTCGCCGCCGCCACCGCGGTGGCCGGCCACTTCGCCACGCCTCAGGAGCTGAACTGACATGGACCCCATCCGTTCCATCACCGGCACCGCCGTTCCCCTCGACCGGTCCGACGTCGACACCGACCAGATCATCCCGGCCGAATGGCTGAAGCGGGTGGAGCGCACAGGTTTCGCCGCCGGCCTGTTCTCGGCGTGGCGCAAGGACCCGTCGTTCGTCCTGAACCAGCCGCAGTACGCCGGCGCCAGCGTGCTGGTGGCCGGCACCAACTTCGGCACGGGCTCATCGCGCGAGCACGCCGTGTGGGCGCTGACCGACTACGGCTTCCGGGCCGTGGTGTCACCCCGCTTCGCCGACATCTTCCGCTCCAACTGCACGAAAGCCGGCCTGGTGCCGGCCCAGCTGGACGTCGAGACGGCGGCGGCCCTGCTGGCGGCGGTGGAGGCCGACCCCACCATCGAGGTGACAGTGGACGTGGAGGCCCGCGTCGTGCGGGCGCCCGCCGCCGGCATCGAGGCGCCCTTCCCGCTCGACGACTTCACACGGTGGCGCCTCCTCGAAGGGCTCGACGACATCGGACTGAGCCTGCGCCACGAGCCCGACATCACCGGGTATGAGTCCACACGTCCTCGCTGGCTGCCGACCACCTCGCCCGTGGGCGGATAGGCAGTCATCCCCTCCGTGCCGCGGAGGCCGGCGCGGAGACGCTCCTTCCGGTTTCCCGACGCCGCCCGGCGGGGACAGTTCCATCACCGGACTCTCGTCGAGGAGGCAGACATGGCACGAGCGACAAGGGCGCTTGCCGTGGAGACCCGCAGCGACCGGGCGGTCCTGGCCCAGCATGCCGGCCTCGGGCGGGTCTCGCTGGCCAGCGTGCTGGCCGGCACCCTGGTGGCGTACGGGGCGTTTACCGTGCTGCTCGCCATCACCGGCGCCGTAGCGGAAGCGGTCGGGTTCGACACGGACCTGAGCACGAACGAGTGGCGCACTCTCGGCGCAGCCGGCGGTGCGATCATCGCCGGCGTCCTGCTCCTCTGCTACCTCTTCGGCGGCTACGTGGCCGGGCGCATGGCCCGCCGGGCCGGCGCCACCAACGGGCTGATGGTGTTCGTCTTCGGCGTCGTCGTGGCCGCCGGCGTGGCCGGCCTGGTGAACGTGTTCACCGACGGCGACGAGATCCTGCGCAACCTCCGCAGCGTCGGCGTCCCGACGTCGAGTGCCGAATGGGGCGACCTCGGCACCGTCGCCGGTATCGGTTCGTTGGTCGCCATGCTCACCGGCTCGACAGTTGGCGGCGCCCTCGGCGAGCGTTGGCACACCAAGCTCCTGGCCCTGGCCGCCGATCCGTTGGTCGGCCCCGAGGCCGAGGCGCGGGCCGCCGCCGAGCACCACCGCCGGGAACTGCGACAGGCCGAGGAGCGCGCCCGCCAGAGTCGCCTCGAGCCGGTCGACGTCGAGCCCCGCACGGTCCCGCCGCTCGCGGATGACGCCACGGTCAACCGAGCCTCGCGTCGCAAGTCTCGGGTCGACGTCGGGCAGTTCCCGGTCGCAGGCGCCTCAACCGAAGCGGGCCCGCAATGCGAGGTAGCCGGACAGGCGTTCGCCGAGGCGGGCGGCTTCGGCCACATCCGGGCCGCCGCTGGTCTCGCGACCTGAGCAGCCCGCCTCGGCGATGGCAGCAAGCGCCCGGACGCCGTCGCCGGCCGGCGGGATGATGGCGCCGTAGCCGACGAGGAGCCGGGCCACCGCATCGACGGAGGCGCCTGGCGGCACGGGACGTCAGCGCTGGCGGCCACCTCCCACAGGGCGGCTCGGAGGCGGAGGTGGACGCCCTCCCACGTCTCCGGCAGACTGCGGCTGAGGCGGCCTTGCCGCAGCACCGGCAGCTGCCACGCCTCCCTCCGGGCCACGGCGGCCGCGTCGGTGTGGTCCCCGGTAGCGGCCGCACGGAGGCTGCCGGGGAACTTACCGTCGACCTCGATACCGTCGACCTCGATACCGTCGACCTCGATACCGTCGACCTCGATACCGTCGACCTCGATACCGTCGACCTCGATACCGTCGACCTCGACACAGTCGACCTCGACACCGTCGACCCGGGTGAGCTGGGGAGCATCCATGTCCCGATCGTCCCGCCTTCCCGCGGCTATGACCATTGGCAGGAACGACAACTTTCGCTAGAATCCTGCCATGGCCCGACGCCGCCGCCACACCGTCGCCGCCGTCATCGCCGACGGTGTCGCACCGTTCGAACTGGCCGTTGGATGCGAGGTCTTCGGCATCGACCGGTCGGAGCTGATCGACCCCTGGTACCGGTTCCTCGTGTGCGCCTCCACGCCCGGGCCGACCCGCTCGTCCGTGGGCTTCACCATCGACACGCCGTACGGGTTGGAGGAGGTGCGGCGGGCCGACACGGTCATCATCCCGGCCTGGGGTGCCCGCGGCGACATGGAAGTGCCGGCCGACCTCATCGAGGCGCTGCGCACCGCCCACAAGCGAGGCGCCCGTCTCGTGTCGGTGTGCTCGGGCGCATTCGTCCTGGCCGCCACCGGCCTGCTCGATGGGCGGCGGGCGACGACGCACTGGATGTACGCCGACCTGCTGGCCAAGCGGCACCCCGAGATCGAGGTCGACCCGAAGGTGCTCTACGTGGACGAGGGAGACGTCATGACGTCCGCTGGCACGGCGGCCGGCATCGACCTGTGCCTGCACATCGTTCGGCTCGACCATGGCGCCGAGGTGGCCAACGCCGTCGCCCGGCGCATGGTGGTGCCGGCCCACCGCGACGGCGGCCAGGCCCAGTTCGTCGAGGCGCCGGTCGCCCCCAGCGCCGGCGACGATCCGCTCGGCACGACCCTCGGTTGGATGCTCGAGCATCTCGACCAGCCGCTCGGCGTCGACGACCTGGCTGAGCGCGCGCACATGAGCCCCCGCCACTTCGCCCGCCGCTTCCGCGCCGTCACCGGCACCACGCCGCACCAGTGGCTGCTCAGCCAGAGGGTGCTGCTCGCCTCGCGCCTCCTCGAGACCACCGACGACTCGATCGAGCTGGTCGCCTACCGCTGCGGCATGGGCACCGCCGCCAACCTTCGCACCTATTTCCGGCGCGCCGTCGCCACGTCACCCCAGGCCTACCGCCGCACCTTCCGCCAGGCGGAAGCGGGCTGACCCGACCGGCCCGTCAGAACCCGGCCCGGAGGTTCTCGATGCGAACCACCGTCGCCACCGCGATCACGGCGGCGATGGCCGCCACACCCGCGACCTGGAGGGCCACGCCGCCCACCCCCCGCCGGCGCCGAGCCCACTCGTAGAGGGCACCGATGGCGGCGCCGGTGATCAGACCACCGATGTGGGCGGAGTTGTCGACCCGCGGTATCACCGCGCCGAGCAGCAGGTTGATCACAATCAGGCCGACGATCTGCGACGTGTCCTGGCCCTTGCTGCGGGCGATGACGAAGAAGGCGCCGAAGACACCGAACACGGCGCCCGACGCCCCCAGGGAGAACGCCGCAACGGGCGTGAACCACAGCGAGCAGGCCGACCCGCCGAGCGCGGCCGCGAAGTACAGGGCGATGAAGCGCGGGATGCCGAGGGTGGCCTCCACCTGCGACCCGTACACGTAGAGCAGCACCATGTTGAAGCCGATGTGGAACAGCCCGCTATGGAGGAAGGCGGACGTGAGCATCCGGTAGTACTCGCCGTGCCCGGCTATGGCAAGGGCGTTGTCGGCGAACCTGAGCTCGATGGTGCGGTCCTGGAGTCCCACCACGAACACGATGACGTTTACGGCGACCAGCACCACACAGACGACGCCGCCCTGCACCGCCATCCCGGCGCCCCCCCGGGCGAACGCCACCTTCTTGACATGCCTCATATCCGCTCGGGCCTCGTGCACGCACGTGGGGCAGTGGTGGCCGACGGGTGCCTCGATCATGCAGTCCGGGCAGATCGGGCGCCCGCAGCGCGTGCAACTGGACCCCGTGACGCGGCCGGTGTGGCGGTAACACGTCTGCGAGGCCATGCCCGATGCTGCCACCGATCCCGCCGCCACCACGGGCAAGCGGCGGAGATCAGTCCCCCTCGTCGCCTGAACCTGCGCCGGTCCATCCGAGCAACTCCCGGTAGGCCGACCACAGGGCGCCGTAGGCCGCCGCCAGCTCGGCGCCCGTCGCCTTCACGGCCTCGTCGGGAACAGGGGCATTGTCCCACCGGCCCTTCATCCGCCTGGGCACCGTGAACCCTTCCAGATCCTGGGACGCCTTCCGGAGCCGCACATGGAGCCGGCGCAACCGCTCCGCCTCAGCCACATCCAGATCCTGGGGGGAACGCTCGGGCGGGGCCATGGGCCCCTGTCTACCGGCTGGACGGGCCGGCGACCACCGGCCCGGTTTGGCCCTTTGTCACCGAGTTCCACTAGTGTGATCTCCGACACAGCACATGCGTGCCTGGCGGCGGAACGTGCCAGGTGCCCCCTCAGCCGCAGGCGGAACCGCGCGGCGGAGGGCCCACCGGTGCCTCGTCCCAACCCCACCACCACCTTTGTCGCGTGCGTGGGGCGCCGGACGGAGCTGACAAGGAAGGACCACCCTGTGCCCGTCCGTTGTTCCCGTCTCCATTCCCGAATCCGGCCTCGACGTTTCGTCAAGCTCAGACGTACGGGCTTCGTCGGCCTGATAGGTCTGCTCGCCTTCCCGATGGCGTCCAACGGCCCCGTCCGGGCTGTGGACAACGCCACCGGCCAGGTCGTCACCCTCGGCGCCGCCGCCAATTTCGGCGGCGCCGCCGGTCGTCCGGTCACCGGCATGGCCCGAAGCGCGTCCGGCAAGGGGTACTGGCTCGCCGCGTCTGACGGCGGTGTGTACTCGTTCGGTGACGCCGCGTTCTACGGCACCGCCCCCGCTCCTCTGCGCCAGCCCATCGTCGACATCGCCGCCACCGCCTCCGGGCTGGGGTACTGGCTGGTCGGCCACGACGGGGGCGTGTTCGCCTTCGGCGACGCCGCCTACGCCGGCTCCCTCGGCGACCTGCGCCTGAATGCCTCGCTCGTCGGCATCGCCCCCACGCCCACCGGCAAGGGCTACTGGCTGGCGGCCGAGGACGGTGGCGTCTTCGCCTTCGGCGACGCCACGTTCCTCGGCTCGGCCGGCGGCACCGCCCTCAACGGGCCCGTCGTGGGCATCTCTTCCACCCCGTCGGGCAATGGCTACCGGCTCCTGGCCCGTGACGGCGGCGTCTTCGCCTTCGGCGACGCCGCGTTCGCCGGGTCGCCGGTCGACCGCCGTGGCCCGTTCGTCGACATCGCCACCGCGGCCGACGGCGCCGGCTACTGGGTGGCGGCCAACGACGGCAGCGTGGCCGCGTTCGGCTCCGCACCCGCCCCGTCAACCGCCCTGCCCGGCGCCACCAACGCCCCTGTGGTAGCCCTCGAGGCCACCCAGTCGGGCGACGGTGTCTGGCTCGCCACCGGTGGCGAGGCCATCGGCAACTTCGGCGTCACCTGCTACGCCCTCAAGGGCATCACGGCCAGTGGCGCACCGGTCGCCAAGGACATCGTGGCGGTCGACCCCCGGGCCGTCCCTCTCGGCACCGAGATCTTCGTGGGCGGCCTCGGCGTCAAGCGGGCCATGGACACCGGCGGCGCCATCAAGGGTCGCCGCCTCGACATCTGGAACCCGTCAACCGCCTACTGCCGGGACTTCGGCGTCCAGCAGCTCACCGCGTACGTCGTCCGCTAGCGCACCTCGCCGGACGCAGCGGGGACGGCGGCGGCCCTTGCGTGGGCAGCCGTCACGTCCCCAACTACGGCGTGACCTCGTCGATGCGGGCGCGTGCCTCGGTGCGGGCCCGCACCCGCACCACCTTGTTGGTGGCGTTGAGGAAGGCCCGGGCCGAGGCCTCCACGACGTCGGTGGACACGCCCCGGCCCGACACCTTCACGCCGTCGGCGTCGAGCTGGACGATCACGTCGCCCAGGGCGTCGACGCCGCCGGTCACCGATGACACGTTGAAGTCGGTGAGGCGGGCGTCGATGCCGGTAGCCGCCTTGATGGCCTGGCAGGCAGCGTCGATCATGCCGTCACCGTCGGCCGACGCCTCGGTCTTCTCGCCGTCGCGGATGAGGACGACCCGGGCCCGGGGGACGCCGACCGTGCCGCCGGTGACCTCCAGCGACTCCAGGGTGAAGGCCGGCTCGGCCCCCACCCCGCCGATCTCCTCGGCCACGATGGCCTCGAGGTCGGCCTCGGTGAGCTGCACCTTGCGGTCGGCGAGCTCCTTGAAGCGGGCGAAGGCGGCGTTGAGGGCGTCGCCCTGGACGTGCAGGCCCATCTTCTCCAGCGTGTCGCTGAAGGCGTGGCGGCCGGAGTGCTTGCCCAGAACGATCTGGCTGCCCTGCTGGCCCACCGACGAGGCGTCGATGATCTCGTAGGTGGACGAGTTGGCCAGCACACCGTGTTGGTGGATGCCCGACTCGTGCACGAAGGCATTGCGGCCGACGACCGCCTTGTTGAACTGCACCGGGTAGCCGGTGAGGCGGCTCACCAGGCGGCTGGTGCGGGCCAGCTCCTCGGTGCGCACGCCGACTTCGATGCCGGGGAACTGGTCGGCGCGGATGCGCACCGCCATGACGACCTCCTCCAGGGCGGCATTGCCGGCCCGTTCCCCCAGCCCGTTCACGCAGACCTCGACCTGGCGGGCTCCGGCCTGCACACCGGCCAGGGAGTTGGCGGTGGCCAGTCCCAGGTCGTTGTGGCAGTGGGTGGACGTGATGTAGTCGCCACCGATGTTGCGGCGGACGTACTGGATGAGGGCGCCGAAGTCCCACGGGATGCCGTAGCCGACGGTGTCGGGGATGTTCAGCGTGGTGGCGCCGGCGTCGACCGCCGCCTGCAGCACCTCCATCATGAAGTCGAGCGGCGTGCGGGTGGCGTCCTGGGGGCTGAACTCCACGTCGTCGGTGTGCTCTCGGGCCCGGGCCACCCCGGACCTCGTCTCGGCCAGCACCTGGGCCGGCGTCATCTTCAGCATGTGCTCCATGTGGTTGGGGCTGGTGGAGACGAACACGTGGATGCGCGACCGGTCGGCGTGGCGCACGGCGTCCCAGCAGCGGTCGACGTCGGCCAGGTTGGTGCGGGACAGACCCGCGATCACCGGCCCCCGCACCGTCTTGGCGATGGCTTCCACCGCCTCGAAGTCCCCCTGGCTGGCGACGGGGAACCCGGCCTCGATGTAGTCGACACCGAGGCGCGCGAGCTGCTCGGCGATCTCTAGCTTCTCGGCCACGTCGAGGGAGATGCCGGGCGACTGCTCGCCGTCGCGCAACGTGGTGTCGAAGATGATCAGGCGCTCGGACATCGGAGGTTCCTTTCGGCGGTGGATCAGCTGGAATCGGGGAAACAAAAAACCTCCTGGCCCGAAGGCGCAGGAGGCGAAGCGAGCCCCGGAGAGGGAGGCTCGCTCTACGTAAGCAGGAGAACGCAGCGGGTACGGGCAGTCATGACGACCTCATGGTCGCAGACCACTCGGCGCCGGTCAAGCTACCGTTGGCCCCATGGTGCGTCGATCCTTCCGCCTGGGGCTACGGATCGGCCTTCTGGCGGGCGTGCTCGTCACCGTGATCAAGGTGGTCCGGTCCCGCCGCTCGACCCGCGGGGAACCGACGTGGCCGCCCCTCCAACCCGAGCCGGTCACCCTCGAGCCTGCCGCCCAGACGGTCACCGGGCGCATGCGGTCGGAGGCGCCGTTCCCGGCCGCTCCGAGCACCTCCCCGCCGCCGCCTCCCCCTGCGCCGGCGCCGACGGGCACCCGTCCCGTCACACCCCCGCCGACCCCGGCTGCCGCAGCGCCGCCTGCGCCCCCGCCGGCGGCGTCGTCAACTCCGCCGTCCATGCGTCCGGCACCCCTGCCCGAGCGGGCGGCCGCGCCGCCGCTCCCCCGCCCCGTTTCCGCCGAGCCCGCTGCTGCCCAGGCCCCGGCCCCGGCTGAGCCGGCGCCTCCTGCACGACCGGCCGGCCCCCAGCCGGCGGAGCCGGGGGCCGACCCGTGGGCCTCACCGCCGGCCGCCGACGTGCCGCCAGTTCCCCCGGTACCCCACATGGATCCGCCCGCGCCGGCCACACCGGTGGTCAACAAGGCGGTGAAGAAGGCCCCCAAGAAGGCCGTCAAGGCGGTCAGGAAGGCGGCGCCCCTCGAGGTGGTTACACAGGACACCGGCGCCGCCGCACCGGCCAGGCGCCGGGTCCGCAAGGCCCGCCAGCAGCCCTGGGTGGAGCCCCTCGGCACCGGCACGCCCGCGACGCACCCGGTGAAGGCCAAGCTCTCGAGCATGCTCTACCACCTGCCGGGCATGGCCTTCTACGACCGGACCCGGCCCGACCGCTGCTATGTCGACGGCGAGGCGGCCGAGGCCGACGGCTTCATCCGCGCCAAGCGCTGACCCCTGGGGCCGCGTCGGCGCCCGTGGCCGGCGGCGGGCTCAGAGCGTGACGGAACGGACGTCGAGAATGCCAGGGGCGGCCCGGAGTTCCTCCAGGCCGTCGGCGGGCAGCGGCGTGTCGGTGCCCAGCACCATCAGGGCGGTGTCGCCCGACGGCGATCGGCCAAGCGTCATGTTGCCGACGTTCACGCCGGCCGCCGCCACCACCCCGGTCACCAGGGCGAGCATGCCGACCCGGTCGTCGTTGCGCACAACCAGCATGTGGCGGCCGGGCGGAAGGTCGACGGCGTGGTCGTCCACCATCACGATGCGGGGCTCGCCCCGCAGGCCGGCGAGGGTGCCGGCCACCGAGTGGCTGCCGCCCCGGAGGGTGACGAGGTTCACGTGGTCGTGGGCGGTGGCCGTCTTGGACTCCTTCCACACCAGGCCCCGCTCGACCGCCAGCTGGGGCGCGTTCACGTAGGAGACGGGGTCGAGGTTGGAGCCCGACGACAGCAGGCCCTTCAACACCGACAGGGTGAGGATGGAGGTGTCGTAGTCGGCCAGGGCGCCCTGGTACTCGACCTCGAGCTGGGGCGGTGTTCCCTCGTTCAGCGACCCGAACATGGCGCCCAGGCGCTCCGCCAGCGGCAGGAAGGGGCGCACCGTTTCCGACGCCTCGGCCGCGCTTACGTTCACCGCGTAGGGGACGAACTCGCCGGCCAGGGCCAGCAGCACCTGCTCGGCGATGGTGACGCCCGCCTTGTCCTGTGCCTCCGCTGTACTGGCACCCAGGTGCGGCGTGACAGTGACGTGGTCCAGCGCGAAGAGGGGGGACTCCGTCGTGGGCTCGGTGGCGAACACGTCGAGGCCGGCACTGGCGACCTGGCCGGACGCCACCGCCTCGGCCAGGGCCGCCTCGTCGACGATGCCGCCACGGGCAGTGTTCACGATGCGGAGGCCCGGCTTGGCCTTGGCCAGCAGTTCGGCGCCCACCATGCCCATGGTCTCCGGCGTCTTCGACACGTGGATGGTGAGGAAGTCGACCTGGCTCACCAGGTCCTCGGCCGACGGGGCCAGCTCGATGCCGAGCTGGCGTGCCCGGTCGGGCGACACGAACGGATCGAACGCCACCAGGCGCATCCCGAAAGCGAGGGCCCGCTGGGCCACGAGCGTGCCGATGCGGCCCAGCCCGATCACGCCGAGGGTCTTGCCGTACAGCTCCACACCCTCCCACCGGCTGCGCTCCCACCGCCCCTGCTTGAGCGCCGCGCTGGCCTGGGGGATGTTGCGGGCCTGGGCCAGGAGCAGGGCCATGGTGTGCTCGGCCGCCGACAGCACGTTGGACTGCGGAGCGTTCACCACCATCACGCCCTGGCGGGTGGCGGCCACCACGTCGACGTTGTCGAGGCCGATGCCGGCTCTGCCGACCACCACCAGGTCGGTGCCGGCGTCGAGCACCTCGGCGGTGACCTGGGTGGCCGACCGGATGATGACGGCGGCCGCCCCGGGCACCGCCTGCACCAGGCCGGCCGGGTCGAGGTCGAGCTGCTCGTCGACCTGGTGGCCGGCGGCGGTCATGAGGTCGAGGCCCCGCTGGGCCAGCTGCTCGGTGACAAGGATGCGCGCCATCAACGGATTCCGCCTTCCGGGGACTTGTTCTTGTACAGGTCCACGAACTCGCTCAGGCGTGCCGGCTCGACCTCCCCGCACAGTAGGCGCCGCCCCCATGAGGTGGCGACAACCTTGCCCTTGAGCGACGCCCGCCGCACCACGATCACGTCGTCGCTGTGGTCGTCGAACACGCCGTGGATGGCGTCCAGGTCGGCCTCGTCCAGGTCCGGGCGGTGCCACAGCACCACGAAGCCGTGCTCGAGCGAGTGCACGAGCCGGGCGTCGGTGGGCGGGGACTGGTCCGCTTTGTCGTAGAGGCCGGCTCCCGGCGGGGAGGGGTCGTGGTTGCCGCCCGCCGGCGGGTCCACCTTGTACGAAGCGGGCGGCACATGGTTGCCGGGCGCCGGGTCGGTCCGGTCGGACCTGGTGTCGTAAGTGCACGAGCCGGCCGTCAGCCGGGCCTGGTCCGCCTTGGCGTCCTTCTTGTCGTTGACGACCACGACGGCCACGATGAGGACCAGGAGAGCCACGGCGCCGGCGATGCCGGCCCGGGTGAGTAATGCCTTGCGCTGGCGGGCCCGGCGGGCCGCCTCCAGGCGCTCGGCCCGTGTGGCCTTGACCTTGGCCGGCTGCGGCGTGCCGGCCGCCGGCGTGGTGGCGATGGGGGCGCTGCCGTCGCCGGCCGTGCCGGTGGTCGCCGGGGGCCTCGTTCCCTGGGCCCTGGCGGCGGGGGGCCGCTTGGCGGGGGGACGCTTCTTGCCCTTGCCCTTGCCGCTCGCCATCCGTCTAACCGGCGAGGAGCTTGGCGACCCGGGTGACGCCTTCGACGAGGTCGTCGTCACCCAGGGCGTAGGAGAGGCGCATGTAGCCGGGGGCGCCGAACGCCTCGCCCGGCACCAGGGCCACCTTGGCCTCGTCGAGGATGACCTCGGCCAGCTCGAGGGTGGACCGGGGCGTTCGGCCGCCGATGTCGCGCCCGAGGGTGCCCTTGAAGGACGGGAAGGCGTAGAACGCCCCCTGCGGCTCGGCACACTCGACGCCGGGGATGTCCAGGAGCATCTCGAGCATCTTGCGGCGCCGGCGGTCGTAGATGGCGCGCATCTCGTCGACGGCGGACAGGTCGCCGGTCACCGCCGCCAGTGCGGCCCGCTGCGAGACGTTGGCCACGTTGGACGTGGCGTGGGACTGGAGGTTGGCGGATGCCGCGATGACGTCGGCCGGCCCGACCATCCACCCCACCCTCCAGCCGGTCATGGCGTAGGTCTTGGCCACGCCGTTCACCACCACGCAGCGGTCGGTCAGCTCGGGAACGACGACCGGCATCGAGTGGTGCTCGGTGTCGCCGTAGACGAGGTGCTCGTAGATCTCGTCGGTGACCACCCACAGGTCGTGCTCGGCCGCCCACCGGCCGACGGCCTCGATCTCGGCCCTGCTGTACACGGCGCCCGTCGGGTTCGACGGTGACACGAACAGGAGGACCTTGGTGCGGTCGGTGAGGGCCGCCTCCAGCTGGTCGACGGTGGCCCGGAATCCCGTTGTCTCGTCGGTGGGCACCACCACGCTCACCCCACCCGACAGGGCGACGGCCTCGGGGTAGGTGGTCCAGTACGGGGCGGGCAGGAGGACCTCGTCGCCCTCGTCTAGAAGGGTGGCGAAGGTGTTGTAGACGGCGTGCTTGCCCCCGTTGGTGACGAGGACCTGGTCGGCCTTCACCTCTAGGCCGGAGTCCCGCCTAGTCTTGTCGGCCACCGCCTGGCGCAGCTCGGGCAGGCCGGCGGCGGGCGTGTAGCGGTGGTTCTTCGGGTCCCTGCATGCCTCGGCGGCGGCGTCGACGATGTGGGCGGGCGTGGGGAAGTCGGGCTCCCCGGCGCCGAACCCGATGACGTCCTCACCGGCTGCCTTGAGGGCCTTCGCCTTGGCGTCGATGGCAAGGGTGGCGGACTCGGTGACGGCAGCCACACGTGCGGAAATGCGTCCCATGGGGCCATGCTGTCACAGTGAGCACCCAGTCCCCAGCCGACATCCGCATCCCGACATCACTCCTCCCCGCCGACGGGAGGTTCGGGTGCGGCCCGTCCAAGGTCCGGCCCGAAGCCGTCTCGGCGCTGGCCGCCGCCGCCCCCGGATTCCTCGGCACGAGCCACCGCCAGGCCGGCGTACGGTCCGTCGTCGGGCGCCTGCGGAAGGGCCTGTCCACCCTCTTCGACCTGCCCGACGGCTACGAGGTCGTGCTCGGCAACGGCGGTGCAACCTGCTTCTGGGACGTCGCCACGTTCTGCCTCGTCGGCCGGCGCAGCCAGCACCTGGTGTTCGGGGAGTTCTCCTCCAAGTTCGCCGCCGCCGCCGGCGCCGCACCCCACCTGGATGCGCCCGAGGTCATCGAGTCGTCCCCGGGCACCCACCCGCTCCCCGAGGCCCGGGCCGACGTCGACCTGTACGCCCTCACCCACAACGAGACGTCTACCGGCGTGGCCATGCCCATCGCCCGCCCGGAAGCGGCGCCCGCGGGGTCGCTGGTGGCCGTCGACGCCACCTCCGCCGCCGGCGGCCTGCGCGTCGACGCCGGCCAGACCGACGCCTACTACTTCGCCCCCCAGAAGTGCTTCGCCTCGGACGGTGGCCTGTGGGTGGCGCTCCTGTCCCCCGCCGCCGTGGACCGGGTGGAGAACCTGCACCGGGCTGGCCGCTGGGTGCCCGCCTCGCTCGACCTGCACATCGCCCTCGAGAACTCCCGCCTCGACCAGACCTACAACACGCCGGCGCTCGCCACCCTGTTCCTGTTCGCCGACCAGGTCGAGTGGATGCTCGCCAACGGCGGGCTCGAGTGGGCCGCTTCCCGCTGCGACCGCTCGGCCGAGTACCTCTACGGCTGGGCCGAGTCGTCCCCCTACGCCTCGCCCTTCGTGGCCAAACCGGCCGAGCGCAGCCACGTGGTCGGCACCATCGACCTCGACGCCTCCATCGACGCCACCGCCGTCACCAAGGCCCTGCGGGCCAACGGCATCCTCGACACCGAGCCCTACCGCAAGCTCGGCCGCAACCAGCTCCGCCTCGCCATGTTCCCCGCCATCGACCCCGAAGACGTCGCCGCCCTCACCCGCTGCGTCGACCACGTCATCGCCGCCCTGTCCTGACCGCTCCCGAGTAAATAGGGTGTCAAAATGACACCCTATTTACTCGAAAGAGCGAGGCCACGGCGGACGGTGGTTACCACGTCCTCCGGGTCGGTGCGCAGGTCATGCCAGGTGAACCGGTAGACGTCCCATCCGGCGAGCTGCGCCTCCCGGTCGCGCCGCCGATCGACTTCGAAGTCCCGGTCGCGGGTGTGCCAGCGCCTACTGTCCGCCTCGATGAGGACCTTGGCCGCCGGGTAGGCGAAGTCGACCCGGCCCTCGACGTCCGAGCGCCACGGCAGTGCATGCTCACGTACCGGCGCAGGAAGTCCGCCCTTGCGCAGGACCTCACGAAATCGTCGCTCGAGCACCGACGGTGACGGGACGCGGCCAGGGCCGAGCGCACCGAGGACAAGGGCCAGGCACGCCATCCCACGCTTGCCGGGCCGGCGCAACTCCTGGTGGCACCCGCTCACGTCCTCCAGACGGCACGCCCGCGCCGCCAACGCGTCCTCCACGACGATGCGTAACCGCCCCGGCCGGACCACCGCGGCCAGATCCACGAGCGTGCGGGCCGCCGTCGTGACCGGGAGGCCGTCGATCGTCGTGCAGTGGTGGGACTGGAGGTCAGTGGACTGGCGAAGTCTGCCGAGCCGCAGCTGCTGGTGGTCCCCGTGTGCCAGCGTGACCACGACCGGCCCGGACGTGAAGGTGGCGAACCAGTGCAGGGCGGCAGCCGCCTCGTGCGACACCACCGCCCCCGGGCCTGCTTCCAGGCAGGCGGCCATCAGCGACCGCCGCCATGAGGGTGGGATGCCCGGCAGCGAGTACACGCCGGGCGCGATCTGCAGCCAACGACCAGCGCGCAATCGGCCGGTCATCACCGTTGCAGTCACGCCGACGGCCAGCACCTGCCGTCTCGAGAAGACTCCGTACTGCCGACGTGCAAGTTCAGCCACAGCTTCGTCCACCATGATCGCTCCTCATCCGAGGCGTTCTCACGGCTTTCGAGTAAATAGGGTGTCACAATGACACCCTATTTACTCGAAAGCGAATCGGGGGAAGAGGTGGACCTGCAGGGGAGGTTAGCCGCCGCTGACGTCCTGGGGGCGCACTTTGCCGGCGGAGATGAAGGGCATCATGGCGCGGAGCTCGGCGCCGACCTTCTCGATGGGGTGGTCCTTGCCGGCGGCGCGCAAGGCCTCGAAATTGGGGCGGCCTGCCTTGTTCTCGGCGATCCACTCCTCGGCGAACCTGCCGCTGCGAATCTCGTCCAGGATCTTGCGCATCTCCGCCTTCACGCCGTCGTTGATGATCCTCGGGCCCCGGGTCACGTCGCCGTACTCGGCGGTGTCGGAGATGGAGAAGCGCATGCCGGCGATGCCGTTCTCGTACATGAGGTCGACGATGAGCTTGAGCTCGTGGAGGCACTCGAAGTAGGCGGACTCCGGTTGGTACCCGGCGTCCACCAGGGTCTCGTAGCCGGCCATCACCAGCGCCGTGAGACCCCCGCACAACACGACCTGCTCGCCGAACAGGTCGGTCTCGGTCTCCTCGTCGAAGGTGGTCTCCAGCACGCCGGCCCGGGTGGCGCCGATGGCGTGGGCGTAGGACAGGGCCAGGTCGCGGGCCTTGCCGGAGGCGTCCTGGGAGACGGCGATGAGCGCCGGCACGCCGCCGCCCTCGGTGTAGGTGCGCCGCACCAGATGGCCGGGGCCCTTGGGGGCGACCATGGCCGAGTCGACGCCCGGCGGGGGCGTGATGAGGTTGAAGCGGATGTTGAAGCCGTGGGCGAAGAAGATGGCGTCGCCCTCGGAGAGGTTGGGGGCGATCGACTCGTCGTACACCGACTTCTGCTCGGTGTCGGGCAGCAGGATCATCACCAGGTCCGACTCGGCCGTGGCGTCCGCCACCGTGCGAACCGACAGGCCGGCGGCCTCCGCCTTGGCCCACGACGACGAGCCCTCGCGCAGGCCGACGCGCACGTCGATGCCCGAGTCCTTCAGGTTCAGGGCATGTGCGTGGCCCTGCGACCCGTAGCCGATGACGGCGACCTTGCGGCTGCCGACCAGCCCTGCATCGGCGTCGTTCTCGTAGGAGATCTTGGCGACCATGGGTCAGCCCACCTTTCCACTCACGCTGCGCAGGCGCGGTGCCTGCCGCTCCAACTTGGGCAGCGCCACCCGGCCGGTGCGCTGTAGTTCGATGATCCCGTACGGCCGCATCAGTTCCTCGAAGTCGTCGACCTTGGCCGGCGTGCCCGCCATCATCACGGTGAGCTGGTCGGGGCCGACGTCGACGATCTTCCCCTCGAACACCTGCACGAGCTCGATGACCTGGCCCCGGGTGCCGCCGGCGCCGGCCCGGACCGAGCAGAGGACGAGCTCGCGCTCCACCGACTCGTCGGGGTCCAGCTCGTTGATCTTCACCACGTTGATCAGCTTGAACAGCTGCTTGGTGATCTGTTCGAGGGGCTTAGACTCGACGTCGACCACGATGGTGATGCGGCTGAACCGTTCGTCGTCGGTGGGCGCCACTGCCAGCGAATAGATGTTGAACCCGCGGCGGGCGAACAAACCGGCGATACGGGTGAGAACACCCGCCTTGTTCTCGACCAGGACCGACAGGGTGTGGTGGGCCGGCGTCGCTGCGGACGGGCTCATCGGCCGCCCTCGCCGTGGGCGGGGTCGACGATGATGTCGTCGTTGGAGTGGCCGGCGGCCACCATCGGGTACACCTTCTCGGACGAGTCGGTGCGGAAGTCGATGACCACGGGGCGGTCGTCGATCGAGTTGGCCTTCTCGATGGCCGGCAGGACCTCTTCGGGCCGCTCGACCCGCAGGCCGACACATCCCATGGCCTCGGCCCACTTCACGTAGTCCGGGAGGTCGGGCGACAGGTACACCTCGGAATAGCGCTCCTCGTAGAACATCTCCTGCCACTGGCGCACCATGCCAAGGTAGGCGTTGTTCAAGATGGCGATCTTGACGGGAATCCGCTCCGCCGCCGCCGTCACCAGCTCCTGGGCGGTCATCTGGAAGCAGCCGTCGCCGTCGACGGCCCACACCATGCGGTCGGGCATGCCGGCCTTGGCCCCGATGGCCGCCGGCACCGCGAAGCCCATGGTGCCGAGGCCGCCGGAGTTGACCCAGGTGTAGGGGTAGTCGAACTTCCAGTGCTGCGAGGTCCACATCTGGTGCTGGCCCACGCCGGACACAACGATGCAGTCGTCGGGCGTGGCGTCGCGCAGCTGCTCGATGACGTACTGCGGCTTGAGCGCCCCACCCTCGTCGAACGACTGCTCGTAGTGGAGCGGGAACTCCTTCTGCCACTGGCGCAACTGGGCCATCCACTCCGTGCGGTCGGGCTGCGAATCGGCGCCGCCCATGGCCTCGATCGCCTTCACCAGCTCCTGGATGACCTGGCGGCAGTCGCCCACGATGGGCACGTCGGGCCGGCGCACCTTGCCCAGTTCGGCCGGGTCGATGTCGACGTGGATGATCTTCGCCTCGGGGGCGAACGACGGGACCTTGCCGGTGACCCGGTCGTCGAACCGCGACCCCAGGGCGATCAGGAGGTCGGACTTCTGCATGGCGGTGACCGCCGTGTAGTTGCCGTGCATGCCGGGCATGCCGAGGCACAGCTCGTGGCGGTCGGGGAAGGCTCCCCTGGCCATGAGTGTGGTGACGACGGGGATCCCCGTCATCTCGGCCAGCGTGCGCAGCGCCTCCGCCGCCCGGGCCTTCAAGATGCCGCCGCCGGCGTAGATCACCGGGCGGCGGCTCTCGCTGATGAAGCGGGCCGCCTCCTTGATCATCCGGGGGTGGCCGACCGTGGTCGGCTTGTACCCCGGCAGGTCGACGCTGTTCGGCCAGTACCAGTCCATCATCTGCATGCTCACGTCCTTGGGGACGTCGATGAGCACGGGCCCCGGCCGCCCCGTCGTGGCGATGTGGAACGCCTCACGCACGATGCGGGGGATGTCCTGGGCGTCCATCACCAGCCAGTTGTGCTTGGTGACCGACATGGTGATCCCGGTGGTGTCGCACTCCTGGAACGCGTCGCTGCCGATGGCGGCCGACGGCACCTGACCGGTGATCACGACGAGAGGGATCGAGTCCATGTAGGCGTCGCACAGGGGCGTGACGATGTTGGTGGCCGCCGGCCCGCTCGTCACGATGGCCACGCCGGGGCGGCCGGTGACGTGGGCGTAGCCCTCAGCCATGTGGCCGGCGCCCTGCTCGTGGCGCACGAGGATGTGGCGGATGGTGGAGTCGATGATGGGGTCGTAGACGGGGAGTATGGCCCCGCCCGGGAGGCCGAACATGACCTCCACCCCTTCCATCTCGAGGCTCTTGATGAGGGCCTGGGCCCCGGTCAGCTTCATGGTGTGCGCCTTCTGTGTCGGGAGTGACGGAGCGTTTGTGGTCGGGAACGAAAACGACCTCCCGGCTGGGAGGTCGTGACGCACGCGCAGAGGGACGGCGTGCGTTAGGTGGCTACGAGGATTCGGGTCGCGGTCACAGTGCTCACAGTGTTGCACCTCCGCACGCACAACGGCAAGCAAGGGCGTCAGGCCCCTGTCCGCCGCCGACCGGTCAGCGCCCCGCTGATCGCCACGCGGCGGACGAGACGGCAGCGAAGCCGCGGTTCCTACGGCTCGGTGACGGCCCCCCGCTCGGCCCCCGTCACCAGCCTGGCGAACTTGGCAAGGACGCCGGTGGTGTAACGGGGCTCCGGCAGTTTCCACTCGCCCCGGCGCACGACCAGCTCGGCCTCGTCGACCAGGAGGTCGATGGTGCGGGCAGTGACGTCGATGACGATGCGGTCCCCGTCACGCACGAAGGCGATGGGGCCGCCGTCCACCGCCTCGGGGGCGACATGGCCGATGCAGAATCCGTGGGTGCCGCCGGAGAAGCGGCCGTCGGTGAGCAGCGCACAGTCGCCACCCCGGCCCACCCCCTTCATGGCGCCGGTGACGGCCAACATCTCGCGCATCCCGGGCCCGCCCTTGGGCCCCTCGTAGCGGATGACGACCACGCAGCCGGGCTCGATGCCGCCGGCGAGCACGGCGTCGAGGGCGGCCTGCTCACCGTCGAATACGCGGGCCGGACCGTCGAAGCGGGCGACGTCGAGGCCGGCGACCTTGACCACCGCCCCCTTCGGCGCGAGGGAGCCGGACAGGACGGCGATGCCGCCGTCGACGTGAATGGGGTTCGACAGTGGGTGGATGACCGAGCCGTCGGGACCGGCCGGGTCGAGGTCGGCCAGATTCTCGGCCATCGTGCGGCCGGTGACGGTGAGGCAGTCGCCGTGGATCAGACCGGCGTCGAGCAGTTCGCGCAGCACGACCGGCACGCCGCCCACCCGGTCGATGTCGACCATGTGGTAGCGGCCGTGGGGCTTGGTGTCGGCGATGTGGGGGGTGCGCCGGCCGACCCGGTTGAAGTCGTCGAGGGTGAGTTCGACCCGGGCCTCGCTGGCGATGGCCAGCAGGTGCAGCACCGCGTTGGTGGAACCGCCCAGGGCCATGACCACTGCGATGGCGTTCTCGAACGCCTCCCTGGTCAGGATCTGGCGGGGCCGGATGCCGGCGTTCAACAAGCCGAGCACCGCCTCCCCGGACCGGCGGGCGGCGTCGTCGCGCCGGGGGTCGACGGCGGACGGCGACGCGCTGCCCGGCAGCGACATGCCCAGGGCCTCCCCCACCGCCGCCATGGTGTTGGCCGTGAACATGCCGGCGCAGCTTCCGATCGTGGGGCAGGCGTGGCGCTCGATCAGCGACAGCTCCTCGTCGGTGAGCGTTCCGGCGGCGCGGGCGCCCACCGCCTCGAACACGCTGACGATGTCGAGGTTGCGCTCGGCCGGGTCGCCCGGGATGCGCCCGGGAAGGATCGACCCGCCGTAGAGGAAGACCGCCGGCAGGTTCAGCCGGGCCGACGCCATGAGCATGCCGGGCAGCGACTTGTCGCACCCGGCCAGGCACACCATGCCGTCGAAGCGCTCGGCGTGCATCACGGTCTCCACCGAATCGGCGATGACCTCCCGGCTCACCAGGGACGCCCGCATGCCCTCGTGGCCCATGGAGATGCCGTCGCTGACGGCGATGGTGACGAACTCGATCGGGAAGCCCCCGGCGGTGCGCACGCCGTCCTTGGCCCGCTGGGCCAGGGCGGCCAACGGCATGTTGCACGGGGTGACCTCGTTCCACGACGACGCCACGCCGACCTGCGGCTTGTCGAAGTCGGCGTCGGTCATGCCGATCGCCCGCAGCATCGCCCGCGCCGGTGCCCGCTCGAACCCTTCGGTGACCTCGCGCGAGCGAGGTCGGTTGTCAGCCGTCATGGCCCGAGGTTACGGCGGAACGGGCCGGGCCCGGAACCTGATTCCGGTGTCGAGCGACGTCGCCGTGACCGCCCGTCAGGCGGCTCGCAGCACATCCGCCAGCTGGAGACGGCGGCCGGTACGCACGACGGCGCGACCCTAGACGGCACCGCCGACACTCGCCGACGGCCGCCAGCTTCACGATCACCGGCAGGAGACCGGCCCCGAAGGTGAGCACCAGCAGCGTTCGCGCGCATCGCCGGAAATGCGTGGGCCGGGCGGGCCCGTCGCGGCCGTGGTTCATTTTCCATGTGACCTCGAGGGGAGCACGACGGGCGGGCGTGGCGGTGGCGGGCGTGGCGGTGGCCGGCGTGGTGGCGATCCTCTCGACGACGCTGTGGTGGGCCGATCGAGGCGAGACACTCACCCTCGGCGTTGCCGTCGGCAGCGGGCCGAGCCCGGTGAACGTCCCTCTCAGCTTCGCCGGCACACTCGGCACCACGCACGGCCACCCTGTGGAGTTGACCGGCGTCCGTGCCATCGGCGCGACGGACGGCCTCCAGGTCGAGTTCCACCGGCTCAAGGATGGGGATCTGGGCACGTACCGCGGGAGCCTGGCGGATGCGTACGCGGTAGCTCCCCTCCTGGGAACGCGCATCGAGGGGCCCCTGGAGAGCCCGGACGCAACCCGCATCGCCATCTCGGTCGCTGCGCGGCGCCCCGGCCTATACCGCCTGCCCCGGATCGAGGTCAGCTACCACTCGGGCTGGAGGACCCGCTCCGTCACCACGACCCTCAACATGTGCATGCTCGTCCTGAGCGACAGCGACTACGCCACGTACATGGCGGCGCTCCCGGCGGCACCGGGTGGTCGCCTGGGTGCGCAGTCGGAGGCCCTCGACCGCTGCGAACGCAACTGACTCCGTCCGCCGGGCTTGATGGCGCCGCCGGGCGTGGTGGCGCCCCTCAGCCCGGCGTGAGCGACAGCAGGCTGTCGGTCGACGTGCTGGAGAACGTGAAGAGGCCGAACCGGCCGTTCGTCGACTCGTCCTGGCGCAGGACGATTCGGTGGCCGGCGGAGAGCCACAAGGTCTGTCTCGACGTCGACATGATGTCGCCGCTGAGGGCGAGCACGACCTCCACCACGAGGGCGGGGACCCGCTCCGCCCCCACCGACACGTCCTCGGTCCGGACCGCCGTGAAGGAGGAGTCGACGACGGTCTTGCCGTCGGTCGACATCGCCCGCCACGACCACGTGCGACCGGGAGCGGCGTCGCCCGGGACGGCCAGGGCGGGAGGTGACGGGCGCACCTCCTTGTCGACCCCGGTGTCGGTGAGGTGGAGCGACACCAGGTAGGCGCTCCCGCCGTCGAGGCGCAGGACCTGGTCGGTGGTCTGGCCCAGCCCGCCGAGCACGCTGTGCTGGTCCGAACCCGACGGTGGGTCGACGGTGAGGGTCTTCTGGCCGGTGCGCGACTGCGTCCCGGTGAGCGTCGAAGTGAACGACCCGGTCGTGGCATAGCGGTACGTGCCGGGCGTCGCGAACGTGAGCCCGGGAGCGGGCGCCGACCGGGCGGCAGTCGTGCTCGGGGACGGGGTGGATGACGTGGTGGCCGCCCGGGCCGGCGCAGTCGTCCGAGGCGTGCGGCCGGCGATGGTCGGGGGCGACGCCGCGGCGGCGGTGGCGGGCGCGGCGGTGACGCTGGCCGCGAGCGCCGTCGAGGAGGTGGTGGACGTGGCGGCGGCCAACGCCCGTTGCCTGTCCCCGCCGCCCCCTCCGCCGCCGCAGGCGCCGCCCAACACCAGGGCGGCTACCGCCGCCGCCCCCGTCACCGCCCGCCGGCGACGCCGGGCGATCACTCCCGACCCGTCATCCGGCGGCGGCCCGCTCCCGGAGCAGGGCGGTGACCGCCTTGCCGTCGGCCTTGCCGCCGCTGGCCCGCATGACCAGGCCCACGAAGAACCCGGTGACCTTGGCGTCGCCGCCCTTGAAGCGCTCCCACTCGGCCGGGTTGGAGGCGATGGCGGCGTCGACGGCGCCGGCGAGCGCATCGTCGCCGAGTGCCTCGAAGCCGCGGGCGGCGGCGATGTCCACCGGGTCGCCGCCGGCGGTCAGCAGCTCGGCCAGCACCTGCTTGGCCTGGGTGGCGGTGAGCTTGCCCTGGTCCTCGAGCAGCAAGAGCTTGGTAAAGGCGGCCGGGTCGAGCCGGCGGGCGGCGTCGATGTCGGCGGCCACCTCGTTCACGGCCCGGTTGACGGCCCGGCGGCCGTCGGCCTTGGCGGAGATTGCGGCCAGCACCAGGGTGTCGAGGTCGAGTTCGACGACCGTGCCGGCGAGCGCAGCGTCGACCCCGGCCGCTTGGCAGAGGCGGGCCCGCCGGGCGGCGGGCAGCATGGGAATGGCGGCCCGGACCCGGTCGCGCCACGCATCGTCGGGCGCGAGGGGCACCAGGTCCGGCTCCGGGAAGTACCGGTAGTCGTAGGCCTCCTCCTTGGAACGGCCGGCGACGGTGCGGCCCAGGTCCTCGTTCCAGTGGCGGGTCTCCTGCACGATGCGTTCGCCCGTATCCAGCAGGTCCCACTGGCGGGCCGCCTCGTGGTCGATGGCCCGGCCGAGGGAGCGCAGCGAGTTGAGGTTCTTGATCTCACAGCGGGTGCCCAGCGTGTCGCTCCCGGCCGGCCGCACCGACACGTTGGCGTCGACCCGAAGCGACCCCTCCTCCATCTTCCCGTCGCTGGCGCCGGTGGTGACGAGGATGGCGCGCAGCTCGCGCACATAGTCCACGGCCTGGGCCGACGAGCGGATGTCGGGCCTGCTCACGATCTCCACCAGGGGGACGCCGGCCCGGTTGTAGTCGACCAGCGAGTGGTCGGCCCCGTGGATGCGGCCACCGCCGCCGCCCACGTGGGAGCTCTTGCCGGTGTCCTCTTCCATGTGGGCCCGCTCGATGCCGACCACCGAGCCGTCGGGGAGGTCCAGGTGGCCGTCGACGTTGATGGGCTCGTCGTACTGACTGACCTGGTAGTCCTTCGGCATGTCCGGATAGAAGTAGTTCTTCCGGTGGAACAGGCTCGGCCGCACCTCGCACGACAGGGCGAGCCCCACGGCCATGGCGTACTCGACGGCCTGGCGGTTCAGGACCGGCAGGGAGCCGGGGAGACCGAGGCAGACCGGGCACACGTTGGTGTTCGGCTCGTCGCCGAAGGCGTTGCGGCAGCCGCAGAACAGCTTGGTCACCGTGCGCAGCTCGCAGTGGACCTCCAGCCCTACGACGATGTCGTAGGCTCGGGCTCCGGCTTCTGGGTCAGCCACGGCTCGCCTCCAGGACGGCGGCGACCCGGAACATCACGGGCTCGCCGAGGGCGGGGGCCATCACCTGCACGCCGACGGGCAGGCCGTCGTCGCCGGTGCCGTAGGGCAAGGTCATGGCCGGGTGGCCGGCCAGGTTCGACGGGATGGTGCACACGTCGCTCATGTACATGGCCAGCGGGTCGGAGGTCTTGGCGCCGAGGGTGAAGGCGGTGGTGGGCGCGGTAGGCGACACGAGCACGTCGAAGTCCTCGTACGCCGCGTCGAAGTCCCGGATGATGAGGGTACGCACCCTCTGGGCCTGGCCGTAATAGGCGTCGTAGTACCCGGCCGACAGGGCGTAGGTGCCGAGCATGATCCGCCGCTTCACCTCGGCCCCGAAGCCGGCGCCCCGGGTGGCGGCGTTCATGGCGGCCACGTCGGTGCCGTCCACCCGCAGCCCGTAGCGCACGCCGTCGTAACGAGCCAGGTTGCTCGACGCTTCGGCCGGGGCGATCAGGTAGTAGGCGGCGAGGCCGTGGACAACGGTGGGCAGCGACACTTCGTCGACCTTGGCGCCGGCACCGGCGAGGGCATCGGCCGCCTCCCGCACCCGGGCCTCGACGTCGGCATCGACCCCCTTTACCAGCTCGCGCACAATGCCCACACGGAGGCCCTCGACCCCGTCGCCGAGGCGGGCGCTGATGGGAGCGGCAGGGCCGGGGTTGGACGTGGAGTCCATGGGGTCATGGCCGGCGATGACCTCGAGGAGGAGGGCGGCGTCGGCCACGGTGGCGGCGAACGGGCCGATCTGGTCGAGCGACGAGGCGAACGCCACCAGGCCGTAGCGGCTCACCGCGCCGTAGGTGGGCTTCACCCCGACCACCCCGCAGAACGCAGCGGGCTGGCGGATGGAGCCGCCTGTGTCTGAGCCCAGAGCCAGCGGAGCGAAGCCGGCCGCCACCGCCGCCGCGCTGCCCCCGCTGGAGCCACCGGGCACCCGGGTGGTGTCGAGCGGGTTGCGGGTGGGGCCGAAGGCGGAGTTCTCGGTGGACGAGCCCATGGCGAACTCGTCGAGGTTGGTCTTGCCGACGACGACGGCGCCGGCGCCGGCCAGCCGCTCCACCACCGTGGCGTCGTACGGCGGCTTCCAACCCTCGAGAATGCGGCTGCTGCACGTGGTGGGCACGCCCCGGGTGCACAGGTTGTCCTTGAGGGCGACGGGCACGCCGGCCAGCGGGCCGGGGTCCTCGCCCCTGGCGATGCGCTGGTCGAGGGCGTCGGCCGCCGCCCGAGCATCGCCGGCCAGGACAGTGTTGAAGGCATGGATCTCGCCTTCCCGGACGCCGACGCGCGCCAGCACCTCCTCCACCACCTGGCGGGCTGTGCGCTCCCCCAGCCTCACGGCCGCGGCCGTGCCGACAGCCGTGGCGAAGGGCGCGCTCACGGCCCATCGCCCAGGATCGACGGGACGCGGAACCGGTTGTCCTCGGCCTGTGGCGCCATGGCCAGGACCTCGTCACGATCGAGGCTGGGCCGTACCTCGTCGGGGCGCAGGACGTTCTGGAGCGGCAGGGGGTGGGCGGTGGGAGGCACGCCGGCGGTGTCGAGGGCGGCCACGCCGGCAGCATGGTCGAGCACAGCGCCGAGGTCGACGACCAGGCGCTCGAGCTCCGCCTCGGTGAGGTCGAGCCGGGCGAGCTGGGCCACGTGGGCCACGTCGGCCGTGGTGATGCGGTCGGGCACTGGTTCCGAGCCTAGGAGACGGTCGTCCGCCCCGACTGGCGATGAAGACTCCCGACGGGTCGCCGTCCGGCCGCTGAGGCCTTACCCGCCCTGCCTGAGCCTCAGGGCGAAGGCGACGGCCCGGCGCTCGATCTCCTCTGCGTCGTAGTCGAGAGTCGCCACGTGGAAGCTGCGCTCCAAGAAGACCCGCTCCACCGGCCCGGACACCCGTTCGGCCAGGAAGTCGCTGGACGCCGGCGGCACCACGTGGTCGGCCCGGCTGGTGAACAGGAGCATCGGGCAGGCGATGCGCTCCAGGTCGGGTTCGAGACGCCCAACCGCCTCCAGGAGCGAGAGCATCGGCGCCACGGGCAACTGCGCATACGACGGCTCGTTCGCGCCGGGACGGGCGATGTCGGCGCCGATGGCTGGGAGCATGTCGGCGCCGTTGGCCAGCCAGTCCCGCAGGAGGGCGAGGAACGACTCGGCCGGTGGCAGGACGTAGGGGTTGATGCAGACCACGCCGACCACCTCGGGATGGGTGGACGCCAACCAGCACGCCAGCGTGGCGCCCATGGACAGCCCCGCCACCAGAACCGGCCCGCAGCTGTCCGCCAGCCTCCGGTAGGCCTGCTCGACGGCGTCTGTCCACTCGTGCCAGCCCACCGTGGCCAGATCGTCCACCACGGTGCCGTGGCCGGGCAGCAGCGGCGCATCCACGGCGAATCCGGCGTCGGCGAAGGCGGCCGCCAGCCGATCCACCGACGCCGGCGTGCCCGTGATCCCATGCAGCACGAGGACACCGGAGGGGCCGCCCGGCAGCCGGCGGCCCTCGCGCTCGTCCATGCTGGGGGTGGGCACGGGTGAACCGTACCGATGCCCGCCGCCCGCTAGCGTCCGCAGTCTCTCATGCACACCCAAGGAGACACCGTGGCCGAGTCCCATCCCTTCCTGAGCGACGAGTGGATCGCTGCTGCCAGGGCGATCCGCGAGGAGTTCAAGGATCAGGTGCCGGCCGGCGAGCCCTCCGTGAAGCTCAACCAGGTGATCACCGACGTCCCCTTCGGCGAGGGCACGCTCCACGCCCATCTCGACACCTCGGGCGGCGAGTTGGAGATGGAGACCGGCCACCTCGACGACGCCGACGTGGCCATCACCCTCGACTACGAGACGGCGAAGGCCGTGTTCCTCGACCCCCAGAGCGCCATCCAGCACTTCATGGCCGGCAAGATCAAGGTGCAGGGCGACATGACCAAGCTGCTCACGGTCGTTCAGGCGCCGCCGGAGTCGCTGGCCGGCGAGGCGCAGCGGCGGATTGCCGAGATCACGGCCTGAAACCTGCGGCACGCCGTAACGCCGGGCGCGGCGCGCGCCCGGCCCTGGGGGAGGCCGGGCGTCGACGCCTTGACAAGACCAAGGGGGCGGGCGAGCACCGGTAACGGCTGGGGGATCGCTACCTCGACAAGCTCCGCCCCGTTGGCCTGTTCGAGGTCATTCTCAACGGCGGCGCCATCGGGTGTCCAGGGCCAACTTGAAAATAGCCCAAACGGACTAGTCAGTCAGGGCCCGATCAGCGGACGTACAAGAAGACGCCCGTGTTGCGGGGCACCTTCACGCCCGGCACCGGGTCCGTGAGGAAGACCGTCTGGCCCTTTGGGCGACCGCCGGTGCCGCTCACCTGGAGGCCGGCGGCCTGGAGGGCGGCGGTGGCATCGGCCACCGACTTTCCCGTCACGTCGGGCACGGCGACGGTGTCCGGGCCCTTGGAGACGTTGACGGTGACCACGGAGTCGCGTTCCACCGGCTTGCCCACGCCCGGCTTGGTGGAAACGACCAGGCCCTTCTCCACGTCGGAGCTGAACACCTCGACCTGCTGGGGCTTCAGGTTCACGGCCGTGATGGCGGCGGCCGCTTCCTCGTAGGACTTGCCGGTCACGTCGGGGATCTCGCGGGGCACCGGCCCGCTCGACACGGTGACGGTGATCGGGGTGCCCTTGGCCAGCAGTCCCTTGGGCGACCAGTCGAGCACCGCGCCCTTCACCTGCACCTCGTCGGGCTTCGCCACAACCTGGGGCTCGAAGCCGGCGGCCCGCAAACGCTGCTCGGCCGTCGCCTGGTCGGTGCCGGCGAGGTCGGGAACCCCACGCGGCGGCGGGCCCTTGGACACGACGACGGTGACGCTGTCGCCCTCGCGGATGCTGGCCGGGGGGGACGGGTCCTGATCGAGGACCCGGTCGGCCGGCACCGCCTCGTCGAACCGTGCCACGCCCAGTTTGATCGTGAACTTCTCGTCAGCCACGTCCGTGCGGGCTTCGTCCACCGTCTTGTCCCGCAGTGACGGCACCGGGTGCTTCGGGATGCGGGCCTGGTTGATGGCGTAGGCGCTCGCTGCTCCAAGCAGCAGCACGAACAGGGCGAGCACGGCCCAGGGCCAGCGCCGGCGGCGCCGGCGGGCGGCGGGCAGGAGCAGGTCGGCGCCTGCACCGGCGGCACGGACGTCGCCCGCCGGCTGATCGGCGGCCGGGCGGGGGACGACGCCGAGCTCGGTGATGTCGGTGGCCGGTCCGGGTAGCACGACGGTGGCGTCGGCCCCGGCCGACCGCGGCGCCAGCGGCAGACGGGCGGGAGGGGGCAGCGCCCTCGCCGCCACCTCGAGGGCGGCCACCAGCTGGCGGGCGTCGAGCCGTTCGGTGGGGTCAGGGTGGGTGGCCTTCTCGAGTGCAGGGCCGAGCGTGCCGAGGGCGGCGGGCGCCTCGAAGTGGGCGTTCACCCGGGCCATGAGCGTGGCGATGGTGGTGTCGGCCGAGAAGGGCACCAGTCCGGTCACCGACTCCACCAGCACGAGCGCCAACGAGTACACGTCGGCCTTGCCGTCCACCGACAGGCCCTGCGCCTGCTCGGGCGAGGCGTAGCGGGCCGTGCCGAGGATGGCGCCGGCCGGCTCCGTCCAGGCCGCCTCGGCCAGGGCCCGGGCCAGGCCGAAGTCGGCGATGCACAGGCGGCTCTCATCGTCGAAGAGCAGGTTGGCGGGCTTGATGTCACGGTGGACCAGACCCCGGCGATGGGCGTAGTCGAGGCCTCTGGCCGCCTCCAGGCCCACGAGGAGGGCCTGTGACGGCGACAGCAGGTTCCCGCTGTCGAGCAGGTCGCGCAGGCTGCCCCCGCCCAGGTGCTCGAGGACGAGAAAGGGCCCGTCGGGCGACTCGCCCCAGTCGAACACCCTCATGGCGTTGGGGTGGTTGAGGGCGGCCGCCTGCTGTGCCTCGGCCCGGAAGCGGCGCAGGAAGGACTCGTCCTCGGCAAGTGCGGGGTGGAGGACCTTCACCGCCACCTGCCTGCGCAACGTGACGTCCTCGGCCAGGAAGACCTGCGCGGACGCGCCTGTTCCGATCGGGGTCAGGAGACGGTAGCGCCCCCCGAGGACGCGACCGACGTGGTCGGCCATGCTCGACGTGGCCACGGTGCGAGGCTAGCGGTTGGGCGACCCGATTCCGTGGACACCCGCGGGGGGCACCCGGCGGCCGGTCGACCGCGGCGGGCACAAGCGACGCAACCGGCGCTGCAGCCGCTGTGCGTCCCCGCTCGACAACAATGGGACCGTGCCCCCCGCCGCCGCCCGCATATTCACGTTCCGGCGCGTGGTGTCGTCCGTACTGCTGGTCGTCGCCTTCGGCGGCCTCGTCGTCGCTTTCATCATGCACGACGACACGCCCAACCCCCGGCTGCGGCCGCGGGCGGTCGGGACGGTGTCGCCCGAGCCGGGCAGCCTCCAGCTCCGACAGACGGAGATCTTCGTCGAGCTCGACCCCGCGTACACCGGCTCCCTGACCATCAACGGCACCGTCATCCCGAACGACCAGCTCGACGTGATCGAGGGCCTCAACCGCTATTCGTTCACACCGGCCGACGGCAAGGAGATCGACGAGCTGCCCCCCGGCCGCACCTGCGCCGTCATCGCCTTCGACCAGGCCGTCAACCCGGGCGCAGACCCCGGCAGCTTCCGCTGGTGCTTCAACGTCTCCTGACCCCGGGTACACGGGTCACCATTTTTCGGTGACCTAGGTACCGGACGTCACTCGGGACCGGCCGGTTCGGACGCGACGGCGGGGCGGGGCGGGAGCTCGCCCGTCTCCAGGAGCTGCTCGAAGGTGGCCTCATCGATGACCCGGACGCCGAGCGCCGCCGCCTTGGTGATCTTGGCCGCGCCGGGAGCGTCGCCGGCGACGACGGCCGTGGTCTTCTTGGAGACACTGCCGGGCGACTTGCCGCCGCGGGCCTTGACTGCCTCCTCGGCCGCCTCCCGGGACCAGCGCTCCAGCGTGCCGGTGACGACGATGGCGAGCCCGGCCAGCACCTGGGGCTGGTCGGGGGCGGCAGGGCCGTTGAAGTTCACACCGGCCTCTCGCAGGCGCGCCACCAGGTCCTGGTTGCGCTGGTCGTCGAAGAAGGCCCGCACGCTGGCGGCGATGGTGGGACCGATGCCCTCGGCCGCGGCCAGCTCCTCCACCGGGGCGGCCATGATCCGGTCGAGGTGGCCGAAGGCCCGGGCCAGCACCTGCGAGCCGGTCCCACCGAGGTGGGGGATGGCCAGGGCGGCCAGCAGGTTGGCCAGCGGCCGCTGCTTGGAACTCTCGATGGCCCGGGCCAGGTTGGCCACCGAGGTGTCGCCGTAGCGCTCGATGGCCCGCACCTCCTCGAGGTCCATCGTGTAGATGTCGGCCGCGTCCCGCAGGAGGCCCCGGCTGATGAAGAGCAGCACCGACTTCTCGCCGAAGCCCTCGATGTCCATGGCGAACCGGGCCGCGAAGTGCTCGATGCGCCGCGCCACCCGTGCCGGGCAGTCGACGTTCACGCAGTAGGTGTCGCTGGCGCCTTCGAGGCGGACCAGCGGGCTGGAGCAGCTCGGGCAGGTGGGCGGGAAGTGCCACTCGGGCAGGCCCTCGGGCCGCACCGACAGCATGGGCCCGACGACCTCGGGGATCACGTCGCCCGCCTTGCGGACGATGACGGTGTCGCCCACCCGCACGTCCTTCAGCCGGACCTGGTCCTCGTTGTGCAGGGTGGCTACGCCGACGGTGGAGCCGCCCACGAACACGGGCTCCAGCACGGCGAACGGCGTGGCCCGACCCGACGGCCCGATGGAGACCTCGATGTCCTTCAGGAGCGTCGTGCGCTCCTCGGGCGGGAACTTGTAGGCGATGGCCCACCGGGGCGCCTTGGAGGTCGCCCCCAGCTCGCTGCGCTGGGCCAGGTCGTCCACCTTCACCACCACGCCGTCGATCTCGTAGTCGAGGTCGTGGCGGTGCTGCTGCCAGTGGCGGCAGAACGCGTGGACGTCGTCGAGCGTGCCCATCACCCGCACCTCGGGGTTCACCGGGAAGCCGGCGGCCCCCAGGTACTCCAGGGTCCCGGCATGACGGGTGAAGGCGGGGCCGCTCTCCACGTGGCCGATCTGGTACACCCAGAACCCCAGCCGGCGGCCGGCCGTGATGCGGGCGTCCTTCTGGCGCAGCGAGCCGGCGGCCGCGTTGCGGGGGTTGGCGAACAACCGGCCCTCCTCGGCCGCCTGCCGCTTGTTGAGCTCCTCGAAGGCCGACGTCGGCATGTAGACCTCGCCCCGCACCTCGAGTGACGGTGGCGGCGGGTCGAGGGCCAGGCGCTCGGGCACCACGGAGACGGTGGCCACGTTGGCGGTGACGTCCTCGCCCACCCCGCCGTCGCCCCTGGTAGCGGCCCGCACCAGGGTGCCGTGCTCGTAGAGGAGCGAGATGGCCACCCCGTCGATCTTCAGCTCGGCCACGAAGTCGACGTCGCCCGAGATGAAGCGCTCCATGCGCTTGCCCCACGCCAGCAGTTCCTCGAGGGACGTGACGTTGTCGAGCGACATCATCCGGGTCCGGTGCTCAACCGGGGCGAACAGCGTGGACGGCGCCGCCCCCACCTTCTGGGTGGGTGACGCCGCCGTCACAAGGTCCGGGTGGGTCTCCTCGATGACCGCCAGCTCCCGGACCAGGGCGTCGTAGTCGGCGTCACCGACCTCAGGGTCGTCGAGCTGGTGGTACCGGACGTTGTGGTGCTCGATCTGCGCCCTCAGCTCGTCCGCCCGCTCCGCCGGGTTGCCGGAGCAGGTCATTGACCCCAGGTCTCCAGGTCGTCCTCCGGTGGCGGCGCCGCGGCCCGCTTGCGGCGGGGGCTACGGGCCGGCGCCCGGCCGGCCGCCTCCACCTGGGCACGCGTGGCATCGAGGACGGCCAGCAGCTCGTCCACCGGTGCGGACTCCTGCCGGATGGCCAGGCTGTACCGCTTGAACACGTCCAGATCCACCAGTCGCACGTCTGCCATGCCCGAGATTGTCGCCCACCGCCGGGCTCTGCCAGAGTTCGCCGTCGATCATGAGCCTCTCGCGCATCCTCCCCTGGGCCCTCCGAGTCGCCTGGGCCGTGCTTCCCTTCACCACCGGACCGGCCCTGGGCGACGCCCTCGACCCCCGCAGCAGGCCGGTGCAGCTCGTCGCGTCGGTCCTCCTGTGGGGCGTCTGGGGGGTCGTGCTGGCCGCCACCCTGGTGCCCCATCCCATCAGCCTCACGGTCGTGCGCTGTTGGGCGCCGGCCGGCGCAGCGGTGGCGGTCGCCGCCGCCCTGGACGGGTTCGGCTCCCCCCTGGCGGTCAGCACCACCACCCTCGCCACGGGCCTGGCGTTCCTCCCCGAGATCGGCACGCTCTTCGTGAACGGGCCCGCCTACCCGAACGAGCGGCGCTATCTCCTGCGGGTACCGGCCCCACTGCTGCTCGGCGTGCTGGCCGTGGTGTGGGCCGTCGGTATCGCCGGGCCGGTGGTGGGCCTGCTGCTGGTGGCCACCCGGCAGTGGGTGACGGGAGGGCTGGTGCTCGCGGCCGGTGCCCCTCTCGCCGTCGTGCTGGCGCGGGCCGTGCACGGCCTCTCCCGCCGGTGGCTCGTGTTCGTGCCGGCCGGCGTCGTGCTGCACGACCCGATCACCCTCGCTGACCCGGTGCTGTTCCGAAAGCAGCTCATCGTGTCACTCGGCCCAGCCGACGCGGCGACGACCGCCCTCGACCTCACGAACACGGCGCCAGGCCTCGCCCTCGAGCTGGCGCTGACCGAGGAGGTGCCGCTCAACAAGGCCAAGCCGGGGGGGAAACTGGGCGAGGCGAAGTCGCCGTCGCGCCTGCTGTTCACGCCCACCCGTCCCGGCGCCGTACTGCGCGAGGCGGAGAAGCGGGGCCTCACCGTCAGGTGACGACGGCGCCGGCCCCGTTCCTTACGGGCTCAACGCCGCAGAGCGGTGTCGAGCCCGTCCATAACCGCTGAGGCGGCGAGGCCGGCGCCGAGCACGCGGTCGCCGTCGTAGAGCGCCACCGTCTGGCCCGGGGCGACCCGGCGCTGCGGCTCGTCCCAGACGACCGAGCCGCCCTCCCACACGCCCGGCGTGGGGACCCCGTGGGCGCTGGGCTGGACCAGCACGGGCGTGCCCGGCGCCGCCGGGCCGTCGACCCACGACACGCTGTCCGGGTCGACGGTGACCCGCCTGTCGAGCAGGTCGGCGGGCGTACCCACCAGCACCGTGGCGGTGGCCACGTCGACGGACACGGCGTAGCGGCGCTCGCCGCCCCCGCTGCCCATGCCGCGGCGCTGGCCGACGGTGACGAGCTCCACCGCCGCCACCGTGCCCACCTGTACACCGCCGGCGTCGACCACCCGGCCCGGCCGCAACGGGATGCGGGGGCCGAGGAAGGCCGCACGACCGCCGGTGGACGTGATGAAGCAGACATCCTGGCTGTCGGGCTTGGCCGCCGTGCGCAGGCCGAGAGCGGCGGCTTGCGCCCGTACCTCGGCCTTCGTGAGGTCGCCGACGGGGAGCAGGAGACGAGCCAGCTGGGACTGGCCGAGCATGGCCAGCACGTAGGACTGGTCCTTGGCCGCGTCGACTGCCCGGCGCAGCTCGAAGCGGTCGCCGTCAAAGGTGACCCGGGCGTGGTGGCCGGTGGCGATGGCGTCGAAGCCGAGCTTCACCGCCCGGTCGAGGAAGCGGTCGAACTTGAGGTGGCGGTTGCACTCGATGCACGGGTTCGGCGTGCGGCCCTCGGCGTGGGCGGCTGCGTAGGGCGCCACCACATGGGTCTCGAAATCGTCGGTGAAGTTGAACACGTGGTGGGTGAGGCCGAGCTGCTGGGCGACCCAGCGGGCGTCCTCCACGTCGGCCACCGAGCAGCACCCGGAGTCCCCGGCGCCGCCCCACAACTTCATGGTGGCCCCTACCACGTCGTGGCCCGCGTCCCGCAGCAGGGCGGCCGCCACCGACGAGTCGACCCCGCCCGACATCGCCACCAGCACCCGCATGGTCACCCGCAGGCCCGCAAGCGGGCGACGGCCTCGGGGATGATCTTGAGGGCCAGGTCGACCTCGTCGTCGGTGGTGGTGAGGCCGAGCGAGAGCCGCAGGCTGGCCAGCGCCTCGCTCCGGGGCACGCCCATGGCGGCGAGGACGTGGGACGGCTCCAGGGCGCCGCTGGCGCACGCGGAGCCGGCCGACGCGCACAGGCCGGCGTCGTCGAGCAGCACGAGGAGGGCCTCGCTCTCGATGCCGGGGAACCGCAGGTGGCAGCAGCCGGCGATGCGGTTGGCCCGTACGCCGGTCTCCACTGCGCCGGGCACGGCCGCCAGCAGGCCGTCGGCCAGGCGGTCGCGCAGGGCCCCGACCCGCGCGTTGGTGGCCTGCATACCAGTGACGGTGGCGCGCATGGCGGCCGCCATGCCCACGATGCCGGCCACATTGTGGGTGCCGCTGCGGCGGTCGCGCTCCTGCCCACCACCGTGCAGCAGGGGCTCCACCTCGGTGCCCGCCCGCACCGCCAGGGCGCCGACGCCCTTGGGGCCGCCGAACTTGTGGGCGCTAACCGCCACCAGGGCGGCCGGCCCGGCGAGGGTGGCGACGTCGAGCCACGGGAAGGCCTGCACGGCGTCGGTGTGCAGCACGGCGTCCGGCGCGGCCCGGCGCATCACCCGGGCGACCTCGGCCAGCGGCTGCACCACGCCCACCTCGTTGTTGGCCAGCATCACCGACACCACCGACACGGTGTCGTCGAGCGCAGCGGCGAGGGCGTCGAGGTCAATCACGCCGTCGGGGCCGACGCCAACCATCCGGCCGCCCAGCGCAGCCGTGGCGTGCAGCACGGCGTGGTGCTCGACCGCGCTGCACACCACCGTGCCGCCCCGCCTGGCCACGACCCCGGAAAGCGCCAGGTTGTCGGCCTCGGTGCCGCCGCCGGTGAACACCACCTCGCCGGCGTCGCAACCGAGGGCCTCGGCCACGGTGACCCGGGCCTCGTCGACCGCCGCCCGGGCCGCCCGCGACACCGCGTGCGAACCCGACGGGTTCCCGAAGTGCTCGGTGAGGAACGGCAGCATGGCGTCGAGCGCCTCGGGGCGCAGCGGCGTGGTGGCGGCGTGGTCTAGGTAGGCGAGCGGAGCGGCCATGGCCCCTCCAGCGTACGGCTCCCCTGCCGTCATGGCCGGGCCCTTCAGCGGGCCGCTCTGGTCAGCGAGGACGTACCGGCGCGGTACCGATCGACTGACCAGTGACATGCCGGGCACCCGACGGACGGCCGGCCCTACGGGCGGAGGTCGACCACCCGGCTGTCGTCGTGCTGGGCCAGGCGGACGTCGAGCGCCTTGTGGTCGAGCACCACGTACTGGGTGGCGCCGAGGTCGGCATCGAGCACGGCCAGCAGCTGGGGCAGGACGACGCCGGGGTTGGGCGACAGGAACACGAGCAGCTCCTCGTACCCGTCGACCACCCGTAGCTCGGCCTGCCAGGCGGCAACGCCGGGGTTGCGATCGAGGACGCGAAGGAACGACGGCTCACCCGTGTTCACCAGCAGCCGGGGGCCCGGGTCGCCGCACGCCGGGCACGGCGCCGGGTCGAGGGCGCCGAACACGCCGGTGCGAAGGCGCACGAGGGCCGATCCGAACCACCCGAGGGCCGTCCACACGATCTCCCCGTCGGTTCCCGGCGGCGCTTCCGTGCCGGAGAGGGGGTCGACGATCTGCACGACCTCGGCGTCGGGCCACGTGTGCAGGTCGATGCCGCCCCTGCACTCCCACCACATGGCCCGCACGCCGGGCGCCGCCCATGCCCACAGCACGACCGCGCCCTTGGTCGTCAGCACCGCCTGCAACCGGGAGCGCAGCCCGTCGTCGAGGGGCTGGCCGGCGGCGATGACGATCCGCACCCGCGACCGCCAGTCGGTGCGGGGGTCGCTGTCCTCGTCGAGGGTGAGGAGGCGGGCCAGGTCCGCCGGGCGCCCGACAACCACGGTGGGCAGCAGCTTGGCGGCGTCGGCGAAGCGAGGTACCGGCGGGACGTGGAAGGCGGAGACGCCGAACTCGCGCGCCCCGAGCACCAACTGCCAGTAGGCCAGGTTCGGCCCGGCCGGCAGGAAGCTGAGTACCACGTCGTCCGACCGCACGCCACTACCCTTGAGCCACCGGGCGCCGATGCGGCCCAGCCGTTCCAGGTCTGCCACCGACGACCCGAGCGGCACGCCGGACTGCACGATCCAGTGCACCGGCTTGTAGCGGCGCTCCAGCTCCTTGCGGGCCTTGACGGCACGGCGGCCGTCGCCCGTGGGCCACGGCGGCCGCAGCATGATCGACCCCGGGTCCTCCACGTCGTCGAGGGTGATGGAGCGGACCCGGGCCAGCTCCTCCTGTGTGCGAGGGACGGAGCCGCCCGACGCAGCGGTCAGCCGGGCCCGCTGGGCGGACGAGTGGGCGGCCACCTCACGCCGCAGGTAGCGGGAGATGGTCTTGTCGCTGCCCCGGCCCATAGGTCGGACCCTACCGGGCACCGCCGGCCCGGCGGTGAAACGGGGGCGCGCTAGCTTGCGGCCGTGTCCGGTGTCCGCCGACCCCCGGCATGAGCCAACTCCGCCTCGATCCGCTCACCGGACGGTGGGTGGTGGTCAGCACCGACCGCTCGGGTCGCATCGGCGCCTTTCGCAGGAGCACGCCGGCGCACAGCGATGACGGGCGCCCCTGCCCCTTCTGTCCCGGCAACGAGGAGGAGACGCCTCCCGCCCTGGTGACATATGGCCCGAGCGGCGACTGGCTGGTACGGGTGGTGCCCAACCGCTACCCGGCCTTCGAGAACCCGGGCGGCATGCGCGTCGTGCACCTCGGCCCCGTCTTCACCCAGGCCGAGGCGAGCGGCATCCACGAGGTCCTGGTGTTCTCGCCCGAGCACGCAGCCTCGTGGGCCGACCTCCCCGACGAGCAGGTCGACCTGGTGATGAAGGCCATCCAGGCCCGGGTGGTGGAGCACGCCTCGGTGAACGGCCTCCGCTACAGCCAGGTCATCGTGAACTGGGGACGCGACGCCGGCGCATCGGTGAAGCACCCGCACGCGCAGCTCCTGGGGATGCCCTTCGTGCCGCGCGAGCTGGCCGACGAGCAGGCCGGGTTCGCCCGCTTCGAGGGCAGCTGCCTGCTCTGCACCACGGTGGCGTCGGAGGAGAGCCACGGCTACCGCACGGTGCTCTCGGACGACGACGTCTCGGTCGTCTGCCCGTTCTGGAGCGGCAGCCCGTACGAGATGCTGATCGTGCCCCGCCGCCACGGGCCGCACATGGACCGGGCGCCCGAAGCCGACGTGCTGGGCGTGGGCCGCGCCGTCCGCACCGCGCTTCGCCGGCTGCGCGACTGCGTCGACGACGTCGCCTACAACCTCGTCTTCCACTCCGCGCCCTACCGGGCGGCGGGCCAGTTCCATTGGCACGTCCACGTGGTGCCGAGGCTCACCACGCCGGCCGGCTTCGAAGCCGGAACCGGCGTGCTGGTGAACGTCGTCGCCCCCGAAGCGGCGGCAGAGGACCTGCGGAATAGCGGTGATGCGGCGGCGGTTGGCCCTGACGAGTGAGCCGGGTTCGCGTCAGCACCGTCATCGACGCCTCCCCCCGGCACGTCTGGGCGTCCGTCCGAGACATCGCCTCCCATACCTCCTGGATGGAGGACGCGGTGGCCATCCGGTACACGTCGCCGAAGCGGGAGGGTGTCGGCACCACGTTCGAGTGCGACACCCGGGTCGGGCCCTTCCGCCTCACCGACCGCATGGAGGTCACCGAGTGGGCCGAGGGCACGGCCATTGGCATCCGCCACGTGGGGCTCGTACAGGGCACCGGCCGCTTCACCGTGCGGCGGGCACGCGGCGGCCGCACCCGCTTCACCTGGGACGAGCGGCTCCGGTTCCCGTGGTGGATGGGGGGGGCGCCGGGCTCCGTGGTCGCGGCGCCGGTGCTCCGCCACATCTGGCGGCGCAACCTGGTGAACCTGAAGCGCGGGATCGAGAGCCCACCCCGGACCAGCCGCCGGCGCCGGCGGAAGCCGATCTTGGCGTAGCAGGCGATGGCCCGGGCGTCGGCGGCGGCCGGGTCGATGGTGAGGTGGCGGTGGGGAGGTCGTCGACGAGGCGGTGGGCCGGCGTGCACGCTCAGTGGACGGCGAGGCCGAGGGCGGCAGCGAGGGGCGCCATCTCTGTCCTCGGAGCGGCGCTGCTCCGCATCGAGCCGTGCACGAGCTCCTGGGCCCGTTCCCAAGGACCGTCGAGGCCGAGGTCGTCGGCGATCTGGAGCAGGGCGAGGGCGGCCTCAATGCCGCGGGCGACGTTCGGCCCGCCAAGCACGGCCTGCTCGGTGGCCCCCTCGAGGAGCCGGCCCACGACGGCCCGCGTGCGGGGCGTTCCCACGGCGAAGCCGGCGGCCCGTGCCTCGCGGGCGAGGGCAACCGCCCGCCGGTAGTCCGAGGGCTCCACCGATCCCTGCTGGGCGAGGACCTCGGCGTCGAGACGGCGGGCCAGCACCAGCTCCGACGGGGCCCGCAGCTCCGGGGGGAAGGGGTAGTTCGCCGTGGCCAGGATGTCGATGGTCTTGCGGTGGTCGTCGAACAGCCGCTCGTAGGCAGCGGCAAAGCGGTCGGCCAGGGTCCTGGCCGCGCCCTCCACGATGTGCTCCGCGGCGTCGGGCAGGGCCGACGTGAGGTCGAACTCGCCGGGCCCGAACCCCTCGCCCAACAGTCGCAGGAGGGTGGTCACCGAGGCACCGTGGTCGAACGAGCCCCGCAGGAAGGCCAGGGCGGCGGCGTCCGCGTCGGCATCGGCGTCGGCCCGCCGGGTGGACCCCAGGACCTCGAGGGCGCCGAGGTGCAGCGCGGCGTAGACGTGCTCGCTGCGCCGACCGGTGCGAACGTGCGTGAGGGCGACCCGCCCGGAGCACAGGGAGACGCCTCCGCGGTCCGACCGTACGTGGTCGAACACCTTCACCTCGTAGGCCCCGACGGTGGTCGCCGGCGGACGATGCTCCAGCAGCTCGACCAGCGCCAGGTTGGCCACCGCCCGGTCGACGTCGACACGGGCCGGCAGGACGTGGCGGTGCCACACGTCACGCCCCGTCCCCTCCTCGGAGACGTTGCTCTCGGCCTTGGCGAGCACGTCGAGGAACGTCTCCTCGCCCGCGTCCTCCCCCAGCTCAACGAGCAGGTCCATCACCCGTGCCGCGTACCGGAGGATCTGCACCGTCTCCAGACCGGCCAGGTCGTTGAAGAACCAGCCACACGACGTGTACATGGCCATGGCGTTTCGCTGCGCCTCGAGCAGTGTGAAGGCCTCCACGGCGTCGCCGCTGACGTGTTCGGCGGCGAACTCCTCGCGGCTGGTCGTGCCGAGGAACACCCGGAGGTAGTCGTCGCGAGCGGCCCAAGGGTTGGGCATCACGCCGGCGCCGCGCCGCTCGAAGACCTCGGCCAGGCGATCCCGGAGACCGTCGAGGGCGGCCCGCAGGGGAGCCCGCCAGCGCTGCCGCCACCCCGGCTGGCCTCCCGTCGAGCAGCCGCAGTCCTCGCTCCAGCGGCCCACCCCGTGAGCGCACGACCACGAGCTCAGGGCCACGTCGACCTCGTACGCCGGCCGCTCGGTTCGCAAGTAGGCGGCCACGTTGGTCACGTCGACACCGCGGGCAGGGGCCTCGACGGACAGGGCATGGGCGGCCAGGCGCTCACCCCACGGCTGGTGGTGGCCGAACGTCTCCCCGTCGGCCGCGATGGTCACCAGTCCCTCGCCGGGCCCGTCTGTGACCCGGTCGAGCAGCGCCTGGCTCGACAGCCCGGCCAGCTCGAAGGCGATGGCGTGGGACAGGCCGCCGTCGTAGAACACGATGTCGACGCCCAGGCCCGAGCCGTCGGGGTGCAGCCACCGGTACGGCCGGGACGTGTCGACGGCGCCGCCCTCCACGCTCGTCCACGAGCGGGAGCCGCCGCCGAGAGGCCGCACTCGGCGGGCCTGGCCCGGGGCGAGCACGGTGAACGACACCCCCTGCTCCGCCAGCACGGCCAGCACCCGGTCGTCCACCGCCGCCTCCGGCAGCCACATGCCCTCGGCCGGGCGGCCGAAGCGCTGCTCGAAGTCGATCAAGCCCCAACGCACCTGGGTGCGCATGTCCCGCTCGTTGGCCAGCGGGAGGATGATGTGGCCCCACCCCTGGGCCATGCCACCGCTCGAGCGGGCGTCGGCGGCCAGGATGCGGCCGTAGGTCTCAGAGTCGTGGACCTCGAGCCACGACAGCAGCGTCGGGCCGACATCGAACGAGAAGTTCTCGTAGTTGTTGACGATGTCGATCACCCGGCCGGCGTCGTCGAAGACGCGGGCCACCCCGTTGGGCCGGTAGCACTCGGCGTCGATCCGCGCGTTCCAGTCGTGGAACGGCGCCGCCGAAGGCTCACGCGCCAGTTGCTCCGTCCACGGGTTCTCCCGGGGCGGTTGGTATAAGTGGGTGTGGACGACGAGGCTCGGGGCCATCACCCCTGACGGTACCGGCCCGGCTCAGCCCTGGGATCCTGCAGACGACGGGGTGAGCCAGAGCACGGCGAGCGGGGGGAGGGTGAGCTCGGCCGAGAAGGGCAGGCCGTGCCACGAGGCGTCGGCCGCGTACACCGTGCCCGCGTTGCCGACACCGCTGCCGCCGAACTCGACGGCATCGGTGTTCAGGACCTCCCGCCAGTCGCCACCGGTGGGGAGGCCGGACCGGTAGGCGTGGCGGACGACAGGTGACAGGTTGGCAACGCACGCCAACTGGCTGCCGTCGGAGCCGATACGGAGGAACGACAGCACGTTGTTCTCCACGTCGCTGGCGTCGACCCAGCGGAAGCCGTCAGGGATGTCGTCGCGTTGCCACAGCTGGGGCAGGTCCCGGTAGGCCCGGTTGAGCGAGGCCACCATCGTCTGCACGCCCTTGTGGCCGGGGTCGTCCAGGAGGTTCCAGTCGAGGCCGCGGTCGTGGGCCCATTCCCGCTCCTGGGCGATCTCGCCGCCCATGAACAGGAGTTGCTTGCCCGGATGGGCCCACATCCAGGCGTAGAGGGCCCGCAGGTTGGCCAGGCGCTGCCACTTGTCGCCCGGCATCCTCGACACCAGCGAGCCCTTGCCGTGCACCACCTCGTCGTGGCTGAGAGGGAGCACGAAGTTCTCGCTAAAGGCGTAGAGGAGCCCGAAGGTGAGGTCGTTGTGGTGGAAGCGGCGGTGCACCGGATCCTTGGAGAAGTACTGGAGGGTGTCGTGCATCCAGCCCATGTTCCACTTGAAGCCGAAGCCCAGACCACCCACGTACGTGGGGCGCGACACGGCCGGCCACGCCGTCGACTCCTCGGCCACCATCGTCACGCCGGGGTGGGCTCCGTAGACGGCCTCATTGAGCTCCTTGAGGAAGTCGACCGCTTCCAGGTTCTCGCGGCCCCCGAACCTGTTGGGGATCCACTCGCCTTCCTTGCGGGAGTAGTCGAGGTAGAGCATCGACGCCACCGCGTCGACCCGCAGGCCGTCGACGTGGAACTCCTCCAGCCAGAACAGGGCGTTGGCGACGAGGAAGTTGCGGACCTCGTTGCGGCCCATGTTGAACACGAGGGTGCCCCAATCGGGATGGGCGCCCTGGCGCGGGTCCTCGTGCTCGTACAGGGCGGTTCCGTCGAAGCGGGCCAGCGCCCACTCGTCGCTCGGGAAGTGGGCAGGCACCCAGTCGACCAGGACCCCGATGCCCTTGGCGTGGAGGGCGTCGACGAGGAACCGGAAATCGTCGGGCGTTCCGAAGCGGGCGGTGGGGGCGTAGTACGAGGTGACCTGGTAGCCCCACGACGGGTCGTACGGGTGCTCGGCCACGGGCATGAACTCCACGTGGGTGAAGCCCATCTCGACCAGGTAGTCGGGGAGGCGCTCGGCCAGCTCCCGGTACGTGTAGTAGGTGTACTCGTCGGACTTCCGCCACGAGCCGATGTGGACCTCGTAGACCGAGATCGGTGCGTGGACATTCTGGGTCGAGTCACGCGACGCCATCCAACCGTCGTCGGTCCATTGATAGTCCGACTCGGCGACCATGCTGGCCGTGCCGTGCGCCGGATGCTGGGCCCGGAATGCCATCGGATCGGCCTTCAGCGTCAGGTGGCCGGCCGCAGTGAGGATCTCGAACTTGTACAGGTCCTCCCTTCCGATCTCGGGGATGAACAGCTCCCAGACACCGGACGAGCCGAGCGAGCGCATGGGGTGTGTACGGCCGTCCCATTGGTTGAAGTTCCCCACCACCCGTACCGACCGTGCGCTCGGCGCCCACACCGCGAAGGCGGTGCCGTGCGCCCCTTCGTGGGTGCGGACGTGGGCGCCCAGGGCCCGCCACAGGTGGCGGTGGCGGCCCTCACCGAACAGGTGCAGGTCGACGTCACCCAGCGTCGGCCACAACCGGTAAGGGTCGTCGTAGACGTACGTGCCGCCGCCTTCGTAGCGGGCCTCGAGACGGTAGGGGCCGGCGTCGGCCGCGGCCGGCGCCTCGAACACCCCAGCCGGGCGGAGCACGGTCATCTCGACCGCCGCGCCGCCCTCCGGCAACAGCCGCATACCGGTCGCGCCGGGACGCCACGCCCGCACGACCCCGTCGTGGGGACCGAGCACCTGGTGGGGGTCACTCAGCGTTCCCTCGGTCAGTCGGTCGAGCTGGTCGTCGAGCGGGCTACGGGTCTTCAGGGGCACGACCTTCTCCTCATTCCTGCGCATCGAGCAGCCTCGTGACGGCACGGAGGGGGATGTCGAGCCACCCCGGGCGATGCGCGCGTTCGTAGAGAACCTCGTAGACGGCCTTGTCGAGCTCGAAGGCGGCCAGTACGGCGGTCCGTTCGGCACCCGGTTCCGGCAGCAGGGCGTCGATGCCGTCGGTGCCGAGGTAGCCACGCAGGAACGCCAGGCGGTTGCGGTTCTCCCACGCCTCGGCCACCGGCCGGAGGCGCTCCTGCTCCGCCTCGTCCCGCTCGGAGAGGGCGACGGCAGCTGCGTACTGGAACGACCGCAGCATCCCGGCCACGTCCTTGAAGGGGGACGACGGCCGGCGGCGCTCCTCCAGGGAACGGGCGGGCTCGCCCTCGAAGTCGAGCACGAACCACCCGGCGTCGGTGCGCATCACCTGGCCCAGGTGGTAGTCCCCGTGCACCCGGATGGACGAGCCCGGGCGCTCGACGTCGCGCTGACGCTCGACGAACTCCTTGGCCCTCACGGTGTCGGCGTCGTCGGCGGCGAGTCGGCTCATCTGGGCCTCCACGCCCGCCGCCCACGCCGCCGCGTCGCCCGGTGACGTGCCGAAAGCGTCAGCCAGGGCGAGGTGCAGCCCGGCCGTGACCTCGCCCAGACGGGAGGCCTCTGCGCCGAAGTCGCCGCCGGCGGCGGCAGGGTCGTCGACTCCCGTCGCGTACAGGTCGCGCAGAGAAGTGAGGGCGAGTGCCCACCCCTCGGCGCCGCCTGCCAGGTACTGCACGCACACGGCCAGGTCGACGCCGTCGCGCTGCCATACGCCCACCGGGGCAGCCACGTGGGCGAAGCCGCGGGCGGCGAGGGCGGTGGGCATCTCGACGTCGGGGTTGGCGCCGCCGTGGAGGCGACGGAACACCTTGAGCACGAGACGGTCGTCGATCACCAGCGATGTGTTCGACTGCTCGGCCCCCATGGGCCGCACCAGCGAGCCGTCCTCGCCGGGGGCGACCAGGCCGAGCAGTGTCTTGGCGTAGTCGGGATCGAAGGTCGCGTCGATAGCGATCTCGTCGCCCACCACGCCGATGACCGCCTGGTCGTTGGCGCTGAGGAGGTCGGGCACGGCGCCGGCCGGACGGAGGCCCACGATCACCTGGTAGCAGGCGCCACCTGCCTCGGCCAGGAGCCACTCCAGCCCCGGCGCAAGCGTCTCGGAGGCGACCACCTCGACCGAGCTGGGCGCCGCCCCGGCGTACCACCGCTGGCGGCCGAGGTAGCCCGGGAGCAGCGCCTCGAGGGTCGCCGTGAAGGTGGTGTCGCTCGCTGCCGGTGTCATCACATGTCCACCAGTTGGAACCAGTAGAAGGAGTACGGATTCAGGGTTATGAAGTACGGCAGCTCGCCCACCTTCGGGAACGGGACCCGGCCCATCAGCTCGATCGGCGTCTTGCCGGCGTGGCGCTGGAGAGGCAGTTCGGCCGGCTGCGCGAAGCGCGACAGGTTGTTGACGCACAACACGAGGTCGTTGTCCTGGCACCGCAGGAAGGCCAGCACCGATGGGTTTTCGGTGGGCACGACCTCGAACGACCCGGTGCCGAAAAGCGGGTGCTGGCGGCGGACCTCCAGCATGCGGCGGGTCCAGTGGAGCTGCGAGCTGGGATTGCGCTGCTCCGCCTCCACGTTCACCGCCTGATACCCGTACACCGGGTCCATCAACGGCGGTAGGTACAGCTGGGCGAAGTCGGCCTTGGAAAAGCCGCCGTTGCGGTCGGGCGTCCACTGCATGGGCGTGCGTACGCCGTCGCGGTCACCCAGGTAGATGTTGTCGCCCATACCGACCTCGTCGCCGTAATAGAGGATCGGGCTGCCCGGCATCGAGAACAGCATTGCGTGCAGCAGTTCGGCTACCCGGCGGTCGTTGTCGACCAACGGGGCGAGGCGCCGGCTGATCCCCACGTTGCGCTTCATGCGGGGGTCCTTGGCGTATTCGGCGTACATGTAGTCGCGCTCTTCGTCGGTGACCATCTCGAGGGTCAGCTCGTCGTGGTTACGCAGGAAGATGGCCCACTGGCACCCGGCGGGGATCTCCGGCGTCTGGGCGAGGATCTCGGTGATCGGATAGCGCTGCTCGCGCCGGATGGCCATGAACATGCGTGGCATGAGCGGGAAGTGGAAGCACATATGGCACTCGTCGCCGTCCCCGAAATAGTCGACGACGTCCGCCGGCCACTGGTTGGCCTCGGCCAGCAGCACCTTGCCGGGAAACGAGGCGTCGACCTCCTTGCGCAGCAGCTTCAGGTAGTCGTGCGTCTCGGGCAGGTTCTCGCCGTTGGTGCCGTCCCGCTCGTACAGGTAGGGCACGGCGTCGAGCCGGAAGCCGTCGAGGCCGATGTCGAGCCAGAACCGCACCACGTCGATCATGGCCCGCTGGACGTCGGGGTTGTCGAAGTTGAGGTCCGGCTGATGGGAGAAGAACCGATGCCAGTAGTACTGCTGCCGCACCGGGTCCCACGTCCAGTTCGAATGCTCCGTATCGACGAAGATGATGCGGGCCTCCGACCACCGCTCGGGGTCGTCGCTCCACACGTACCAGTCGGCTTTGGGGTTGGCGCGGTCCTGGCGGGACTCCTGGAACCAAGGGTGGGCGTCACTGGTGTGGTTCATGACCAGATCGGCGATTATCCGGATGCCCCGCCGGTGGGCCTCCTCCACCAGCCCCACGGCGTCGGCCAGGTCGCCGTACTCGGGCAGGATCGTGAAGAAGTCGGAGATGTCGTAGCCGCCATCGCGCAGCGGCGACTGGTAGAAGGGCAGCAGCCACAGGCAGTCGATGCCGAGCCACTCGATGTAGTCGAGCTTCTCGGTGAGGCCCTCGAGGTCGCCGGTGCCGTCGTGGTTGGCGTCGTAGAAGCCGCGGACGAGCACCTCGTAGAACACCGCACGCTGGAACCAGCTGGTGTCGGACGTGCCCTCGATCGCCCTCACCGGTGCGTCCTGAGGTGGAGGACGTGCGCCGCCTCAAAGGGGTCGAGTCGCACGTACGGATGTCGGCCCTGCCACGTGAAGGTCTGGAACGACAGCTCGTCGAACGCCTCGTACGGCTGGTCCCACGGGATCCCGAGGACGGCCAGATCGAGGTCGAGTGTCGCGACGGCGGTGACGTGCGGGTCGAGGTTGACCACGGTGAGGACGATGTCGGCGCGGTCGTCGGTGTGCTTGGAGTACACGATCACGTCGGGGTTGTCGGCACCGTGGAAGGTTATGTTCCGAAGGCGCTGAAGTGCCGGGTGCCGGCGGCGGGCCCCGTTGAGCAGGGTGATGAGCGGGGCGAGCGAGGCAGGGTCGGCGTAGTCGCGGTCCTTCAGCTCGTACTTCTCGGAATGCAGGTACTCCTCGTTCGACGCCGACGCCGGCTGGTTCTCGCACAGCTCGTAGCCGCTGTAGATGCCGTACGACGGCGTCATGGTGGCGGCCAGCACGAGGCGCTGACGGAAGGCGGCGGGCGGGCCGTTGCGGAGCGGGCCGGCCAGGATGTCGGGCGTGTTGGGCCAGAAGTTCGGCCGCATGTAGTCGGCCGTGGGGCCCTTGGCGAGCTCGACGAGGTACTCCTCCAGCTCGATGCGCCCGGTCCGCCAGGTGAAATACGTGTAGCCCTGGGTGAAGCCCACCTCGGCCAGCTTGGCCATGACCTTGGGTCGGGTGAAGGCCTCGGCCAGGAACACCACGTCGGGGTATGCGGCCTGAACGGCCGGGATCATCCACTCCCAGAAGGCGATCGGCTTGGTGTGGGGGTTGTCGACCCGGAACACGCGCACGCCCTTGCCGATCCAGAACGTCACGATCTCCCGGCACGCCTCCCACAGCGCCTTCCGGTCCGCCTCGTCCGCCGGCCAGAAGTTGATCGGGTAGATGTCCTGGTACTTCTTCGGCGGGTTCTCGGCGTAGGCGATGGTGCCGTCGGGCCGGTGGTTGAACCACCCGGGATGCTCGGTGACCCAGGGGTGGTCGGGCGAGCACTGGAGGGCATAGTCGAGGGCGATCTCCATGCCAAGCTCCTCGGCGGCGGATACCAGGGCGGCGAAATCGTCGAACGTGCCCAGGTCGGGGTGGATGGCGGTGTGGCCGCCCTCGGGACCGCCGATGGCCCAAGGACTGCCCACGTCGTCGGGACCGGCCACGGCAACGTTGTTCGGGCCCCTGCGGAACTGGCGACCGATGGGATGGACGGGCGGGATGTAGACGATGTCGAAGCCCATCTCGGCGACGGCCGGCAGCCGGGCGGCGGCGCCCCGGAGCCCGCCGTGCGACCGGGGGAACAGCTCGTACCAGGCGGCGACGAGCGCCCGTTCCCTGTCGACCCGCAACGGGTGGGGGCCCGAGGCGGTGAGGTCCGACGACCCGGCCGGTCCGGCCACGAGGTCGGCCGCCTCATGGGCGAGGGCGGGGGCCATGCGCTGGGCGACCGGGGTACTCCCGTCCCGCAGGGCGGCGGCAACGGCCCCGTACCGACCTCGGTCGGGCCGGGCCGCCGTGGCCACCCGGGCCTCGAACAGCCGGGCACCCTCCTCGAGCTCCACGCCGATGTCGTGGCCGGCGGCCAGCTTGGTGGTGGCCTTATGGCGCCAGGTGGCGTAGAGGTCGGTCCACGACTCGACCACGAACTCGTGGGCGCCCAGAGTGGAAGGCTCGACCACCGCCTCCCATCGGTCGTTCCCGAGCTCGCGCATGGGCGCCACCGCCCACTTGTCGTTGGCCGACAGGCGCCAGCGCACCTGGGCGGAGAGGACATCGTGGCCGTCCTTGAAGATGTCGGCCGAGACACGCACCGCCTCACCCACCACCGCCTTGGCCGGGTAGCCAGCAGGGGTGCTCGGGCGGATGCCGTCGATGACGATGCGACCGATGGTCATGTCCGTCCGCCCGGACGGGGCCCCAACCCCGTCCTCCTCGCCGAGACGGGGGCCCCATCCCCGTCCGGCGCCGTCATGTCCGTCCGCCCGGACGGGGCCCCAACCCCGTCCTCCTCGCCGAGACGGGGGCCCCATCCCCGTCCGGCGCCGTCATGTCCGTCCGCCCGGACGGGGCCCCAACCCCGTCCTCCTCGCCGAGACGGGGGCCCCATCCCCGTCCGGCGCCGTTGTCCCGCAGGCCGGGCGCGCGTCGATCACCCCTGTAGCCCTACCACCCTGTGGGGGATGGGGAAACCCCGGCCTCCATCGCCCTCCAGCAGTACCAGGCGGCGATCGAGCGCCAAGGCCGGTACCGGTCCCCCAGAACGACCAGCTCCCGCTCCGTCGGGACCGCCGCCAGCCCGTGGATGCGGGCGTAGCCGGCCCGCACGCCCAAATCACCGACCGGCCACACGTCCGGCCGGTTGAGCTGGAACATGAGGAACATCTCGGCCGTCCACGGCCCGATGCCCCGCACGGCGCACAGGCGGGCGACCAGCTCGTCGTCGCCCACCCGGCCGAGGGCGGCGAGACGCAGGCTGCCGTCGAGCACCTTGGCGGCCAGGTCCTTCACGGACGCGGTCTTGGCCCCGGAGAGGCCCACCGCCCGCAGCTCCCCGTCGGGCGTGGTCAGCACCGATTCCGGCGTGGGGTGGCCGCCGTACAGGGCGACGAAACGGCCGTGGATGGTCGCCGCCGCGCCGATGGCCAGCTGCTGGTAGAGGATCGCCCGGGCCAGGGCGGCGAAGGGCCCGCCCGGGTGGCGCCGGCGCACGAGGGTGCACGGGCCCGCCACCGCGGTGAAGGCCGCCATCGCCGGGTCGTCCGCGCCTATCCGCGTCACCGCGTCCGCCCACCGGTCCATGGGCACATTCTCGTCCGGCCCACCGCCGCGCTGTTGACACCGGCAACCGGCTGGGCAAGGGTCTCCGCCGACGTCGACCAGAACGGGGAGAGTGGACCACCTTGGCTGCGGAGAAGAAGACCTCGCGCCCGACCCCGGCGGCCAAGCGGCCGCCGGCTTCCGATGGTTCCGATGGGGAATTCCGGTCCTCGCCCGAGATCCGGACCGCGTTCATCTCGGGCAACACGTTCCGGGCCCGGTCGGTCCAGTACGTGGTGGTCGACGGCGACGCCATGTTCGAGGGCGACATCGTGCTCGGCACGGCGGAGCAGGTGGAGCGTGAGTCGGAGCTGTTGAAGGCGGAGGTGAGGGGCGAGCTCCAGTCCGGCGTCCTCATCACCGGCGACCAGTACCGGTGGCCGAACTGCACCGTCCCGTACGACATCGAGCCGACCCTGCCCACCCAGGCCCGGGTCACCGACGCCATCGCCCACTGGCACACGAACACGGGCTTCCGCTTCGTGCTGCGGACGGCGGCCAACGCCGCGCAGTACCCGGACTGGGTGACATTCCGCCCCTCCAGCGGATGCTCCTCCTCGGTCGGCCGGCGGGGCGGCCAGCAGTTCGTGAACCTCGCCCCCGGCTGCACGACCGGCAACACGATCCACGAGATCGGCCACGTGGTCGGCATCTGGCACGAGCAGTCCCGGGAGGACCGGGATGCCTTCGTCACGATCAACTGGGCCAACATCCAGGCCGGCTACGAGCACAACTTCGACCAGCACATCACCGACGGCACCGACGTCGGCCCCTACGACTACGGCTCGATCATGCACTACCCCCGCACCGCCTTCTCGACAGGGACGGCCGAGACGATCACCCCGGTCAGTCCCGGCGCCGTCATCGGCCAGCGGGACGGCCTCAGCCCCGGCGACATCGCCACGGCCAACACCATGTGCCCCCCGAAGCCGGTGATCGAGACGATCAAGGAGGTCGCGCCGGAGACGATCAAGGAGGTCGCGCCGGAGACGATCAAGGAGCGCGCCCCCGAGACGATCAAGGAGCGCTCGCCGGAGACCGTGAAGGAGCGGATCCCCGAGACGACCAAGGAGCGGGTGCCGGAGACCATCAAGGAGCGCGCCCCCGAGACGATCAAGGAGCGGGCGGAGCCGCCGGTTACGTTCGCCGAAGGGCTGCAGCCGCCGATGGGCGGGAACGTGTTCATGAACCCGGCCCCGGGCGGTGTGTTGCCCTTTGCCCTGCGCACCCCGCACCAGCCGATGGCCGGCGCAGGCGACGCGCAGCCGTTGGACGAGTTGCAGGCCGAGCTGGCCGGGGTCGCGGAGGCGCTGGCCCAGCTCGAGGGCGACCAGGCCGCGCTGCTCGGCCGGTACCAGCAGCTTCTAGCCGCTCTCTCCGAGCTCGGCCTTTCGTGAACGCCCGCCACCGCGGGTGATCGTCGTCATCTCGCACCTCCAGGACCCGCACGCCGTGCGGGTCCTGGAGGCGCTCGCCTCCCGCGGGGCGGACACCTTCCTGTTCGACCTCGCCGACCTCCCGGCGACGGCCACGCTCTCGGTCGACTACCGCGTGCCCGCCTCACCGCGGGCCCGCATCGCCCATGCCACCGCCGGCCCCATCGACCTGAGCCACGCCACGGCCGTGTGGTGGAGGCGGCCCCAATTTGTCGGTCTGGACGCGATCACCGACGCGGATGCCCGGGGCTTCGCCCATGGGGAATGGCACGAGGCGCTGTACGGCCTGTGGGAGCTGCTGGCGTGCCCGTGGATGAACCAGCCGGTCCGCGACGAGGTGGCGTCCCGCAAGGCTCTCCAGCTGGCGGTGGCCAGCCGGCTCGGGCTCCGGGTGCCCGACACCTTGCTCACGTCCGACGCCGACGAGGCGAGGGCCTTCATCGGGCGCCACGGCGTCGGAAGGACCATCTACAAGATCTTCTCGGCCACCCATCAGGTCTGGCGTGAAACGAGGCTGGTGAAGCCCGACGACCTCGCCATGCTGGACGGCCTGCACCTGGCCCCGGTGATCTTCCAGGAGTTCGTCCCGGCGGTGGCGGATCTGCGCATCACGGTCGTCGGCGACGACATCTTCCCGATGGCCATCGACTCCCGGGGCACGGGCTACGAGGTCGACTTCCGGGTGTCCCTCGCCACGGCGGCGACAAGCGTGTGGGACCTACCGGACCACGTCGCCGACGCACTCCGCCGGCTCATGGCCCACTTCGGCCTCGCCTACGGCGCCGTCGACCTGCGGGTGACCGAGGACGGTGAGTACGTGTTCCTCGAGATCAACACGGCGGGCGAGTTCCTGTTCGCCGAGCACCGCTGCGGCCTGCCGATTACCGATGCCGTCGCCGGGTGGCTGGCCGAGCCGCCTGCCGCCCACCGCCGGCCCGTCGCCCCCTACTA